>DAOTYI010000071.1:0-20334 GCA_034434895.1 Anaerolineae bacterium
CCCCTGGCCCCCTTCCCCTCTCCGCGGCGGAGAGGGGAAGGGGGTTGGGGGATGGGGTGAGGTCCACCCTGGCTGCCATTTATGTTAATTTAACATTGTCGAGGTAGTTACTATGAGAGGGGGATATTTCTTAGAGCTGGTCTGAAAAGCTTACCACCAAGACACAAAAGCCACAAAGGAACACGAAGGAAACGAAAAAATCGCGTGGTGCCCCTGGTGTCCTTTGTGTCTTGGTGGTTTTCAGACAAACTCTTAGGAGGCGGAGGGGTCTGAATCGCCACCATGCAACGGCTGATCGAAGGAACCAGGGCGCTCGGCCTGCGCCTGACAAACAGGCAAGTGGCCGCCTTTCAGCTTTATTACGAGGAACTGGTCGCCTGGAACCAGCGCTTCAACCTGACGGCCATCACCGACTATGAGCCGGTGCAGATCCGCCACTTCCTCGATTCCCTCTCCTGCCTGCTGGCCGAGGAGGTGCGGCAGGTGCTGAGCCGGCCCGATGCCCGCCTGATTGACGTGGGCGCCGGCGCCGGATTCCCCGGTATTCCGTTGAAACTGGTTTGCCCTGCCGTCCGCCTGACCCTGTTGGAGGCGACCGGCAAAAAGGTGACCTTCCTGGAACACATGATCGCGCGCCTGGGCCTGCAACACACGACCGCCATCCACGCCCGCGCCGAAGAGCTGGCCCACGACCCGGCCCACCGGGAGGGGTATGACCTGGCCCTGGCCCGCGCCGTGGCCGAACTGCCGGTCGTGGTCGAATACACCCTGCCTTTCTGCAAAGTCGGAGGCTGGGTGGTGGCCCAAAAGGGGGAATCGGGCCCGGCCGAAGCCTGGACCGCCGAACGGGCCATCCAACTCCTGGGCGGCGAACTGCACCGCGTCCTGGCGGTGGAGCTGCCCGGCCTGCCAGAAGACCGTTCCCTGGTCATCGTCGAGAAGGTCAGCCCTACACCGGAAAAATATCCCCGCCGGGCAGGGATGCCGGGCAAGCGGCCGCTAGGCAGTTGAGGATCAAACTGCGCTGGCATGTCCCGACCGTCGGCAACCGTAATACCATCCGGGTGTTCGAAGCAGAACGCCAGTGGGGAACGCAAGGTTGGTGCGTTTGTAGGGCAACTGCTCGCAGTTGCCCTACAGTGGGGGGGCCGCCGGATCACAGACCTGGCGGGAGCAGGGTGGGCGGGGTGTTCCATTCTTCTGCTACGAACACCCCATCCTCCTGGTTGTTGTCCCTAATGCACATTTGTGGTATACTGATACACAGAACAGATATACCATAGAGGTGAATATGCACACAACAACCGTTTCGGCGAAAGGCTGGGTGGTCATTCCCAAGCCGATCCGGGAAAAGCATGGCTTGAAAAAAGGCTCGCGCGTGCAGTTCGTAGACTATGGCCCGGTCCTGGCATTGGTACCGTTGCCCAACGACCCGGTGGAGGCTTTGTACGGCCTGTTGGAAGATGGACCCTCGCTGACGGCCGATCTGCTCGCTGAACACAGACGAGAACAGGAACTGGGGGAAAAGAACTGTGGCTGAAACCTGGGTCCTCGACAGCTTTGCCGTGCTCGCCTTGTTGAACAAGGAGCCGGGTGGCGAGCAGGTTGCCACGCTGTTGCGGCAAGCAAAGAGGGGCGAGGGTCGCCTGTTGATGACCTGGGTGAACGTCGGTGAGGTAGCCTACATCATCGAGCGGCGTTGGGGCCGGGCACGGATGTATGAAGCCATTGCCATGCTAGAGGCGACGGCTCTGGAAATCGTGCCGGTCGAACGCAATCTTGCTTTGCTGGCAGCCCATATCAAAACACTACATCCTCTAGCCTACGCCGACACCTTTGCTGCTGCACTGGCCCACCAGCACAAGGCCACACTGGTGACCGGCGATCCAGAATTCCAATCGGTAGCAAATGAGTTGACCATCCATTGGCTTCCCCAAAGTAGCAGGACCTGAAGATGAAGAAGGGGCCAGCCAAGAGGCTGGCCCTTTTGATTCCTGTGTCATTCCCCCCGCTCCAGGCACGCCCGCGCCCGCGCGGCAATCACCTGCGCCGTGAAGCCAAACTTTTCCGCCAGCACCTGGTAAGGAGCAGAAGCGCCAAAGCGGTTCAGGCCGACGATCTCACCCCGACGGCCCACATATCGCTCCCAGCCCAGTGGCACGCCGGCCTCCACGGCTACACGGGCCGTCACCCCTGGCGGCAACACCGCTTCCTGATAGGCCCGTGGCTGGGCCTCGAACAGCTCCCAGCCGGGCATCGAGACCACACGGGCGGCGATCCCCTCGGCAGCCAGGAGCCTCCCCGCCTCCAGGGCCACCGCCACCTCTGAGCCGCTGGCCAGGAGGATCACCTGCGGATCGGGTGCATCGGCGACCATGTAGGCCCCGCGAGCCACAGCAGCCGGGTCTGTTTCCGCCAGAATGGCCAGGTTCTGTCGGCTGAGCAGCAACGCCACCGGACCGGTGCGATGCTCCATCATGAACCGCCAGGCTCCGGCCGTCTCCCTGGCATCGGCCGGGCGGAGCACGGTCAGACCGGGGATGGCCCGCAGGCTGGCGATCTGCTCCACCGGCTGATGGGTGGGGCCATCCTCGCCGACGAAAATGCTGTCGTGGGTGAACACATAGATCACCGGCAGGCGCATCATCGCCGCCAGACGGATGCTGGGCCGCATATAATCGCTGAACACCAGGAAGGTGCTGCCGTAGGGCCGGAAGCCGCCGTGCAAAGCCAGACCGTTGAGGATGCCGCCCATGGCATGCTCGCGGATGCCAAAGTGCAGGTTGCGCCCGCCATACTCCCCCCTGCGCACCGCCGGGTAGGCGCTGAGGTAGGTCTTGGTCGAGGGGTGCAGGTCGGCCGAGCCGCCGACCAGCTCCGGCAGCCGCGGAGCCAGAGCGGCCATGATCTTGCCGCCGGCAACGCGGGTGGCGATGGGCGCATCGCCCGGTTTGAAGGTCGGCAGCACCTCCTCCCAACCGGCCGGCAGCGCGCCGGCCATACGGCGGTTCCATTCAGCCGCCAGGTCAGGATATTTCCTGGCATAGCGGGCAAACAGCTCTTCCCACCTGCCCTGAGCCTCGGCGCCCCGGTCGAGAGCGGTGCGAAAGTGGGCCAGGGCCTGATCAGGGACAAAGAACCGGGCATCAGGTGGCCAGCCCAGAGCCTCTTTGGTCAGCCGCACCTCCTCTTCCCCTAACGGCTCGCCGTGGGCCTGGGCTGTGTCCTGCTTGTGTGGGCTGCCGTAGCCGATATGGGTGCGACAGATGATGAGCGATGGGCGTTCCGCCTCGGCCTGAGCCTGCCGGATCGCCTCGGCCACGGCGGCGCGGTTGTGGCCGTCCACCGCCTGCACCTGCCAGCCATATGCGGCAAACCGCCCGCCCACATCCTCGCTGAAGGTCAGGGCCGTGTCCCCCTCGATGGTGATGTGGTTGTCATCATACAGATAGATGAGCCTGCCCAACCCCAGATGGCCGGCCAGCGATGCCGCCTCGTGGGAGATGCCCTCCATCAGGTCGCCATCGCTGACCAGGCCATAGGTGTAGTGGTTCACGATCTCAAAGCCGGGGCGGTTGAATTCGGCAGCCAGCATCCGTTCGGCCAGGGCCAGCCCCACGCCAACAGCAAACCCCTGGCCCAGTGGTCCGGCCGTCGTCTCCACACCCGGCGTCTCGCCATGCTCCGGGTGGCCGGGGGTCAGGCTGCCCCATTGCCGAAACTGTTGCAGTTGCTCCAGAGACAGGTCGTAGCCGGTCAGGTACAGCAGGCTGTAGAGCAGCATCGAACCATGCCCCGCCGAGAGCACGAACCGGTCCCGGTCCGGCCAGGCCGGGTCGGCCGGGTTATGCTTCAGGAAACGGGTCCACAGCACATAGGCGGCGTCGGCCATGCCCAGCGGCATGCCGGGATGGCCGGAGTTGGCCTTTTGGATGGCATCCATGGCCAAGGTGCGGATGGTGTTGACACACAGTTGTTCCTCATCTACTTGCATATACATCCTCCTCGTCATTTCAATCTAACGGCATGGGGTGGAGCACCGGGGCAGGGCGGGGACGGATCCACTGCACCAGCCCCAGAGCAATGGCGACAATGGCCACACCCGCCAGAAAGGTGGCCGATGGGGCGACCTGTTCCCACAGGATGCCCCCCAGCACCGGCACCCCCAACGCCGAGATATGGTTGATGGTCTGCGCCAGGCCGACATTGCTGCTGATCTCTGCCGGCGTGTGGGCGATCTTTTGAAAGTAGGAATCCACCGCCAGACTGAAGCCGAAAAAGACATTGTCCAAAACAAAGAGAATGTACAGAATCGGCAGGTATGAGATGAAAGCATAGCCCAGGAAGACGCCGATCAGCCCCAGGAAGTTGACGGTCAGCACCTTGCGCTCGCCGAAGCGGGCCACCACTCGCCCCAGTTGGGCCGCCGAGTAGGTGCTCACCAGGTTGTTAACCAGGAACAGGGTCGCTGCCTGGCGTACGCTGATGCCATGCACCTGGACCAGCAAAAAGATGGCAAAGGTGGTAAAGATGTGGCGGCGACAGCCCATCAGAAAGGTCAGGGCGTAGTAGAGCCAGTAATCACGACGAAAGACCACCTTGCGCCGCTGGTGAGGGCCGCTTTTCCCCCGCCCGTCGTGCAGGGTGAACAGGCTGCCGACGACGACTGCGCCGCCCACGGCATAGAGCAGCGGGCGATAGCCCCAACCGGCGATGTGTAGCGGCCCGATCTGCACGCCATCCACAAACAGCCAGATGATAACCGTCCCGACCACAGCAGCCAGGGCCGCGACACTCCCCAGACGGCCCAGGACCCTGGGGGCTTCCTCTTCCTTGTGCCCCATAAGCACCAGGCTGGAACTGCTGGGATAGAAAAAGTGAAAGCCAAAACTCATCACCAGTGTGCTCAGGAGCAGGGTGACAAAGGTGTCTGACCGGCCGGTGAGCACCAGGCCCAGGCCCAGCAACAACACACTCAGCCCCATCACCCGCATCTCCGACAGCCACAATACCAGGAAGCCCATCACAAAGCCCATCAGGCCCGGGATCTCGCGCACCGACTGGATCACGCCGATCTGGTCGGCACGGACGCCCAGCTCCTCCACGGCAAAGTTGGTGAAAATCGCCTGCCAGATGTTGAATCCGAAGTAAAGGATAAAGTTGGCGACAGCCAGGGTGCGAAACAGCCGTCTGGTCTCTTCCATCATGCCTCGGTCCTCAAGCCGGGGGCCAGTATAGCACGATTGGCAGCTTTTGGGAAACTGGCAGAGCCGGTCTGAAACCCCCAAAGGCCCCCCACTGGCGGGGGTCACAGGCCCCCGCCGAGCGATGGGAAGGGCACGAAGGTCTTTTTCACCAGGCCGGCAATTTGCCGGGGAGCAGGGTTGGGAGTATAATCGGGACAGTGGCTCCCGCCGGGCCGGCACGAGCGGAGCAACGCTCCACCCGCCCAGACGGTCAAAGACGCAAGGGAAGGAAGGCAGAATGGAGACGGGCTACAGTTCCCAGGAGAGAGCCGCCCAGAGGCAGAGTGCTCTCGCCCGCCTCTGCGAAACGTTTCAGGTCGAGATCCTCTATGCCTTTGGTAGCCGGGCCGACCAGGCACGGGCCTGGATGGAGGGGACACTCCTCTCCTTCCCCTCCGACCGCTCCGATCTGGACATCGGCGTCAAGCCCGCTTGGGGACAGCGCCTCTCTGTGCAGGATAAAGCCCGGCTTGCCATTGCTCTGGAAGACCTGTTCCAGGTCGGCAGGGTGGACCTGGTTTCCATGGAAGAGGCCGACCCTTTCCTGGCGGCGAACATCGTGCGCGGCGAACGGCTGTATGCCCGGGACGAAGTGGAGGCCGACGAGTACGATCTCTACTCCCTGCGCCGGGCCGGCGACCTGGTCCCCCTGGAGCGGGAACGGATAGCCCTCATTCTGGGAGGATCCCCTTGACCCCTGGCAAGATTTCGCAACGGATCGTCGCCGACCGCCTGGCCTGGGTGGAGCGGATGATCGGGGAGATTCGCACATTGCCACTCCACGACCAACCGGCATTCTTTGCCGATGCCCGGAATATCTGGGCAGCCGAATCCTGCCTGCGCCGTGCCCTGGAGGCTCTGTTCGACCTCGGCCGCCATATCCTGGTGAAGGGCTTTGGCCTGGGCGTGAGTGAATATAAGGAGATTGCCTCCGAGCTGGGAAGGCAAACTGTCCTCTCCCCCGATGAGGCGGCTCTGCTGCGAGTCCTGGCCGGCTATCGGAACCGGCTGACCCATTTCTATCACGAGGTGACTCCTGAAGAGTTGCACAAACTCTGCAGGTACCATCTGACCGACCTGGAGCAGATTGCCCAGGCATACCGCTGTTGGCTGAGGGAACACCCGGAAAGGCTGAACGAGAGCTTGTAACCCTTCACCCGGTTCTATCCTGGTCAGAGGTTTTCCCGACATGACAGACCCTTCTTCCTCCCGACCCGGCTGTGGCTCCTGGTTCCTCCTGTTGGCCATGGCCCTGTGGCTGGCCGCCGTGCCGTTGACCGTCACCCTGGCGCTTGAGGTGGTGACCAACCGCCCCCCCGAAATCGTGACCATGCTGGGTGAGATCGTCCCCGGCGATTCCAGGCTGCCCGATTGGGGGTTCGGCCTGCTCAACACCGGGCTGACCCTGGGGTGCTATCTGGCGGCTTTTGTGCCCCTCTATCTGGCCGGCCGACGGCCGGGGCGCGAACTGTGGCGCACCACCGCAACGCTGGCGCTCCTCATCGCCCTGTTCCAGGCGCTCAACGCCGTGGCCCGCCTGCTGGGACCGCAGGTTGGGCCGACGACCTTCGGCCCCGGCACCTCCGAACGGGCCATCACGGCCGCGCTGCGGCTGGCGCTGGTCCTGCCCTTTCTGCTGCTGGGGGCGGGCTGGCTGGAAGCCCGCCACGGTGGGGGTTCGCTGCTTCGGGCCTGGCGGCAGGCCGGCCTGCGCCGGTGGTTTAACCCTTCAGCCTGGTGGCTGGCCCTGGGCAGCGGTGCGGCCATCGTCTGGCCGTGGGTGCTGGTCGGTTCGCTGGGCAGCGCCGGCACCACAGCCGCCAACGCTCTCCAGGCATTGCCCAACGCCCTGGGTGAGGAGCTTCTTTTTCGCGGCCTGGCCCTGGCCTGGCTGTGGCGGGCAACCCGCAGCCGCACCGGGGCCGCTGCCGGCAGCCTGCTGCTGTTCATCGCCGCCCAGGGGGGCACCATCCTGCCCGGCGGCGACTGGGGGGCGCTGCTGCGCTTCGCCGCGGCGCTGGGGCTGGGACTGCTGGCCACCGAACTGACGGTCCGGGCCGGCGGCTCGATCTGGCCGGCGGCGACGGTCCATTTCCTGTATGACTGGTTCCACATCGCTTTTGTGGACCCCCGCAGCCAGGAGGAGATGCTGCACTGGCTGGCGCAGGTCTGGGCACCGCTGGCGGCCGCCGGGTTGGGCCTGGTGCTGTGGGGCGGGCGCAAGGCCATCGAGCTTCTGCGGGGTCAGACGGCGGCAAGGGAAAGCCGGGGGGGGCTGCTGACCTCGGCGGGCGTGGCGGGCCTGGTTTGGGCCGGGGTGCTGGCCCTGTACCTGACCCTGGGCATCCCCGGCTTTCACCCCGACGGCTTTCTCATCGTCCTGGAAGAGCAGGCCGACCTGCGCCCGGCGGCGGCCATCGCCGACCCGGTTGAGCGGCGGGCGTGGGTGTATCGCACCCTGGTCGAGACGGCGGAGCGCAGCCAGGCTCCGCTGCGGGCCGAGCTTGACCGACGGGGGGTGCCCTACCGCCCTCACTACCTGGTCAACCTGATCGAAGTGCTGGACCGTCCCGGCCTGCGCCACACCTTTGCCCACCGGCCAGGGGTGGCCTGGGTGCTGTTCCAGCCCGGTGTGCGGCGCTATGCCCATCCCTTCAAGCTGCCCGCTGCGGACGTCAGCGGTCCGCGCGGCGTGGAGTGGAATGTGCGCGAGCTGGGCGCCGACCGGCTGTGGGAACTGGGCTACACCGGCCAGGGGGTGATCGTCGGCAATGCCGATACCGGCGTGGCCTGGGAACATCCGGCCCTCAAGACGGCCTATCTGGGCTGGGATGGCACCTCGGCCGATCACAACTATCACTGGTACGACCCGTGGGACGGCAGAGCCGTGCCGTGGGACGACAACGGCCATGGCACCCACACCACCGGCACGATGGTGGGCCGGGATGGGGAGAACAGGATCGGGCTGGCGCCGGGGGCGCGCTGGATCGCCTGCCGCAACATGCGCCACGGCATCGGCAATCCGGGCAGTTATGTGAGCTGCATGGAGTTCCTGCTGGCCCCCTTCCCCCTGGGCGGCGATCCGTTCCACGACGGCGACCCGGCGCGGGGGGCGCAGGTGGTCAACAACTCATGGGGGTGCCCGGCGCGGGAAGGCTGCCGTCCCGATACGCTGCGCCTGGCGGTGGACCACCTGCGGGCGGCGGGACAGATGATGGTTGTCAGCGCCGGGAACGAAGGGCCGGCCTGTGGCACCGTTCAGGACCCGCCGGCCCTGTACGACTCGGTTTTCACCGTAGGGGCCATCGCCCAGGGCGACCAGGTGGCAGGCTTTAGCAGCCGTGGTCCGGTAACGGCTGATGGCAGCCGGCGCCTCAAACCCGATCTGGTGGCGCCGGGGGTGGAGATCCGCTCGGCGGTGCCGGACGGCTATGCCAGCAGCGCAGGGACCTCGATGGCCGGGCCGCACGTGGCCGGGGCGGTCGCCCTGCTCTGGTCAGTGGACCCCAGCCTGATCGGCGACCTGGAGCGCACCGAAGCGTTGCTGGTCGAGACGGCCCAGCCGTTGACGCCTGAAGCGGTATGCCCCACCGTTCCGGGCTGGCTCACCCAGATCAGCAGCGGCCGGCCGGTGGCGGTGTGCGCCTGTGGGGAGGATGGGCCGGACAGCGTGCCGAACAACGTCTACGGCTGGGGGCAGGTAGAGGTGTGGGCCGCGGCGCAAAAGCTGCTCACCCCCCCCCGCTGACGGCAAGCACCTTGATCGTTTCCCCATCCTGAGGCCGATACTCCTTGGAGAGGAGGCGGCCCTGGTGCACGACCGCCGCCACCAGCGCCGGCGGGATGCCGATCCCTTCGAGCATCTCCCGCACAGTGGGACCGGCGGCCAGTTCCAGACGCCCCTGGCCGCCGGTATACTCTTTCAACATCCCGGCCACAAGCAGCGTGACGGCCAAACGGCTACCTGCCCACCAGGTCGGTCAACCCCAGCCGCGCCAGCGTCTCCGGCGTGGGGATGCCGTTAGCATCCCAGCCCCGCTTTTCATAATAATAGTCGAGCATCTTCTGAGCCGCCTCCGGCGGCGTGAATTGGCCATCCGTGACGCCGCCGACGGCCGGCTCCTCCACAAAGCGGGGCGGGGGCGCATCCCAGGCCCGCCCAAAGCCCTCTACATCGCGCACCCAGATCAGGCGCGTCAGGTTCCAGATCCGCTCCGAGATGTGCAGCAGCTCCTGCCACGAGTATTCGACGCCGGTCAGGGCGCTCAGAGCCGGGGCATAGTGTTCCAGCGGCATGCCCAACTCAACCCACTGCAGGCGGCAGCAGCCCAGGCAATCCAGCAGGGGGCGGATGTGCTGCAACTCGACCACCCTGGCAGCCTTTTCGGGCACCACCCTGTCACGGCCCACGGCCAGGTCGTAGGTGATGGCCCAGGCGCGGTTGTGGTGTGCGCCCACGTCGGCGGTCATGTAAGCCAACAGCATCGAGGTGGCGCTGTGGGTGGCGTAGGCGCTCTGCTCCATCCCCTTGACGTGGATGGCCCATTTCTCGCTGCCCTGTCCCACCTCCGCCGCCGCCCGCCTGACCCCTTCGGCCAGGAGGTTGCCCAGCCAGCCCTCGCGGCGGGCGATGCGCTCGATGAGGGTAAAGACGGCCTCGGCGTTGCCAAAGCGCAGCTCCAGCCCGCCGGTCTGCTCCCTGCTCAGAATCCCCCTCTCGTAGCACTCCATCGCCCAGGCGATACAGCCGCCGGTCGAGATCGAATCCAGCCCCAACTCGTCGCATAACTGGTTGGCCCTGGCAATGTCCTCGATGTCGCCCAGCCCCACGTCGGAGCCGAGCATACCGTTGGTCTCGTACTCGGGCCCTTCGACGTAGATGTTGTACTTTTTCGAGTAGGAGTATTTGCCGCACGGGCACGGGCAGCCGAAGCAGCCCTTGTCGGTGAGGACGATCTTTTCCCGAAAGACCGGGGCATAGATGTTGGGCCCCTGTTCGAACGAGCCGGATTGAAAGTTGCGGGTGGGCAGCGCGCCGTTTTCGTCGCACCAGGAGGTGATCATCATCGTGCCGTAGCGCGTCCACTCCTCCAGCAACTCGGCCTCCTTGCAGGCGCGGTAGGCCGCTTTGGCCGTGCGGAGGAAGCGGTCCACATCGGCGATGGGGATGCCCTTGCTGCCGCGCACGGCGATGGCCTTGACCTTCTTCGCGCCCATCACCGTGCCGACGCCGCCGCGCCCGGCCTGTCGCCCATAGTCGTGGTTGATGCAGGCGTACCTGACCAGGTTCTCGCCGGCCGGGCCGATGGTGGCGATCTGGAACTCTTCGCCCAGTTCTTCCTTCAGCCGCTTTTCCAGTGCGAACGAGCCCATGCCCCACCAGGCGCTCGCATCGCGCAGTTCCACCCTGTCATCGTCCACGAACAGGTAGACCGGTTTGGGGCTGACCCCTTCGAGGATGATCGAATCATAGCCGGCGTAGCGGATCTCGGCGGTGAGCATGCCGCCGACGCTGGCGCTGGCATAGCCGCCGGTGAGCGGCGACCTGGTGGTCCAGTCCATCTTGCCCGCGCCGGGGAACAGTGTGCCCGACAGCGGCCCCGGCGAGGCAAAGAGTTTGTTCTCCGGCCCCAGTGGGTCGGCGCCTTTGGGCACCTCGGTCCACAACAGGTAGGCGCCCAACCCCCGGCCGCCCAGGAAGTCACGCACCACCTTCTCCGGCGTCGGTTCGGTGGTGATCGCGCCGGTGCTCAGGTTCACGCGCAGGATATGTCCAGCATAGCCGTACATCATTGTCTACCTCCTCGATTATTCGGCGATCCACAGCGCGGAGGTGCCGCACACGTCCACGCACTCGCCGCACAGGTCGCACTCCCAGACGTGTTCGACGTCGGGGCGGGTAAAGACAACGCCTTCGGGGCAGGCGTCCACGCAGGCCAGACACAGGGTGCACTCGTCCGGTTCGACGTAGTAGGCACCCCTGTCGTTCTGGTGGATGGCCTCCACCGGGCAGACCGCCGCGCACTCCCCGCACTGGGTGCAGACCTTGACCTCGAAGGTACCCGGCGCGGGAAAGTGGGGCACGATGGCCAGGGCCGCCTTCTTGGGGTTGTTCTCGCCGAACAGGTGCAGCGAACAGGCCACCAGGCAGGCCCGACAGCCGGAACATTTGGCGTTATCGGCATAGAGTCTCATCGGCATCCTCCATATGATGGTTTCATCTATTGTATCCTCTATCTTCCTTCCAGAGACCTTCTCCTGTTTTCAGTACCTGACCCTCTCGTTCTTCAAAGTCGGGACGCTCCAGATCCTCCACCGCGCCGCCGACGGCGGGGAGCACCTCCACGTCCTGCGAGATCGTCTTGAGGATTTGACGCAGGTTTTGCAGGGCTAGCATTTCCGACGAACCTCCTGTGACAGAGACGGGGGTTGTTTTCGTCGGTTTCCCAGCGGGCAGGATTGTTCAGGATATAACAAGTCCCCATTCCCTCTCGTCGCGGATGATGTGTTCGTAATAATTACGTTGCCATATGGGGACACCGGGGGCGTCACGCAGGGCGTTGATGCGTTTGGTGACGGCGGATTTGAACCCGGCCAGGAATGATGCCAACGAACGTCGCGCAGGGCCATGTGGAATCGGTGTGGTGGCCAACGTAGGGGCGACCGGCCGGTCGCCCCTACCGCCGTCCTGGTCGCCCCTACCGCCATCCCGGTCGCCCCTACACGGGGCTTCGGATTCCATGGACATTCCCCTGTCCAACGGATACACCCCATCAAATTCTCACCCACGTTCCGGCCAATCGAGCATCATCACCCGCACGCGCGCCCCGGCAGGCAGATGGTCCACCTCCTCCGGGATGATCGCCAGCCCCTGTGCCCGCACCATCGAGAGCAGGATGCCCGATCCCTGGTCGCCGGTCAGCCGCGCCTGGTAGACGCCCTCCCGCTCCTCCAGGCTCACGCGCAGATAGTGACGGCGGTCATCCTTGCTTCTGATCCCATCCAGCAGCACCGCCTCCACCGTCGGCTTTTCCAGGCGGGTCTTGCCCAGCATCTTGAGGATGGCCGGGCGGGCAAACAGTTCAAAGGCCACCATCGCCGACACCGGGTTGCCCGGCAGGCCCAGCAAGGGGACGCCCCGCAGATGGCCAAAAGCCAGCGGCTTGCCCGGCTTCATCCGCACCCGCCAGAAGGCCATCTCCCCCTCGGCGGCCAGCACCTGCTTCACCACGTCGAAATCGCCCACCGAGACGCCGCCAGAGGTGAGGAACAGGTCAGCCCCCTGCTCCAGCCCGGCGCGGATTTTGGCCGTCAGGTCGGCCACGTCGTCGCGGGCGATGCCCAGCAACAGGGGCACGCCGCCGTAGCGCAGCACCTGGGCAGCGTTGGAGTAGGAGTTGGCATTGCGGATCTTGCCCGGCTGCCAGGGGGCATCGATCTCGATCACCTCATCGCCGGTGGCCAGGATAGCCACCCGCGGCCGGCGGTGGACCCACACCTCCTTGTGGCCGAGGGCGGCCAGCATCCCCACCTCTTGAGGGCGGACCTCGCTGCCCCGTGGCAGGATGAGCGCGCCCCGCTGCACATCCTCGCCGGCCTGGCGGACATTCCTGCCCACCGGCACCCCCTTGAAGATGTGAACCCACTCCCCCTCCCGCGCCGTATCCTCGAACTGGACCACGGCATCGGCGCCGGGCGGGAGGGGGGCACCGGTCATGATGCGGATGGCCGTGCCGGGCCGCACCGCCACGTCGGTGGTGTAGCCGGCGGCCAGGTCGTAAATGACGCGCAGGCGCGCCGGCCGGTCGGGACCGGCTCCGTCCGTGTCGGCAGCGCGCACAGCATAGCCGTCCATCGCCGTGTTGGTCAGGGGTGGAATATCCATGTCGGCCAGGAGATCCTCGGTCAGCACCCGCCCCAGAGCTTCCAGCACCGGCACACGCTCCGGCTCCAGCGGCTGGAAGGCGGCCAGCACCCTTTCCAGAGCTTCCTCCACACCCAACATGGGATACAACTCGCTCATCTCCTCATCTCCCCGCCACTTCCAGACAGTATCGCAGCATGGACCCGGCGCCATTGTGCAACTTTTTTCCCAGAGGCCTTGGGAGCCCTCTGGCCATTACACCGGCCTGTCCCTCCCCCCTGCCGCTGCGCGGTGCGGGGATGGGGAGGAAACCTTGCCAGTCTGAAAAGCTCACCACAAAGGCACAAAGAACACGAAGGGAATGAAAAAAAGAAGCATGGTGCCCTGGTGTCCTTTGTGTCTTGGTGGTTTTCAGACAAGCTCTCACAACCTAACGTTGCACATGGCATCGGACATATCATACAAGAGAACGAGGCGATTGGCAAGCGGACCGGCGGCTGCGACGCAGCCCTTGCGAAACAACCTCGCCCCAGGAAACCGTTTGCATCTGCCGGCCGGCTCACACCACCTCCCAGCGGTCGCATCGCCCGCCCCAGCGGGCCACGATCCGCCCATCCATCCGGATCTGAGCGATCTCGCACAGGTTGGGACAGGCGTGGCACTCAAAAGAGGTGGCCTGGACCTCCGCCTGGGCCACGTCAAAGCCCTTGAAACGACCCGGCCGGCCGTCGCTCCACTCCAGCGCCAGCAAGGCTGCCCCCAGCGCCCCCATCACCTCGTGGTGCGGCAGCACGATCACCTCCGTCCCTAACGCCTCGCGGAAGGCCCGCACCACCCCGGCATTGGCCGCCACCCCGCCCTGAAACACCACCGGCGGCTCCAGGGTCTTGCCCAGCGCCAGGTTGTTCAGATAGTTGCGCACCAGCGCCTGGCAGAGGCCGTAGATGATGTCATCCACCGGATGGCCCATCTGCTGCTTGTGCACCATGTCCGACTCGGCAAAGACGGTGCAGCGCCCGGCGATGCGCACCGGATGGTCGGAGCGCAGCGCCCGCTGCCCCAGCTCCTCGATGGTGATGCCCAGCCGATGGGCCTGCTGCTCCAGGAACGAGCCGGTGCCGGCCGCACAGACACTGTTCATGGCAAAGTCCACCACGACGCCATCCCGGATCAGGATCAGCTTGGAATCCTGCCCGCCGATGTCCATCACCGTGCGCACATCGGGGACAAAGTGCAGGGCGGCCACGGCATGGGCGGTGATCTCGTTCTTGACCACGTCCGCCCCGACAATCGCCCCCGCCAGTTGACGGCCGCTGCCGGTGGTTCCTACCCCCAGGACACGAGCTTCGGAGGGCAGCCGCTCCGCCATCTGCATCAGCCCGTGGCGGATCGCCTGGATCGGCTGTCCGCCGGTGCGCAGGTAGAGGGAAGCAGCCAGCCCGCCCTGCCGATCTACCGCTGCAAACTTGGTCGTCACCGAACCCACATCAATGCCCAAAAAGAGCTCGCTCATCTCGCCCCTCTCCAGTGCAGCATATCCACAAACGCCTCCAGCCGCGTGACCAGGCCGGCCTCGCCGCTGTGCTCGTCCAGCACGAGCGTCATCAAGGGTACGCCGCTCTCCCGGCTCAGCCGCTGGATCTCATCCAGCAGGATTGCATCCGGCCCGCAGCCGAACGCCACCACCGCGATCAGCCCTTTCACCCCCCGCTCCAGCGCCAGCCGCGCCGCGCCGACCAGTTCGTACTCAAAGGCCCAGTAGTCGTCCGCCGGTTGTGGGCCCAGCCGCTCCGGCGTCAGCGCCTTCACCCCCAGGCGGGCCAGGCGGACCAGCAGGTGATGGTTGATGAACGGGTCGTACAGATTGTACGGGTGGCCAACGACGGCGACCGGCAGGCCATCGGCAGGCGCAGGGGACAGCTCGCCGGTCGGGCGGTCGAAGCCGGCGGGCGTCAGGCGGCCCTCCATCATCGCCTGGCGGGTGGCACGATAGGCGTCCCAGGCTGCCAGAACCGCATCGCGCAGCGTCAGGGGATTGCGGCTGAACGGCGCCCCCGCCTCCAACAGCAGCGACATCAGGGCGCGGGCCTCCTGGCTCAGGTCAATGTCCGGCGCGATCAGCGGCGGCAAGTCGGGCATGGTCGCCCGCAGCAGGTCGGGCAGGCCGATCAGCCGGGCGCAGTTGCTCGAACCGGGGGCCAGGCGCCGAATCGAGGGCACCAACAACTGGTCCACCCGCCCGACCAGGGCGCGGACATGGCCGTAAAACAGCTTCATCGGCAGGCAGGTCTCGGTGACGGCATAGCGCAACCCGGCTTCCAGCATGACGCGGTTCGTCGGCGGCGAGACGACGAGTTCGAGCCCCAGCCGGTCAAAGAAGGCAGCCCAGGTCGGATGGAAGCGATAGAAGGAGAGGGCACGGGGGACACCGATGCGCATCGCTCACCCCCTTCGCCGGCGGACCGCCCACAACATGTCCACGAACGCCTCCAGGCGGGTAACCACGCCCGCCGGGCCGGTCTGTTCGTCGAAGGAGAGGTTGAGCACCGGCACGCCGCGCTCGCGTTGCAGGGCGACCAGCGCGCTCTGCGCCACCGTCTCCGGCGTGCAGTTGAACGGCGCCATGTGGATCAGACCGTCCACCTCCCCTTCGGCCATCAGCGCCGCCTCCCCGATGGTGGCGCGGGCAAAGCCCCCCACATCCCGCTTTAAGTAACGGCTCCCGGCCCGCCGCGCCCGCCCGCCACGGTCCCGCCGCAGGCGCGAAGGCAGCGGCAGGTTGATGCGGCCCGTGTAGTGAAACCAGCGATAGACCTCCACCCCCATCCGTCCCAATCGCACCTCCAGGTTGTGGTTGAGGAAGGGGGTGAGGATCGTGTAGGCGTCGCCGACCAGGCCCACGCGCAACACCGGTCGGTCGGGGTCCGGTTCGACCGCCTGCACCAGCTCCACGATCTCGTCACGCTGCTCGTCCAACTCCCGCCGGTTGCGCAGCGCAGCGACGCGCTCCAGCGCGGCGGCATAGGCCCGGTCCACCGCGCCCCGCTCCTGCTCCCGCGCCCGCGCCACCAGCGTCGTCGTCTCCAGCTCGTCGGTCAGGTTCAGCAGACCCAGCAGGAAACGGACCGGCTCAACCAGTTCGTAGGCGGGGCGACCGTCAGCGAAGGCGCGGGTCAAACGGAACAGGTCCCGAGGGACATGGTAGAGGTCCAGGGTGTGCGTGCGCACGGCAAAGCCCCATTCCCACAGACGACGGGCCTGCTGGGCAACAGAATAGCCCAGGCGACAGGTGCCAGGGCCGCCCAACATCACGATGTCGGTTGCCCCCTGTTCCGCTGCCTCGACATAGTTGCCAAAGAGCAGCTTGCAGGGGATGCAGACCATCTCCGGCGAGCCTTGCACGCCGATGTCGAGGGTACGGCGGGAGGTCGGCGGCGGGGTGACCGTCTCGACTCCCAACGCGCGCAGATACGATTCCGCCGCCAGGCTGATGAGGCCCAGCGGCGGGAAGGCCACCCGTCTGTTCATTTCCTACCCTGCCCGTTCACGGATGTAGGGCAACTGCTCGCAGTTGCCCTACTTGGGGAGAAGGATCGGAGGCGGGGTCATGATCAGGGTAGGGGTAGGGACAGGCGCAGGTTCGATCTCCACCTCGATCGTCTCAGGGATGACGCTCAACACAGTAATCCCCTCCGGCACCACCACTTCGGGCCTGACGCGATAGACACCCAGGGCATAGCCGTACAGGTTCACGACGATCTGGAGGGTGTGCGGCTTCAATTCGGCCAGCCGGGGGTCGGGTCCCTCCAGAATGACCTCCACCACCGGGGGCGAGGGGGTGGCCAGCCACCCGGAACGAAGCCCCTGGATCTCGACCGTTCCGGTCATGGTCCGGCTGCTCTGAATGGGCAAGATTTCGACAAACACCGTGACCAGATTGCTGCCGACGGCCGTAATGCCGGTCGGCAGGGTCAGCGCCGTGCGCAGGGACAGATTCGCGGTCGCGTCCGTGATCGAAATGGGCAATGTTTCGACAAAGCCGGGCAGTTTGTCCAGAAGAGAGGGGGGCCCTTGCAGGGTCACGGTGGAGGGATCGATCAGCACAATCCCCTGCCGGTAGCCTGTGGCCGGTTTGCCCCGCAGGTCGGGGATTACCTCCACATCGGGCTTGTAGCCCACCCGGCGGCGTACGTTCACCCGCACCTCCACCTGTTTGGGCGTGAGTTGCAGGCCGGCGACCGCCCTGCCGTTGGCATCCAGGGGGGTCAGGGCCACCCGTTCGCTGACATTCTGCCTGGCCCCTTCAATGTCAATAAAGCCGGTCACCGAGACCACCGAGGCCAGATAGGGTTCCGGCCCAAGGAGGGACACCTGGTCAGGGAGGATCTGCGGCGGGGAAGCCTGGTAGCCGATAGCCACCTGACCGCGGACCTGAATCTGGACCGGCATGGTGATCGTGCGTTCCAACTCCAGGTGGATGATCTGCCTGTCAGGGTTGATCGCCTCGATGCGGATCGCTTCCTGGGTGGTGGTGACCTGAACCGTCACCGGCGTCGGCGTGCCTGGCTGCACCCCCGCCAGGTCCATCGTGGCTACAAAATCGGATGGCTTCAACCCGGCCAGCACACTCTGCGGGGCACGGACCTCAACGCTTACCCGGTCGGAGACCTGGTTCTGGTTAAAGAGGACGGTGCCGGCCGGCTGGTGTTGCATGGTGATCGGGATGTTGGCCACCTCCTCCCTGGTGAACGGATCGGCCTGAAGGGTGGCCGCGATCCAGATGGCAAAGGCCAGCAGCAGGGCCAGGATCACCGACCCCAGATTGTTCAGGAGCTGGCGCAGGGCATTGCTCATCGGCTGTTATGCCCTTTTTTCCCCCTGCTCAACAGCCACCACAACGCCAATGCCGAAGTGGCCACCCCCAGCAGACCGGCCACAGCCGCCGCCTTGGGCTCATAGAGCGGCCTGGTGACGGCCGGCGTGTCGCCATATTCGGCAAAGAGCCGTCCCCAGGGGGTGTTGAGCGCCTCCTGGACCCGCTTGTGGCCGATGAGCGGATACCACAGGCCGTCGTAGTAGGCCCGTGAGGCGACATAGGACCAGGGCACGATGGGGGTGCGCAGCAGCAGCTTCTCAAACGGCTTGAGCGGGCCATGGTAGATCATCTTCTGGCCACGGCTGGCAAAGGTCTCGCCGGTGCGGGCGTGCCA
The DNA here is from genome assembly GCA_034434895.1 of Anaerolineae bacterium. Lineage (GTDB taxonomy): Bacteria > Chloroflexota > Anaerolineae > JAAYZQ01 > JAAYZQ01 > DAOTXL01. Next base: position 18,321 of record DAOTYI010000071.1, read on the forward strand.
GCGCACCTCATCCACATCCACGTCGCCCACGATCTCGATCTGCTTGAGGTCGCCGACGCCCAGCCCCTGTTCGTGGCCCAGGCGGATAAATTTGAGCTCCATCGGCTCGAACCCCTGCAGATAGGCCGACACGGCATCTATGGCCACCTGGTCAGCCGAGGCCAGGATCAGGCCCTTCTCCTGCCACCACATGGCCCGTGGGCCGGGGCCATCGCCCACGAAGGTGCCATCCATGACGGCAAAGAGGCCGGTGTGGATCTCTTGCTGAATGGCCAGCAGGTCAACCACCGTCTCATGGATGACGCTGTGCGTCCAGTGGCGGCGCTCCGACAAGAGTCCACCAAACGCATTCTTCATCGCCCCGGTTATCACGGTGAACACATGGGTCTTGACCGTCGGCAACTGAATGATGTTTTTATCAATGAAAATTTGGGGGATTTTAATGCCGTCGGGGTATATTTTGTCCAGCACCAGCATCGGCGTCTTGGGTTCATAGTAGACCCACTCGACCTCCGGCTCGTAGAGGTGCACGTTGCGCAGTTGATATTTGTCGGTGACCAGCTTGTGTTTGTTGTTCCGCTCGCCCACGTAGGCATCTACCACCACCGTCCGGTTATGGGCAGCGATCAGATTCCGGTAGCCGTCGGCCAGCAGGGTGAGGATGACCCCTTCCAACTGCCAGGGGGCCGTCGAGCAGGCAGGGTACCACTGCTGCCAGGAGATGTTGATCTTGAGCAGGGTCTCCCGATCTTTCGGCAGGGCCGCTTCATAGTTGGCCAGTTTCAATAACCGGCGGTAATCGTCCAGGACGGTTTCCGGCTGTGTGTGGAGCAGGGCCACACGGCCTCTGCCCGGAAAGTTTTTGTCAATCACCTTGCCCTCCAACAGTTCCACGAAATCGAGCCGGCCTGGAAAGGTCAGGCCCGGCAGGAATAGTATAGCGCAATTCAAAGAGAATGTCCAGGGGCAGCCGCCATGTAGACCTGAAAGTCAAGGAACCGCCATTCGCCATTCATTCCGTTTTCCTGCTCCCGCCAGGTCTGTGACCTGGCGGCCCCCCACTGGCGGGGGTCACAGACCCCCCGCCAAGCAATGGGGTGCCCCACGCCCATATTCTGCTTCGAACACCAGACTGGCCCCGCTCCCGGTTTGACTTTTCGGGGGGCAACGGCTACAATAGCCCGGACAAGACACAGGGAGCACCGGGAGCCATGCGCGCTGTCATCCAACGGGTCTGTCGGGGCCGGGTTTCGGTCGAGGGGCGGGTGATCGGTGAGATCGGGCCGGGCCTGGTCATCCTGCTGGGAGCCGGCCACGGCGACGGTCCGGCCGAGGCCGACCGCCTGGCCGACAAGATCGCCCACCTGCGCATCTTTGCCGACGCCGGGGGCAAGACCAACCTGTCGGTCCTCGATGTAGGCGGCGAGGCGTTGGTCATCTCCCAGTTCACCCTGTACGCGGACTGCCGCAAAGGTCGCCGGCCCAGCTTTACCGATGCCGCCCCGCCCGATGTGGCCGCGCCATTGGTAGACTATTTCGTCGATCGGCTGCGCCAGGCCGGTCTGCGCCGGGTCGAGACCGGCGAGTTCGGGGCGGTGATGCTGGTCGAGATCCACAACGACGGGCCGTTCACCATCGTGTTGGATAGCCATGAGTTGAAGCGATAAACTAAAGGGCACGAAGGACGCAGAAGGTTCCTCCGCTCGCCGGGGGTCTGCGACCGCAGGCATCAAGCGACTCAAGTCGCACCTCAGGGGCATGCGGCCAGGCATCCACCTGCGTGGCTGCCTCCGTCCGCGCAGGCGGACGGCCAGGGGCAGAGCGGCGCTCTGCCCTACCGGTGCGATTTCCAATCGCTCACCCTGATACGAGGACACAGAGGGATGGCATTCTATCAACAGTTAACCAGGGCAGTGCAGCGCAACGACAGCCTGCTGTGTGTGGGGCTGGACCCCAGGCCGGAAAAACTGTCGCCGGGCGACGACCTGTTCAGCTTCAATCGGCGGATCGTGGA
>DAOTYI010000072.1:0-8912 GCA_034434895.1 Anaerolineae bacterium
GGTGGGAGGGGGCGTCGCGGTGGCGGGTGGGTCAGGCGTTGCCGTGTCGGTGGGAGAGGGCGTCGCGGTATCGGTCGGGGTGTTGGTCACGACGACGACCAGGGGAGGGGTGGTCGGTGTTGGGAGCGGCGTGTCGGTCACCTGTTGGATCACGATCTGGGTCGGCAACGGCGTTGGGACGGTCCCTCTGCTCTCTTTGTAGAGGAAGATGGCCAGGATCACAACCATGAGCACTGCTGCACCGACCAGACCGATGATCAGGCCCGGAGGCACCCGCCGCGCTTTTGCCGCCGGCGCGATGAGGGTGGCGTCCCTGGAGGGGATGGGCGTCGCCGTGACCGGCACCCAGGTCGGGACTGCACTCTGTTCCCGAAGCGCGGCCAGCATCTCCGCCGGTGTCTGGAACCGCCCGGCCGGGTCTTTGGCGACGGCCCGGAAGATGACCGCCTCCAGCCAGGGTGGGACATCGGGGCGCGCTGGTCTGATGAGGGGCGGATCGCTTTCGATCTGCTGGCGGAGGATGGCCCACGGGTTATCGGCGTCGAACGGCGGCCGCCCGACGAGCATTTCGTACAGGACCAACCCCAGGGAGTACAGATCGGAGCGGATGTCGGTCCCAAAGCCACGGGCCATTTCGGGCGAAATGTAGCGGGGGGTGCCCATAAAGGTGCCGGTCTGCGTCAGGCCTACCTGGGACTCCATGCGGGCGATGCCAAAGTCCATGATCTTGACCGTGCCCTCAGGCGTGATCATCAGGTTGGCCGGTTTGATGTCACGATGGACCACGCCGGCCTGATGGGCAGCCTCCAATCCGGCGCAGGCCTGTTCGGCATAGGAGATCGCCTCCTGGACAGACAGCCGGCCCCGACGGGCAATCACCTCGTTCAGGGTCAGACCTTCGACAAACTCCATGACCAGAAAGTGCAGGCCCTCTTCGATGCCGTGGTCGAGGATGCGGACCACGTTGGGGTGTCTGAGGCGCTCGGCCAGGCTCGCTTCGCGGCGGAAACGCTCCACATACCGGGGATCGGAGGTATATTGCTGGTTGAGGACCTTGATGGCGACAATTTCATTGGTGTCCATGTTACGGCCCAGGTAGACGGTGGCAAAGCCTCCGCTCCCCACCTCATCGTAGATCTTGTACTTGCCCTTGACGACCCGGCCGATCATGCCCCCTCCTGTCCGTGTCGGCGTGGTACAGACCTGCCTGTGCTATCAGTATACTCCCTTTTCACCGATCCTGCAAGGTTGCCGCCGGAAAGTGCCAGGTCCTTTCCGGTTTCCAGGCCCGATCATTTTTGACAATTGCGCCGTTTTGGGCTATACTAGATTTCGCCCCAGGGTCGGGGGGCTGTAGCTCAGTTGGGAGAGCGCATCAATCGCACTGATGAGGTCAGGGGTTCGAATCCCCTCAGCTCCACCTGGCATGAAAAACCGCATGGGCCCGTAGCGCAGTTGGGAGCGCGTCTCAATGGCATTGAGGAGGCCGAGGGTTCGAGTCCCTCCGGGTCCACCTGAAGAGAGGGTTATGGCAGCCCCCTTCGTCTCTGACGAAGGGGGTTTGCCATACCAGGAGCAGATCATGGACCGGATCATCGAGACCAGATTGGGGCCGATCCAGGCCCACGTGGAAGGCCAGGGCCCGGCTCTCCTGCTGGCCCACGGCTACCACCCCGATAGCACCTGGCGGGTGTGGGAGCACAATGTCGCGGCCCTGGCGGAGGCGGGCTTCACGGTTTATGCTCTGGACCTGCTGGGTTATGGCCGGTCGGGCGGCGAGCGGCGGGAGCATCAGCAGCAGGCGGAGGCCCTGCTGGAGCTGATGGATGCCGAAGGGCTGGAGAGGGCGGCAGTCGGCGGGGTGTCGTGGGGCGGGATGATCGCCCTGGACCTGGCGCTGATGGCTCCCCAACGGGTGACATGCCTCCTCCTGGTGGACAGCGCCGGGGCCGGCCACTTTTCCGAGGAGGAACTGGAACGGATCACCTGCCCGACGTTGGTGGTCTGGGGCGAGGATGATGCCGTCATCCCGCTGGCCAACGCGGCCTGGTTTGGCGCAGCCATCCCCAACTGTCAGGTGGAGGTCATCCCCGGCGTGACGGAGCAGGCCGGGGTGCCGCCGTGGGGCGGACACCATCCCATGCGCTTCAAAGCGAAAGAGTTCAACCGCATCGTGACCCGGTTTTTGAAAAGCCTGTAGGGCAACTGCTCGCAGTTGCCCTACATGTAAAGGAAGACAAGATGACTGACAGGTACATCCCGCAACAGATCGAACCCAAATGGCAGGCCCGCTGGCAGGCCGACGGCCTGTACCGCTCGGTGGTTGACCAGAGCCGACCCAAACACTATGCGCTGACCATGCTGCCCTACCCCAGCGGCGACCTGCACATCGGCCACTGGTACGCCATGGCCCCATCCGACGTGCGGGCGCGCTATATGCGCATGCGCGGCTACAACGTCCTGTTTCCAATGGGCTTTGACGCTTTCGGCCTGCCGGCTGAAAATGCCGCCATCCAGCGGGGCATCCACCCTCATGTCTGGACCCTGTCCAACATCGAAAAGATGCGTCGCCAGCTCAAAAGCATGGGTGCCATGTTTGACTGGGAACGGGAAGCGATCACCTGCCTTCCCGGCTACTACCGGTGGACCCAGTGGTTCTTTCGCAAATTCTACGACATGGGGCTGGCCTACCGCAAAAAGTCGCCGGTGGATTTCTGCCCCCATTGCAACACTACCCTGGCCCGCGAGCAGGTGTGGGGCGAAGACCGCCACTGCGAACGGTGTGGCACACCGGTCATCCGCAAAGAGCTGGAGCAATGGTTTTTCCGCATCACCCAATATGCCGAGGAACTGCTCGATTTCAGCAAGATTGACTGGCCGGCGCGGGTGGTGGCCATGCAGGCCAACTGGATAGGCCGCAGCGAGGGGGCCGATGTTGTCTTTTATTCGGAGCAGGGGGACGAGATCGTTGTCTTTACAACCCGGCCCGACACGCTGTGGGGGGCGACCTTTATGGTCCTGGCCCCGGAGCACCCCCTGGTCGAGAAGCTGACGGCGCCCGAATGCCGTGCCCAGGTGGAAGCCTATATCGCCCAGACCGGCCGCCAGACCGAGATCGAGCGGCTCAGCACCGAAAAAGAGAAAACAGGGGTGTTCATCGGCGCTTACGCGATCAACCCGGTCAACGGGGCGCGCATCCCCATCTGGATCGCCGATTATGTGATGATGACCTACGGCACCGGGGCGATCATGGCCGTGCCGGCCCACGACGAGCGCGACTTTCAGTTTGCCCTCAAATTCGGCCTGCCGATCATCCCGGTGATAGACCGGCCCGATGGCGCGACCGGCAGCTTTGTCCTGGCCGGTTCGGTGCAGGAAGGTTTTGCCCAGGTGTTGGGCCAGGCCGGCTTTCGCTTCGAGGAGAAGGAGGGCCACCTGTATGTGACCCTGCAGGCCGACCAGGCCGATCGCTACATCGAGCTGGTCCGGAAACACCTGAAGCCGGGCTTTTGGGTGGAACTGGTCGGCGGGCGATGGACCTTCATCTTTCCCGATGCGACCCTCGAGTTCGACTCTGAAGAGGCCGACCGGTTGATCCTGGAACGCTGTAAAAAGCTGGAGCCCAAGGTGCATGGCTGTCGCACGACGATGGAACTGCTGTGGGGCCAGCCCTTGTACCGCGACCTGCTTTTCCACGCCGAATATGGGACCATGATCAACTCGGGGCCGTTCAGCGGCACGCCGGGGGAGGTGGCGGTGCAGCAGGTTACCAGGTGGCTGGAGGAGACGGGCAAGGGCCGCTTCGCCGTCAACTATAAACTGCGGGACTGGTGCATCAGCCGCCAGCGTTATTGGGGCGCGCCGATCCCCATCGTCTACTGCGACCGCTGTGGCACGGTGCCGGTACCCTACGAAGACTTGCCGGTATTGTTGCCGGAGGATGCGGTCATCCCTTCTTCCGGGGAGAATGCCCTGCTGTTCCACGACACCTTTTTGCATACTTCCTGCCCTCAGTGTGGCGGCCCGGCCAGACGCGAAACCGACACCATGGATACCTTTATGTGCTCCTCCTGGTACCAGTATGCCTATCTCAGCCCCTACTACCGGGAGGGGGAACCGGCTCACGCCGACTCGACGCCCTTTGACCCGGCCGAAGCGGCCTATTGGCTGCCGGTGGATGTCTACACCGGCGGCATCGAGCACGCCACGATGCACCTGATCTACACCCGCTTTTTCACCAAGGTGATGCGCGACATGGGGATCGTGAATTTCGACGAGCCGATGATCGTGCTGCGCAACCAGGGCATCATCCTGGGCGAGGATAGCGAAAAGATGTCCAAGAGTCGGGGCAACGTCATTGCCCCCGACGACCTGGTGGCGCATTACGGGGCCGATACAGTGCGGGGCTACCTGATGTTCGGCTGGCGTTGGGATCAGGGGGGGCCGTGGGATTCGCAGGGGATCGAGGGGGTGGCCCGCTTCCTGAACCGGGTGTGGGATTGCGTGTTGGAGCCGGGCACGAGCCATGATGCCCCGGCCGAGGAGCAGAGTGTCCGCGCCCTGCGCCGCCGGGTCCATCAGGCCATCCGCAAGGCGACGCAGGATATGGAGTCGTTCAGCTTTAATACCTATATCGCCAACCTGATGGAGCTGAACAACACCCTGCTCAAAGCCAAAGACTCGCCCCTCTATGGCACGCCGGCCTGGGAGGAGGCGGTGGAGACGTTGTTGTTGCTGCTGGCTCCGGCCTGTCCCCACATCGCCGAGGAGCTGTGGACGCGCACCGGACGGCCCTACTCGATCCACCAGCAGGCCTGGCCGGCCTGGGATGAGGCGGTGGCCGCCGAGGAGATGATCATCCTGCCGGTGCAGGTTAACGGCAAGGTGCGCGACCGGATCGAGGTGCCGGTGGATGTAGATGAGGAGACAGCTCGCTCCCTGGCCCTGCAAACTGAGGGGGCGATCCGTCACACTCAGGGCAAACAGATCGTCACCGTGATCGTCGTGCCCGGCCGGCTGGTCAACATCGTGGCGCGATAAGGGGCACGGATGACACGGAAAAACATGGGTTTCCACTTCTCATCCTCCTGCCCCCTTCTCTCCCCGCTTTGTGGAAACCTCCTGCTGTTTACCGCAGAGACGCAGAGAACGCAGAGGAATCATAAAAAACTCAGCGGCCTCTGCGTCTCTGCGGTGCAAACCAGGACTTTTTCAGCAGCCTCTCGAAGCGGGGAGGAGAAAACGAACCCGCAACCCTTTTTGGAAGATGACGTATAGAGGAGCGGACAGGCTCTCCCCTGGAGTGAGAGCATTCAATCGTCCAGAAAGGGGTGATTTCGATGTCGGACATGGCAGGAGTCCTGGAGCCGGAAGCGGTGGAGGAGAAACCCAGGGACGAAACCGGGGTGGTGGCCTCACCGCCGGTTTACCTGGGGGTGACCCGCCAGGAGATGACATGGGCGGCACTGGCTCATGCCAGCATCCTGGTCACCGTCCTCCTGGGGCTGATGACCGGCGGGATTGTAGTCGTCCTGGGTCCCATAATCCCGGCCATTATCTGGTATGCCTACCGTGACCGGTCGGCGTATGTGGTGGATCAGGCGCGGCAGGCGACCCTCTTTCAGGTGGCGGGGATCGTGGCCATCCTGGCCCTGGCCATCGTGGGCGCGGTGGTGATCACCATCGGTTGGGTGGTCAGCGGTCTGCTGCTTGTCGTGCTGGTGGGCCTGATCCTGCTGCCGGTGATGCTCATGGTCACGCTGCTGTGGGTGGTCGCTATCGTGGGCCTGCCCATTGCCCAGATGATCTATGGCTGCTATGCTGCTCTGGAGACCTACAACGGCCGGCCGTTCCGCTACCGCTGGATCGCCGATCTGATTGACCGCTACCTGACGCAGCCCGGTCCGTAGCACCTCCATGCCACCATCGGCCTGTGTTGGGGGGCAAAAGGCCTCGTCGTCAAGACGGGGCCTTTTGTCAGTTCACCGCCGTCCACTGCCCCGGTTCAAGCACCCGTACCTCCGTTTCAGGGGCCAGAGAGGAAGCATAGTGGGCGAAGAGGTGAGGAGGACTGCTCAGAAACTCGGCCCGTTCCCACCAGGCACGAGGGCCGGGATAGCGCAACGAGCCCCAGTGGATCGGCACGACCACGCGGGGGCGGAGGCGGGTCAGGGCCTGGGCAGCCGTCAGAGGGGTCAAATGGCCGGGGCCTAAGCGATGGCCATAGCCCCACACCGGCAGGAGAGCCACATCCAGGTCAAAAGCCTGCCCAATCTCCCCCATCCCCTCGAACAGGCCGGTGTCGCCGGCAAAATACACCGACAACCGGTTGCGCAGCACATAGCCCAAGCAAGAGGTCACAGGGCGGGGCAGCGACAGCAAGGGCCCGTGGTCGGCCGGCAGGGCGCAGATCTCCACATCCGCGATCTGAAGCCTGTCGCCGGCAACGACCTCGTGGACCTGCACGCCGGCCCATCGTGCCAGATACCGGCCGCTGCCTCGCGGGGCAATGACCGGGGTGGTGGCGGGCAGTTGTCGCAGGGAAGGCAGGTCGGTGTGGTCGTAGTGCAGGTGAGACAGAAGCACAAGGTCAGGGGGATGCCCGGCCAGCAGCGGTGGGGCAGGATTGGGCCCGTGGCGTTGCAGAAAAAAGACGCGGTTGCGCAGGATCGGATCGGTCAGGACACGCAGGCGGCCGATCTCGATCAGGACGGTGGCGTGCCCGATGTAACAGAAATGAGCCAAATTTTCCTATCTTTTCTTTATGATTTTGGGCCGATTTCGGAGCGGATGGGTATATCCCGGACCGGTTCGACACAGCGAACATTATATCCCCAGCCGGCCCCCCTGTCAATCCCCTTTTGGTACTATCCTCCCCGGTCTCACTCCCCCCTGGCAATTTGCCAAATCGGCCTGCTTATGCTAGAATGGCCGCCGTGCTCGCCGCAGTAGAGGAATGAGGACGGAACCGGCATTTCAGAAGAACAGCCTGTAGGGCAACCCCGGGCCGGGCTGATGCTGTACAGACCTGGCTGCGGGGTGTTTTCGCTTCTTGAGACAGGCGATTCTGCGAGATGAAAGACAAGGGAGGAAGATCAATGGAAGAGAAACCCAACCGAGTGGTGCGGGGGCTCAACGCCCTGCTGGAAGGCAAAAGGGGAGGGGTGGTGCTAAACCTGCTGATCCTTCTGTTGCTGGTGGCTGCTCTGCTTCTGCCCCCGGTCTCGGCCCAGGAGCGCATCCTGGAAGCGGGCTATCAGCCGATAGAGCACGAGGAGGGAGGCTCGGCGCTGGACCCGGATGGGATGCAGGTCACCCTGTTGCCGCAGGGCCTGGAAAAGGATGTGAAACTCAGGTTGGAGTCGGTGCCTAACCCTTTGTTTATGAGCGGCAAAGCAGGCAAGGAACTGAAGGAAGCCGCTGCCGCCATCCCGACCTACCTGCAGATCAAAAGCCCCATCTACCGCATCGGCCTCAAAGGCCCAATGCCGACCGACGTGATCCTGACCGTGCCGATCCCCAACGCGGCGGAACCGTATGAGACCCTGTCGCTGTACAACTGGACCGGCGACAGATGGGAGTTTGTGCCCGGCCATCTGGTGGTAGAAGATGATCTGATCGAGTCGCACCTGAACTATGTGCCGGGGACGCTGGCCGTAGCTCAGTGCGGCAGGCAAACGCCGCAGGTCAGCGCCGAACTGCCCGACTATGTATCGCTCCCCGAGCCGGGCGAGCAGGCCCTGGCGGAATTGAACCCACTGGGCTATTACCTGGGTCCCGAAAACGATGTGGTGGGCAGCCTGCCGCAGTTGTCCGGCACTGGCGGCCAGGTGTCGTACCGCATCCTGCCCACCCTGCGCAACTGGACCGATGATGGGGTGGTGCGCAGCGACCTGGTGGACAATATGCTGGTCCTGCCCGAATCGCGGGAGGCCCACGTCCAGGCGATTGTGGAACTGGTGATGCGGGAGATGTACAGCGGCATTGACCTGGACTACCGGGGCATCAACCCTGACCTGCGCGATAGCTACACCGCCTTTGTCCAACGCCTGGCCGAGGAGCTCCACGCCAACGGCAAGCGGTTGACGGTCCATGTCGAGGCGCCGGTGCAGATTGCCGAAGACCGGTGGGAGACAGGGGCTTACGATTGGGCCGCCCTGGGCCGCGCCGCCGATGGCTTCAAGTTCCCGGCCATCCAGGACCCGGCAGCCTACGCTCCTGGTGGTCAGATGGAGGCTTTGCTATGGTGGGCCGTAGGTGAGGTGGAACGTTCTAAACTCCAACCGGTATTCACCGCCCGCAGCGTCGAAAACGCCGGCGGTGTGCTGGTGGAACGCACCTACCGCGACGCCCTGGCCGAACTGAGCAAACTGGTGGTCCAGCAGGGCGGCGACCTCCTCGTCCCCGGCGAGCAGGTGACGGTCAATCTGGATACGACCGGCGTCGAGTTCGACGAGAGCCTGGGACGCTACCGCTTCACCTATGTGGACAAGGCCAGCGGCCAGGAACGCACCGTCTGGCTGGAGGATGCCAGCAGCCTGAGCCGGAAACTGGCTCTGGTTGACCGCTTTGGCCTGGGCGGGGTGGCGATGCGCGCCCTGTGGGACGAAGGGAATGACCCCCGCATCTGGAACCTGGTGCGCGACTATCAGGCCGCATCCCAGGCAGCCGTGGGCCAGGTGAACAGCACCTTCTCGGTGGTGTGGAGCGTGGCCGACGCTAACAGCGGACCGATTGCCGAGACCACCACCGGTCTGGACCAGCGCAGCTACACCTTCCAGGCCGACAAACCGGGCGAATATGAGCTCAGTGCGGTGATCGTGGCCAACGACCAGACGGTGGCCGGGGCCAACCGCCTGGCCTTCACCGTGGCCGAACCGACGCCCACTCCCACTCCCACTCCCCTGTCTCTT
>DAOTYI010000073.1:0-30991 GCA_034434895.1 Anaerolineae bacterium
CTTGGGCCGGAGCCTCTGGCCGACGAGTTCACCCTGGATGAATTTCGTCGTTTGCTGGCGCGGCGCTCGGGACGGCTCAAACCGCTGCTGCTGAACCAGTCATTCCTGGCCGGGGTGGGCAATATCTATGCCGACGAGGCGCTCTTTGCCGCCCGGCTTCACCCTCTGCGCCAGGCCGGTTCCCTGTCGGCCGGGGAACAGGAGCGTCTGTATCAGGCGCTTCGCACTGTGCTGGCCCAGGCTATCACCGGTCGGGGTACCACCCTCGACGACCAGGGTTATACCGATGCTGAAGGCCGGGCTGGCGGCTACCAGGAGCAACTCGCCGTCTATGGCCGCCAGGGGAAGCCCTGCCCGGCCTGCGGCACCCCCATTGAGCGCCTGGTCATCGGGGGCCGGTCGGCGCACTTTTGCCCCCAATGCCAGCCAATTCAGGAGGGTAGCTCGACCATGTTCGATTCGACCTCACCCCTGCCCTCTGGCCCCCTTCCTCTCTCAGAGCTTGTCTGAAAACCACCAAGACACCAAGGGTATTCGTTTCCTTCGTGTTCCTTTGTGGCCTTGGTGGTAAACTTGTCAGACTGGCTCTCAGCGCAGAGGCGCGGAGAACGGCGGTCTCTGGCGCAAACCAGGACTCCTTCGGCAGACTCCATAGAGAGGGGAAGGGGTGAGGTCCATGACGAGAACTGGACCTATTTCACTTTGTCTGGTATAATGAGGCGGCGTGCGGGCGGCCTTCACAGAGCTGCCCGGCAGACCTGCCAGGCCTTCAGGGGCTGGCGGGGCTGGACCTGAGAGCAATGGATGGAGGAAGTATGGGAGAGCTTGAGCTCGATCAATTGTCACGATTGCTGTATCTGCTCATCGGCCTCATCCTGTTGACCATCATTGCTCTGATCGCCTACCTGGTCCGGCTTGGACGGCGGGTGAAAGAGCAGGTGGTTGCCCGCCGGCAGGAACAGGAGGAGGAGGTCGTCATCCGCCCTGCCCTCCAGATTGCCGGCGAGATCCTGTCCCTGGTGCGGGATGCGCCCGGCGGGCCATTACAGGTTGAGGTGGCCGGCAGCCGCTACCGCAGCCTGGCCGAGGTGTCCGACCCACAGGTGAAGCGCCAGGTCCTGGATGCAACCCTGGAATTGATCCAGTTCACCGGCGTGCTGGGTGCAGAAGTCCCGCCCCTGGTCCCCCTGGAGAAGACACACCGCTGGCGGGAGGATATGCGCCAGAGCAGCCGGGCCGATCTGGAGCGGCTGCGCAGCGCCCAGGCCACCTCACCCCCGACGCCGGTCGAGGTCGAAGAGAAATTTTTGAGCCTGTTGGCCGAGATGGGCCAGGCCCCATCGCCACCCGAAAAGCCCAGCCTGATCGGTTCGATTCAACGCCGCCTGCAACCGAAACCGGTCGAAGGGGAGCAGGTTTCCAGCTTCATCGAGGAGATCGAACAGATTGTCCAGCGGCGGGTGCAGTTGATCCCGGCGCTGGCCGGACGGGGCCTGCATGTGCGGTCCAGCCCGGGCGGTAAGGTGATCTTTCAGTTCGAGGGGCAGCAGTATGACAACCTGGATGACATTCCCAACCTGACGGCCCGCCAGTTGGTCAGAGATGCCATCCAGGAATGGGACGAGACGACCTGATAACCGGTCTGCAAAGCACCGAGATCAATAGATGCGCCGGCCAAACCCATGTGGGGCCGCCGAGTTATCATAGATCTCCTCGATTATGAACAGGTATGCCGGTCGCTCTGGCCACCGTTCCGGATGCGGCTGGTGGTAGACATCATGTTGGGCGTTCAAAAAGCGATGGTAGAGGCTCCCCTGCTGGTGGATCTCCGCCCGGCCACGGACCTCGTAGCTGATCTGCGGCGGCTGATAGAAAAGCAGGGTGACCTGCGGGTTGGTGCGCAGATTCTCCCAGGAATGAGCCCGCGCCAGCTCTAACGTCCCCAGGCGCGTAAAGTCAATGCGTTCCTGGCAGCCCTCACCGTAGAGCCAGCGCCGCAGGAGTTGCAGGCCCTCCTGCCCATAGCCGTCGCGCCAGCCCCGTTCAATGTGCTCCAGATAAGCTTCCAGGATCGTCTCCAGGTATTCGGCTTTGGGCAGGTAGCCCACCCCTTTGATCGAAGCGTTCAGGCCGGCAGGGCCGCAGGAGACCACAGCCGGGGTGTGGCGGCTGAAGTTCAAAAAGATTTCGTGCGGAGGCAGTTTCTCCCCCTCTGCCTGACGGCGGATGAGCGCCGCCCGCTCGTGATAGGCCCAGCGGATAAACTCCTCAGGGATCATACGCCTCACTCCTCCCATTTCACCGGTTCCAACCGAAAGCGGTCGGGCCGCTCGGTAGGGTATAGATAGCCGGCTGCGATCTGGGGATGGTGCTCAAAGAGGAGCAACACATGATGCTCGACGGCCCAGCGGGCCAGGTTGCGCTTGGTTTCGAGGCTCACCAGCGGCTCCACATCGTAAGCCGGCACCCAGGCCAGCCGCTCCATGTGCACCGGCCATGAAGCCACATCCCCCAGGAAAAGGGCTGTCTGGCCGCCACTTTCCACCACCACGCATTGATGGGCGCGGGTGTGGCCCGGCGTGACCACCACGCGCACCTGGTCGGTCAGCCGTGTGTCACCGGAGAGGATGCGCAACTGTCCGGCCCGCTCCAGCGGTTCAAAGTTCTCGCGCCGATAGGTAGCCCGTGTCCGCTCATTGGGCAGGATCGCGTCGGCCAGTTCCAACCGTTGGACGCAGTAGGTGGCCCAGGGGAAGGTCGGCACCGGTTCCCCCTTGTCGTCGTAGCGGGTGTTGCCGCCGCAGTGGTCGGCGTGGAGGTGGGTGTTGATCACCAGATCCACATCCAGCGGACCGATGCCTATCCTCTCCAGGTTGCGCAACAGGCGGCGCTCACCCTCCAGGCTGATGAAGCCGCGCTCCCTGTCCGACAGTTTGTCGCCATAGCCGGTGTCCACCAGGATGCGCTGCCGTTCAGTTTCGATCAGCAGGCAGCGTGTCTCGAACGGCAGGCGGTTCCGCTCGTCGGGTGGCATCACTTCCTGCCACAACGCCTTGGGCACCAACCCGAACAGCCCGCCTCCATCCTCCCAGTAGATGCCGTCAGAAACCAAGTGCAGAGAAACGTTCCCAAAGCGCATAGGGCAATTCCTGAAAGCTTGTCTGAAAACCACCAAGACCCAAAGGACACCAAGGGCACCATGCGTTTTTTTATTTGTTTCCTTCGTGTTCCTTTGTGGCCTTTGTGTCTTTGTGGTAAGCTTTTCAGACTGGCTCTGAGGGTGCAGGGGCGCACGGCCCTATCCGCGGACGTAGGCCACGCCCCGGTCCAGCGCCCGTTTGTTCGGTTCGATGATGCGGCTCCGTTCCGGCGGGATGTGCAGGTCCAGGGTGCGTTTGATGCCCGCCACAGGCAGGATTTCGCGCCGGCCGAGCATCGCCCCCAGCAGGATGACGTTGGCCATGCGCACGTTGCCCAGCTCGGCAGCCAGATCGTTGGCCGGAACATAGATCGCCTCAATGTCATCCCGCTGGGAGCGGTAGCGCACCAGCGTTGAATTGACCACCAGCAGGCCACCCGGCTTCACCATCGGCTCATATTTGTCCATCGAGGGCGGGTTCATGACGATGCACATCGTCGGTCGGCTGATGATGGGCGAACCGATGTCGTCATCGGAGATGATGACGATGCAGTGAGCAGTGCCGCCGCGCATTTCCGGGCCGTAAGATGGAATCCAGGTCACGTGCCAGCCTTCATCCATGGCGGTATAGGTCAAAAGCTGCCCGGCAAAGAGGGCCCCCTGCCCCCCAAAGCCGGAGATGATGATCTCTTCGTGCATTTTGCTCTCCTTGAGTGTCGGGTGTCAGGTGTTGAGTGTCAGGTGTTGAGTGTTGAGTGCTATAAATCCTTGACTTCCTCTTTGACCTTGTAATCGCCCAGGGGGTAGTAAGGGATCATCCGTTCCTCGACGAACTTGAGCGATTCTTTGGGGGTCATGCCCCAGTTGGTAGGGCAGTTGGACACCACCTCGACCAGGGAGTAGCCCAACCCGGCCATCTGGACCTGAAAGGCGGTCAGCAGGGCTTTGCGCAGGCGGCGGATTTCTACCGGCTTGTAGGCCGTGCGCCGCACGACATAAGCTGCGCCGTCCAACTGCGACACCAGCTCACAGACGCGCACCGGATAGCCCTGCTTTTTGACATCGCGGCCGTAGGGCGACGAGGTGGTGACCATGCCGGGCAGGGTGGTCGGGGCCATCTGACCGCCGGTCATCCCGTACACGGCATTGTTGATAAAGACGGTGGTGATATTTTCCCCCCGCGCGGCAGCATGGATCAGTTCATTGGTGCCGATGGAGGCCAGGTCGCCGTCCCCCTGGTAGGTAAAGATGATCAACTCCGGGTGGACCCGTTTCATCCCGGTGGCCATGGCCGGGGCGCGGCCGTGGGCTGCCTCGGCAAAGTCGCATTCGAAATAGTTGTAGGCCAGGACCGAACAACCCACCGGAGCGATGCCCACCGTCCGTTCGCGGATGTGCAGTTCGTCCAGCACCTCGGCGATGAGGCGGTGGACGATGCCGTGGAAGCAGCCGGGGCAGTAATGCGTCACCACGTCCGACAGGGATTCAGGGCGGCGAAATACCAGTTCAACTTCTTCGCTCATCATCTCCTCCTGGAAAGGGATAGGGAATAGGGGATCAGGGAGAGGGAGTCAGAGGGTGAGGGGACGAAAGGACAGGCCCCTCAACCCTTGTTCCTTGATCCTTTACCCCTTATCCCATGTTCTTGATTTCGGCCAGAATATCCTCCGGCAGGGGCACGACCCCTCCCATCCGGCCAAAGAAGGAAACAGGGACCCGGTCATGGACGGCCAGGCGCACATCCTCGATCATCTGGCCGGCGCTCAATTCCACCACCAGGAACCGTTTGGCGCTGTTGGCGATCTGGTCCAGGCGGTCGTAGGGGAAGGGGAAGAGGGTGATGGGCCGGAACAGGCCAACGGGCAGGCCCTCGGCCCGCGCCTGTTTGACCGCTGTCTGGGCGATGCGGCCGGCTGTGCCGTAGGCGACCACCACCAACTCGGCGCCCTCCATCATGTACTCGGCATAGCGGACCTCGTTGGCCCGGATGTCGGCCAGGATGCGTTGGAGGCGCAGGTTCTCCTGTTCCAGTTTGTGGATGTCCAGGAAGAGAGAGGTGATGATATTCTTTTTGCGGCCCCTGGCCCCGGTCAAGGCCCAGGGGCGCTCCGGCCGCTGCGGCTCCTTCAGCTCTGGGAATTCGACCGGCTCCATGATCTGGCCGATCATGCCGTCGGCGATGACCCCCACCGGCTGGAGATATTTGTCGGCCAGGTCGAAGGCCAGGATAATCAGGTCCACCGTCTCCTGCACCGTGGAGGGGGCCAGGACGATCAGGTTATAGTCGCCATGGCCTCCCCCTTTGGTGAGCTGGAAATAGTCGCCCTGGCTGGGGGCAATGTTGCCCAGGCCCGGCCCGCCACGCATGATATTGACCACCACGCAGGGCACAAACGACAGGGCGATGTAGGAGATGCCCTCCTGCATCAGGCTGAAGCCGGGGCTGGAGGTGGTGGTCATCACCCGCGCTCCGGTGCAGGCCGCGCCATAGACCATATTGATCGCTCCCAGCTCACTCTCGGCCTGGACAAAGGCTCGGCCCAGTTCTGGCATGCGCCGCGACATATATTCCAGCACCTCGGTTTGGGGGGTGATAGGATAGCCAAAGTAAGCCTCACAGCCGGCGCGGATGGCTGCCTCGGCAATGGCTTCATTGCCTTTCATGAGTACTTTCATCTTTTGCATCCTTTCCGATCCGTGAAGCGTGCGCAACTGTTCAGGCTGGTTCACTTCAGGTGTCAGGCACTTAAAAGTGTCTGGCCCCTGAATTTACGTGGCCTGTTTCTTGCGCACCGTCCGGTAGACGGTGATGACCACATCGGGGCACATGGTCGCACACAGGGTACAGCCGGTGCACCTGCCCTCCGGGTCAACAAAGGTTGAGGGCCGATAGCCTCTGGCGTTAAAGTGAGAGGCCATCTGCACCAGATCGCCTTGGGGGCAGACGGTGGTGCACAACTCGCAACCCTTGCACCGATCTTCGTCAATGACAATATAACTCATCGTTTCAGCTCCTTTGCTGCCTGTATTACTTGCTCAGGTACACTCCCAGCGCCAGGGACATCAGCTTTTGCTCCGGGGGGTCAGAGCGGGAGGGCATGACGATGGGGCATTTGGCCCCCACGACGATGCCGGCCATGTGCCCTTTGGCAAAGTAGGCGATGGCTTTGGCCAGAATGTTGCCCGATTCCACGTCGGGGGTGATGAGAATGTCAGCGTGGCCGGCCACCTGGCTCTTGATGCCCTTCATCTCCGCCGCTTTGGGCGAGATGGCGTTATCCAGGGCCAGCGGCCCGTCCACCAGGCCGCCCCGGATCTGGCCCCGTTCGGCCATTTTCGACAGATTGGCGGCGTCCATGTTGGCCGGCATTTCGGGGTTGACCATCTCGGTGGCAGCCAGGATGGCCACTTTGGGTTGTTCCACTCCCAGTTCGATGGCCGTGTCAATGGCGTTCTGGACGATGGCGACCTTTTGGGCCAGCGTGGGGGTCACGACAATGGCCACATCGCTGACAAAGATCAGCCGGTCAAAGTCGGGGATCTCGAAGATGCTCACATCGCTGATCACCTTGCCGATGCGCAACCCCTTCTCTTTGTCCAGGGCAGCCCGCATCAACTCTACCGGCTGCGCCCGGCCGTTCATCACCAGGTCGGCCTCCTCGCTGTGGATCATGGCCACCGCCTTGTAGGCCGCTTCGATCATATCTCCTTCGGGGATGATCTCGGTCCCGGTCAGGTCCACCCCCTGCTCCTCGGCGACAGAGCGCAGGCGGGCCGGGTCGTCAATCAGAATGCAGTGGGCCAGCCCCATGCCCCGCGCCATGCGCACGGCGTGCAGCGTTTGCCGCTGGCCGGCCCCAACAATAGCCACCCGCTTGGGAGCGCGGGCCAGTGCCGCTTCGATCAGTTGGGCAAAGTTACGAATGGTCATTCTCCCTCCATCCATTCTCCCACGGCTGCACAAAGTAGCGTTCCAGGACCAGCAGCGGTTGGGCAAAGTGGTTCGGGCCCAATTCGGCCAGCCAACGCCGCTCGACACAGACAAAGGCGATGGGCAGATTCAGTTCGCGGGCAAAGTGCTCGATCAACCCATGTCCCTGGACGATCTGGTCGGCGGTTGTCTCCTGGATCAGGTTGGGGTTGCTCACCAGGCTGGTCACCTGCAACCGGGCGCTCTGCTCGATCTCGGCGATAGAGGTGGCCAGGCCGGTCAGGGTATCTGTGAACGGGCGATAGGGGTTGACCACAAAGTGCATGGTGTACCCCCGCTGGCGAATGGCCGCGCTGAACTGTCCCAGGGCGCGGGCTCCCTGCCGGTCGCCGCCCACATCCAGCACTGTCGGTCGCTCTGTCTGTTGAATAGCCCCCAGGATCTGCGGGGTAATGGCCGGTGTATCCAGGTAGCGACTGATGGCCGCCGGGGCAATCACCTCGACGCCTCGCTGCCGCATCGTCTCGGCCATCTCCCGCGAGCGAAAGTAGGGCGTCACGATGTCCAGGTCAATCAAGATGCAAGGGGCAGGAGGCCGGAGGCTTCTTGCTTCCTGCACCGCATAGTTGATCGCCACTTCGGTCTTGCCGCTGCCAAAACGCCCGGTGAACAGGGTCAGGGGTTGGGTGTCATGCCCCATGCCTCATGCCTCATGGGTCTTACGGTGCCAGCATCACCCCTAACGCCAGCGAGACCAGCTTGGCCTCTCGCGTGTCGGACCGGGAGGGCAGGATCAACGGGCAGCGAGCGCCCACCACCACGCCGGCCATCTTGCCCTGGGCGAAATAGGTGATCGCTTTGGCCAGCACATTGCCCGCTTCGATGTCCGGGGCGATGAGGATGTCGGCATAGCCGGCCACCTCACTCTTGATCCCCTTGATCCGCGCCGATTCAGGCGAGATGGCGTTGTCCAGGGCCAGGGGGCCATCCACCAGCCCACCCTGGATCTGACCCCGGTCGGCCATTTTCGACAGGTTGGCCGCATCGAGGGTGGTGGGGATCTTGGGGTTGACCACCTCCGTAGCCGCCAGGACCGCCACGCGGGGCAGGTTATTGCCCAGGGCATGGGCCACATAGATGGCGTTCTGCACGATCTGGACCTTCTGCTCCAGGTCGGGGGCGACCACCACGCCGGCGTCGCTGATAAAGATCAGGCGGTCGAATTCAGGGATCTCAAAGGCGGCGACATGGGTGAACAGGCGACCGGTCCGCAGCCCCAGCTCCTTATCCAGGGCAGCACGCAAAAAGTCGCTGGTTTCCACCTTGCCCTTCATGGCGATGTCGGCCTGGCCCTCGCTGACCAGTTTCATCACCTGCCAGGCGGCCTCGCGCGGTTGAGGCTGGTGGATGACCTCCATGCGCGAGATGTCGAACCCCTCCTCGGCTGCGATCTGCCTGATTTTGTCGCCATCTCCGATCAGGATCACCTCCGCCAGGCCGGCCATTTCAGCATCCAGCCCGGCCAGCATCACCTCCTCCTGGTGGCCCGCGGCCACGGCCACCCTTTTGGGTCCTTTCATCCTGGCTGCTTCCAGCAATTCGGTGAATGTTCTGATCCGCATCTATATCCTCTCAATATCTGTCTGCTCGCCGGGGGTCTGGGGCCCCCGGCCTGCTGATGGCGGGAACCCACTCGCGTCCTGGTGGTTCATTTCCCCCCCTGGGTCGGCCTGGGGGATGGTGAAATAGAACAGGCTGCCCCGGCCCAGTTCGCTTTCAACGCCTACCTGCCCGCCATGGGCTTCCACGATCTGTTTGACAATGGCCAGCCCCAGGCCGGCGCCGCCCACACGCCGTGTCGTCGTGCCGTCCACCTGGTAGAAACGGTCAAAAATGCGGGGCAATTGATCGGCGGCGATCCCGATGCCGGTATCCTCCACTTCGGAGCGGATGAACGGCCCCTCCTGATACATCCGCACCGTGATCCGACCGCCGGCGTTGCTAAATTTGAGCGCGTTCTGCAACAGGTTATCAAAGACCTGGCCCAGGCGTTGTCTGTCACCCAGGACCAGGGGCAGTTCGTCTGGGATCTCGTCATATAGATCGATCTGGAGTTCGGCTGCGGTGGGCCGGGCGGCCCTGACCGCGTTGTGGCCTACCTCGGTCAGGGCAAGTGGCATCAGCCTGAGCTGCTCGCGCTCGGCCTGTTGCAGCGAGAGGATGTCGTCCACCAGCCGCGCCAGAGATGTGGCCTTGTTGGCCACGATCTCCAGAGCCATCTGCTGGTCCTCATTGAGCTCGCCCAGCTCTCTGTCCTGCAGCAACTCGATATAGCCGGTGATGAAGGTCAACGGTGTGCGCAGTTCGTGGGAGATATTCTGCACGAACTCTGATTTCATCCTGTCCAGCTGTCGCAGTTCGTTGTAGGCCTGTTCCAACTGAGCGTAGCTCTGTTGCAGGCTTTCATAGAGTTGGGCATTTTCGATGGCGACGGCCGCCTGGGCAGCGGCAATGGTCAACAGGCGGATTTCATCTTCGAAGGCGTTGGGCTTCAGGTCGTCAATGCTCAGCGTGCCGATGACCTTGTCGTGAACGATCAGCGGCACCACCAGCAGCGAACGGATGGCGGGATCGAAGAAGATAAAGTCGGGCTCCTGCCAGGTATCGGGCACGTAGATGGACCGCCTTTCGGCGATCACCCGGCCGCTGACCCCTTCGCCGACCCGCAGGCGGGCGATGCCTGTCCAGTCGTAGGCCAGGCCGCTGCCGGCCTCCAGGCGCAGATATTCCCCGCTTGAATCTAACAAAAAGATCGAACAGGCACGGCAATCCAGGGTCAGCTTCAGGATGGTGACAATCGAGTCCAGCACCGTCTTTAACGACAGGCTGCTGGTGATCTGGGTCGAGACGGTGTAGAGGGTCGAGACCTCGGCTAACCGGCGGGCTGTTTCCTCGTGCAGGCGCTCCTTTTCGATGGCCACAGCCGCCATATCGGCCAGGGCGGTCAGCAACCGCCGTTCGGCATCATCCTTCGGCAGCCCGTCGGCGGCGATCAGACCGATGGCCCCTTTCTCTGTCATCAGCGGCACGTTGGTCACCTGACGGGCGCGGGAGCCGACATCGCGCAAAAAGTCGGGGTCGGTGGCGGTATCGGCCACTTCGATCATCTGCCCGCTGCTCAGGGCACGTCTGTAGGTGCCCTCGTGGGTGTACACCGGCCGGGAGTTGAAGCTCTCGACCACCTGCGGTCCCAACCCCCGTTCGGCAACGATGCGCAGCGTATTGCTCCCTGGTGGGTCAATCAGGATGATCGAGCCTTCCTGGCTGTTCAGGAGGCTCATGGCCTGTTCCAGGACGACGTTCAGGATGGTGTGGAGGTCTTGAGCCTGGTTGAGGGCCATGCTCACCTGGGTCAGGGCGGTCAGTTCGCGCACCCGCTGCTGCGTTTCGGCAAAGAGACGGGCATTGTCCACCACCGTGCTGAACTGCCCGGCCAGCGTGGTCAGCAGGCGCTGGTCATCCTCGGAGAAGGCGTCAGGGCGGCTGCTCTGGGCATCCAGCACGCCGATGATCCGATCTCCCACCCGCAGCGGCACACACAGTTCGCTGAGGGTGTCGGGGTAGCCGGCGATATAGCGGGGTTCCTGCCGCACATCGGCCACGCGCAGCGGCTCGCCGCTCTGGGCCACCCAGCCGGTGATCCCCTGCCCCACAGGGAGGCGGGAGATGGCTCGCGGCGGGAAAAACTCGCTGTCGGCCAGGGCGGGGTGGAGCCACAGCTCACCCCGGGCTTCGTCCACGAGCAGGAGGTTCACCCGTTCAAAGTTGCGCGTGCCCAGGAGAGCCAGCAGGCCACGGCGGATCGCCTCATCCAGGTCAAGGGTTGAAGTGGCCTCACGGGCCACCCGGTTGATGATCTGGACCTCTTCCAGGTGGCGGCTCAGCTCCTGGTAGAGGCGGGCGTTCTCGATGGCGATGGCTGCCTGGTTGGCGATGGTCTGAGCCAGGATCACCTCATCGGCGCTAAAGTGCCGCTGCCGCCCCACGGCATCCAGCCCAATGCTGCCGATCACCCGGTCTTTGACGATCAGGGGCACCAGGAGCATGGAATGGATGTTCAGACGTTGCATCGTCTCCCGCACGGCGGCCATCAGCGGGTCGTGGGCCACATCTTCGATGATCAGCGGTTCCCTGTCGGCGATGATCCGCTCGGCTGCCAGGTAGCCGTGAACCGGAAAGCGCACCTCTTTGGCCCCGAGCGGGGGAAATTCGGCGACCACCTGACCGCAGGTCAGGGCCTCGTCAAAGAGCAACACTCCGCCATGGTCCGCTTCAAAGACCGTCACCATCTGCTCGATGGTCATTTCCAGGATGTGTGCCGGGTCCAGGGAGGAGGCGATGGTGGCCGAGATGCGGTGAAGCATCTCCAGGTCCCGGGTCTTGTTCTCCAGCCGGATCAGGTGCTCCCGAAAGTCGGCAAAGAGGCGGGCATTTTTGAGGGCGATGGCTGCCTGCCAGGCAAAGAGTTCGGCCAGTTCGATCTCTTCCGGGCTGAAGGTCCGGGGGTGCCCTTTGCTATAGATGTTCAACACGCCGCTCAACGGCAACTGACGGGACAGCGGCAGGGACAGCAGGGAGCAAAGCCCATCGCGGAGGATCAGGTCCCGATCTCCGAAAGGGGCGTCGGCCAGGTTAGGGACATAGACCGGCCATTTCCAGGCCGAGATCACAGGGTCTACTCGCTCTTTGGGGATGCGTTGGCGGCCGGCATATTCTTCCGACAGGCCGTGGCTGGCCCGGATGACCAGGAACTCTTCCTCCTCATCCCACAGCATCAGGCTGGTGGCCTCGGCGTGGAAGGCCCGCGCCGCTTCGGTCACAATCTGATGGAGCAGGGTGTCCAGGTGCAACTCGGCGCTGAGGGCCGAGATGGTGGCCTGGATGCTTTTCAACTCCGCCCGACGTTGGCGCTCGGCGGCAAAAAGCCGGGCATTCTCCAGCCCCAAGGCCAGTTGGTCGGCCAGGCTCTGGGCGATGAACAGGTCCTCCTCGTCAAAGGCATTCGGCTGGTCACTGTTCAGGTCCAGCACGCCGAGGAGCCGCTCCCCAACCCGGATGGGCACGGCCAGCTCTGCCCTGGTTCCGGTCAGGAGCTTATCGGCGATATAGTAGGGGTCTTGCTGCACATCGTTGGCTATATAGCCCTGGCCGGTGGCAGCCACGTGGCCGATGATCCCCTCCTGGCCGATGCGGAAACGCAACCCCTCGGCCTGCCAGCGCAGGGCATAGTCACGCCGGCTGCCGGTCTGGAACACGACATACTCTCCTGTCGGGTCGGTCAGGAAGAGGTCCACGTAATAGTAGCCAAACCGGTTACAGATGGCCTCTACGGCGTAATCGAGGAGAGCCTGGGGTTCCAGGATGGATAGGACCTGCCGGCTGACATCGGCGATGAGGCTCAGCGCCGTTTTTCTTTCATCCACTCTTGTTCTTTCAGCATCCCCATGCAGGGCCGGGTGCTTTCGGTGCCTGGCCCCTTTATCGTTCTTTCAGCAACCAGCTCCAATAGTACCAGGTGATGCCCAAACCCAGGCTCAGGCCCACGGCCAGCGGGAGGTGGTATAGGAACAGGTAGAAAGCGGTGGAGTTCAGGGAGTGGGGGATGATCTGAGGTGAGGCCCAGAAGACGCTGGAGCGGATGAGGCGGGATACGACCGCCAACCCGACGCAGCCGATGGCCACGTAATATCCCCGGTAGAGGGGGGGCATTTTGGTGACGGCGCCCAGTTTGCGCCCAAATTGGGCCAGGATGACCAGAGCATGCATCAGTGACACCAGGCCCATGGAGCCCACAATGGCGCTGGGGATCTCCCTCATCGTTTGCCCCCCATCATGGTCTTGAACAGGGAGTAGCACATGGCGCTCAAAATCAACCCGCCCACCAGGAACAGCAGGTCTGGCCCCAATGCGCCGACAAAATCCAGCAGCGGATCCCCCGTATAGCTGTTGGCCCAGAAGGCATCCCAGATGGCCGCCGCGATGAAAAGAGCTGGCGGAAGGAGGAACAGTTGATAGCCAGACCTCTGCCTGAACCTGATTTCGTGGAAACGCCCGATCAGAAACAGGAAGCCGATCAAGGCCGTGGCGACTATCCAACTGTAGAGAATCAGGATGGCCCCTATGATCTGACTCAACTCTGCTCTCCCCGTGTCGGGCACTTTCTATCGTCGGCCGAATGCTTCCATGAACGCTTCGGCCATGCGCCGGGGGCTGCCGCTCATGATCCCTTCCTGGCCCTCAAATTTCGACATGATCTCAATGCCCTGGCCGGTGATCTCGAACTGGCGGATGTCTTTGGCGTGATCGCTGCCCCGGAGCTTCAGGACCAGCAAGGCTTTGCGAATGCTGCTTTCCAGCTCCACATATCGCAGCAAAATATAGGAATCCACTAAAAATGCCAGTGGGTTCTGGCCTTCTTCGCCGCCCAACAACACCGGGCTCTCGCGGGTCAGGATACTGGTCAGTCCTTCGCGCTTGAGGGCGTTGATAAAGCCATAGACCACCGTCCGCAGTTCAAACACATTTTCGGCCAGTTGGTCAAAATGGGAGATGCTGTCAATCAAGATGCGTCGGGCACCCATCTCGCGGGCCAGGGTTTCGATGGTCCCCCCCACACTCTCCAGGTCGGAGCGGCTGACTTCGGGGCTGGTCATGATCACGCGCAGCTTGCCCTCGCGCTCAAGCTGGCGAAAATCCCAGCCAAAGTTCTCGGCATCGCGGTAATACTGCTGGGGAAACTCCTCGAAGGTCACGATCAGGCCCGGCTCATCAAAGTGGCGTATGCCGTTGTAGATGAACTGCATCCCCAAGGTGCTTTTGCCCGTGCCGGGGGGGCCTTCCACCAGATTGGCCGTCTGAGGCAGGAATCCACCATGCAGCATCTCATCCAGGCCTTTGATATCAGTTTTAATCCGCTCGTTGCTCATGTTTTTCTACCTCCTCTGGGCGCACACCCTCCCTTCAGGACTGCCGGATGTTCCCTGGAGTTGGGGGGGGGCGGCAACCTGGCCATGGTGATAACTAGCGCATACCACGGACGATGTGATAGATGACCTTGACGCGGAAGTGGCGATCTTCACAGGCTTTGATAAAGCGGTCAATCAGCTCGCGGGTATGGGCGTCGCCGGTCAGGGAGTAGATGGGCATCCCCTCCAGTAACTTGACCTCGATGACTCCGCTGTCCACCAGCTCACGCAACTCCGGTTCGACGGTGGCAGCGTTCCGGCCAATATACCTGGCGATGTTCTCGGCCGTGTCGGCTGTGTTGGGATTTTCCCGCAAAAATCGAACCAGGTCCCACTTGATGAACGAGCTGACCTTGGTCCTGACCAGGTCCAGGAGTTGTGGGTCCATGTCGTTCATGAGTCTTGTTGTGAAATCTTCTCCACTGAAGACCAACGTTGCACCTCCCTTTCCTCTCGGGGGCCTCTCCCCCCTGATGCTCTATGGCTGAGTAGGCCCACTGCCTGGCATTCGATTCAGCGCTGCTATCCTGGCTTCCTTATTGTAACATCTTCAGCCCAAAAGAGCAAACGGCGGACCGGAGCGATACAGGTCAGGTCTGGAGCGGCGAAAGGGTCAGTCGGCCGGCTCCGGCGGCTGCCGGAACAGGGAGCGGACGGCCACGCGGCGGATGTTGTGGCTCAGCTCCTCGAAAAGTTCAAAGGCGCGGCGTTTATACTCCACCAGCGGGTCGCGCTGGCCATACGCCTCCAGACCGATGCCCCGGCGCAGGTCTTCGATGTCGGTCAGATAGTCAATCCACAGGCGGCTGATGGTGTATAGCAGCACCCGGCGCTCGATGTGGCCCATGATCCGCCGCCCCAGATAGGCCGCCAGCACCGCCTGCTGATCGGGGGGCAGTTCCTGGAAACGGACCGCGCCCCAGCCGGCGATCGCCTGCTGGCCCAGGTCGCGCAGCAAGAGGTGGAGCAGGTCAGGGTCCAGGTCACCGAGCTTGTGGCGGCGCAACAGCCGCATCTGCTCCTGGCCGAGGTCGGCCAGGGAAGCCTCGCCGCGCAGCGCGTCATAGACAGCGCGGCGCTGGTCCCGGCTGAGGGCCGACAGCCGTTGCCGGCGGAGTTGTTCTGCCTGCTGGGGCCACAGGGTGGCTTTCAGCTCGCGCTGCAGGTCAGGCTGGAGATCGCGCAGGGGTTGGTTCTGCAACCGGTCGAACCGCTCGTGATCCAGGAACCGGTCGCGGGCTTGCAGATGGGCCAGGATGGCTTCCTGCTCCGCCGGTGGCAGGTCGAGCAGCCGCTTCTCGGCCCAGGCGGTCAGTTGTCTGTGGCCGAGTTGGGCAGCCAGCGCGTCCAGGTCTTCTCGCCGCCAGGTGCCCAGCGGTTGTTCCAGCGCCCGTGCCCGCTCCCCGGTGTTCTCAAAATAGCCCAATGCCTCCAAGGCCTGGCGCAGTCCCTGGCGCAGCTCGTCGTCAAGTTCCGGCACCGGCCGGTCGTCCAGATCGGCGGCCACCTGGCGGGCCAGTTCCTGGGCCACCATTTCCCACTGTTCGCCGGACAGGTCGGCCAGGCGGCGTTCGAGGAGCTGGCTTCGCCGGCCTTCGTCCATCAGATAGCCGATTTCGTCCAGATAGCGCCACAACGCCTCCTGGATCTCGGCCGGCAGCCCGGCGACCGGGGTGGTACCGAGATCGGCCAGCAGCTCTTCCCCCAACACCGCCTCGACCTGCGGCTGCAGGTCGGCAGGCAGCCGGGCGAGGGGCAGTTCCTCGATCTGGCGGAGACGGAGTTGGTCCACAAAATAGTCGGTTTCGACCAGGTAGGCGCGGACCTCCGCCTGCAGGTCGGCGGGCAGCTCGCCGATCGGCTGCGTGTTCAGGGCCGACAGCAGGCGATCAATCAGGGTGTCTTCGACCGCCTGCCGGGTTTCGGCCCCAAACTCGTCCAGCCGCTGATAGGCGAACAGCTCTTCTTTAAATTCGTCGGCAAAATAGCCCTGGTCCCGCAGAAACGCCCACACCAGCTCGCGGTCCCGGTCGGGCAGGTCGGATGGACGCAGGCTGCGAATCTTCACCAACCATTGTCGCCCCAGATGCAGGGCGATGGCCCGGCGGACCTTGTCGCTCAATCCGGTCAGGGTGCCGGCCTGGATCAGGCGCAGGCGCCCGGCGCGGTCGGTCAACAGCCCTTCGCCCTCCAGGAAGGCCAGCAGGCTGCTCTGCGTCTCGGCGGGCAGGTCTCGGAAGGGGAGGGGGGCCAGTTCGGCCAGGCGGATGCTGCCCAGGTGCTGTTCCAGGCCGTGCAGCAGGTCGGCGGGCAGTTGGGCCAGCGTGCGGTGCTCATACCGCTCGACCTTCTCCTGGTCCACGAAATAGTTGCGCTCTTCCAGCGCCCGGTGGACCTGGTGACGCACCTCAGCCGGCAGTTCTTCCATCGTCCGGCTGTCCAGATCGGCACGGAGGCGGCCGATCAGCTCCCGGCGGATGTGGGCCGCCAGGTTCCCGTCCAGCTCGTCCAGCCGTCGGGCGGAGAGGGCCTGCTCCTGCTCCGGGGCGGACAGCGCCCCGGACCGCTTCAGCCGGTCCACGACCTGGCGGCGAGCCCTGTCATCCAGGCCGGCCAGGCCGGCCGCGCAGCGATGGCGGGCCAGGAAGCGGGCGAAGCCGGCCTGCACCTCCGGCTGGAGATCGTGGAGGGGACGGGTCAGCACCGCCTCACGACGGGCCTGATCGGTAAACAGCCCCAATCGCTGTAACGAATCGGTCACCACCTGGCGGGTGCTGATATCCAGGTTGGCGATCTTGCGCCTGCTCAGGCGCTCCAGCCGGGCGCGGGCCAGGTGCAGGATGGCCTCCTGGCGTATAGCGGGCGGCAGGTCGCTCAGCCGCCCGTGGAGCAGGAACTGTTGTACCTGTTCCTCGTCCACAAAGGCTCGCCGGGCCTGAAGGCAGGCCAGGGCCAGGTCGCGGGCTTCGGCGGGCAGGTCGGCCACAGGCCGGGCCTGGTGCTCCTCGATAAAACGCCAGCCCAGGAAGGAGGCCACCTCCTGGCGGGTGCGCTCTTCCCAGTCGCGGATCGGCTGGTGCAGGAGCCGGTCGCGGGCCTGTGGATCGTCCAGCAGGCCGGCCTGGCGCAGGTGGCTATAGATGCGCTCCTGGAGCGCGCCGTCCAGGTTGCGGAGCGGCGTGTTGAGGAGCCGGGCCGTCCAGGCCTCTTCCAGGTGCGCCAGCAGCCGGTCGGCCTGGGGCAGCTCCTCCAGACGCAGGTTCTGCTCCTCCAGCCGGTGCACGGCCAGGGCAAAACAGAGCCGGTCGTACAGGTCGGGAGGCAGGTCTTCGACCGGCAGGTCGCGGTGGGGAGCCATCTGTTGCTCCCCCAGGTAGCGGATCAGGTGATCGCGGGTCGTTTCCTCCAGGCTGTCGAGGGTCAACTGGCCCCAGCGTTGCAGTTCCTGCTGGCCCCAGGTTTGCTCACGCTGGAGGATGGCCCACTGCAGCGAATCCAGGATCGCCTGGTGCAGGGCTTCCTGCTCCAGGTCGGCCACCTGGGCCTGGGCCAGCAGGCCGAGGGGCAGGCGGGGTGCCCAGGCGACATGGCGGCGGTGTTCCCGGTCATACATCTGCTTCTGGGTGTAATGGCAGGCCAGCAGGTGTTCGGCGATGGCGGTCCAGGAGGTGTCGGTCAGGGGGGAGCGCCCGGCTTCGGCCTCGATGTCGGCCAGTTGGCGCTGCGCCCACCGGTCATACTCGTGGGCCACGGCCAGGCTCAAGAGCTGTTCCAGGTCGGGGAGTTCCAGGTGGACCAGGTCGTTGAGCTGGCGGAGCAGGGCCGACAGGTCGGTACGCCCCCCCCGCCTGCCTTCGAGGACAGCCTCGCGCAGGCGTTCCAGGTCGCGGCGCAGGCGATCTTCCTGCTCAACGGCCTCGATGTACCGGCCGATCAGGTCATCCAGATGGGCACCCAGAAGATGGCCCACCAGCCGGTCCAGCCGGCCCATATCCAGATGGCTGGCCTCTTTGACGGTGTGGAGGAAAGCCAGCACCTGCTCAGGGTCGGGGTCAGGGGGCAGCGACAGGCGGGCCAGGCGGCGGCCGGCCTCTTCATCCTGCGGCTGCCGGACCGCCAGCTCCAGCACGTGCTGCATCTCCTCGACCAGCCGGTTGGGGGCCAGGCGGGCCGGCGCCAGACGGTCCAACCGCACCCCGGCAGGCAGGCGGATCTGGACACGGTCTATCATCCCGACCACAGTCTGCCGATGGAACTCGACCTCGATTTGGGCCAGCCAGTGGTCATGCATCTCCTCCAGGTCGTAGAGGTCGGGGGGCAGGGTGAGTTTGAGCGGGTAGGTGCGCTCCAGGTGCTGGGCCAGGCGGCGGGGATCAGGCTCCTGGCCTCGTTCCTCCACCAGTTGCATCCAGTCGTCAATCTTTTCCTCAAGCAGTGTCCGGTAGCGATCCAGCCGTTCCTCATACCTGTCGAGGAGATCGCGGCTCACTTCGCTCACGATCTGGCTGACCTGGGCGCCATAGTCGGCGGCAGCCTGACGGGTCACCCGCCGGAGCGTCTGCTGGACCTCGTCCAGAGGCCGGTCGGCCAGTTGATCGGCCAGGAAGCTGAGGCTGAAGGGGGGGAAAGCGGTCAACTGCGAGCTGCCAAAGGCCAGTGGCCCCTGGAAGGGGGCGTTGGGCGCCGGCAGGAGGAGGGGCACCACGTCATCCAGGCCGGCAAACAACAGGTGACGTCGGTTGGGGTCCTGGCCATACTTGTCCACATACTCCTCCACCTGCCGCTGGAGCATCCGCTGCACTTCAGGCCGCAGGTCATCGGCCTGGAGGATGCGCAGCCGCTCGCCATAGATCGTCTCGCGCTGCCGGTTGAGCACGTCGTCATATTCCAGCAGGTGTTTGCGGATGTCAAAGTTGTAGCCTTCGACCGAACTCTGCGCCCGCTCGATGGTCTTGCTCACCAGGCTGTGTTCGATGGGGAAATCGTCGCCGATCTGCTCCATCAGCCTGCCGAGCATCTCGCGGCGACCAAAGCGGCGCATCAGATCATCTTCCAACGACAGGTAGAAGCGGGAGGAGCCGGGTTCGCCCTGCCGGCCGGCGCGGCCGCGCAACTGGTTGTCTATGCGGCGGGCTTCGTGTCGCTCGGTGCCCAGGATGTGCAGCCCGCCGGCGGCCAGCACCTGTTCCCGGCGCCGGGCGTACTGGGGGGCAACCTCGGCGATGGCGCTGTCCATCTGGGCAGGGGTGGCCTTGAACGGGTCCAGCCCGCGTGCCCGGAGGGCCAGGTGGGCGCGATGGACCACCTCATCCGGCAGGTCGCCGCCCAGCTTGATGTCCACGCCGCGCCCGGCCATGTTGGTGGCGATGGTCACCGCCCCTGGCTCACCGGCGCGGGCGATGATGCTCGCCTCGCGGGTGTGCTCTTTGGCGTTGAGCACCTGATGGGCGATCCCCTCGCGCAGGGCGCGTTCCAGCGTCTGGCGCGTGGCCGGGTCGTCGGGCAGCTTCAGGTAGTCGGCGATCCAGGTCAGGTTATCCTCGGCCAGGGGGTTGGGGTCCAGGCCCACGTCGCGCATCAGCCGTCGCCAGGCGACCGGATTCATCGTTTCCAGGCTGGCGTTCATCGTCTGGCGCAGGCTGCTCCGTTCTTCACGGCTCAGGTCCATCTCTTGCAAGGCGTAGGCCAGGCGCGGGGCGATGGCGGCCATCTGGAGCCGCTCGCCGGAGAGGCGCGCGCTCAGCCGTTCCGACATCTCGACCGAGGTGGTGCCCACCAGCACCGGCTGTCCCCGGCTGTGGCAGGAAAGGATTTCGCGGGCCACGGCGCGGAGCTTGGCCTCTTCGCTGCGGTAGATCACGTCAGGGTGGTCGGTGCGGATCATCGGCTTGTGGGTGGGGATGACCACCACGTCCAGGCCGTAGATTTTATAGAACTCTTCCGCCTCGGTCGCCGCCGTGCCGCTCATGCCGGCCAGCTTTTTGTACATGCGGAAATAGTTCTGGATGGTGACCGTGGCCGAGATCAGGTCGCGGGGGCGGATGGGCACCCCTTCTTTGGCTTCAATGGCCTGATGCAGGCCATCGCTCAGGCGGCGGTCGGGCATCAGCCGGCCGGTGTGCTGGTCTACCAGGACGATCTGTTTGCGCTGGCGGATATAGTCGCGGCCTTCCTGGAACAGGACCTGGGCCTTGAGGGCCTGTTCCATGTAGTGGACATAGCGGTAGTTGGCTTCGTCATAGATATTTTCGATGCCGGTTTCCTGCTCCACCAGGGCCAGGCCGGCGTCGGTGAGAAAGACGCTGCGCTCCTTCTCGTCCAGTTCGTAGTGGACGCCCGGCTCCAGCCGGCGGGCGATGGCCGCAAAGCGGCTGTACTCCTCCACCGGTTCGTCCGACGGCCCGGAGATGATGAGCGGCGTGCGGGCTTCGTCAATAAAGATGTTGTCCACCTCGTCCACGATGGCGTAGTAGAGGGGGCGTTGAACGCGATCGGCCAGGGAGAGGGCCAGGTTGTCGCGCAGATAATCAAAGCCGAATTCGTTGTTGGTGCCGTAGGTCACATCGGCGGCATAGGCTTCACGGCGGGGCACCGGGCGCAGGCGGGGGTAGGGGTCGCGCTGCCAGGTGGGGTCGTAGAGATAGGCCGGCTGGTCGCGGCCCGATTGGAGCAGACCCACGCTCAGGCCCAGAAGGTGGTAGATCGGCCCCATCCACAGCGCGTCGCGGCGGGCCAGATAATCGTTCACCGTCACCAGATGGACGCCGCGCCCCAGCAGGGCGTTGAGGTAAACGGGCATGGTGGCGACCAGCGTCTTGCCTTCGCCGGTCTTCATCTCGGCCACTTTGCCCTGGTGCAGCACGATGCCGCCGATGAGCTGCACGTCAAAGGGGCGCATGTCCACGGTGCGCTTGGCCGCTTCGCGCACGGCCGCAAAGGCCTGTACCAGCAGGTCGTCCAGGCTGTCACCGGCGGCCAGGCGGGCCCGGAGGCGGTCGGTCAGGGCCCGGAGTTCGGCGTCGGTGCGCCGCTCCATCTCCGGCTCCAGGGCGTTGATCGCCTCCACCAACGGCTGGAGTTTGCGGATCTCCTTTTCGTTGGCATCGCCAACGACTTTGCTGAACAGTCCTTTAAGCATCCGAATCTCCCGCATGTAGGGCAACTGCTCGCAGTTGCCCTACATCGTCGGCGACAATGGCAAAGTCGTGCTCTCGCTGGAGCAGGCTCTGCCACCAGGTTTCCTCCTCGGCCAGGGAGAGGGGATAGCGTCTGACCAGGAAGCGGCATACTTCCGGGTCGTTGATCCAGCGCACACAGTGGGGCAGGTCGTCGTGCTCCAGTGCACGCAGGCAGGTGTTGGTTCTCCGGATCACCTTTCCCCTCCGGCCCGGTTGGGGGCTGCCTGCATTATACCACGCCGGGAGCAGCTGATCAAATGAAAAGCTGACGATGTCTTCATATATGCCCAAATCCAGAAGGTGACTGTCACCAGATACAATGTAGGCAGCATCCGCAACGAGGGCACAGCGGAGGAAAAGGTCATCGTCTGGGTCAGCAAGCACAAGGCGAGGGCCTCCAGGTATCTCGAAGATCGAAGGGGATGGTTCACCACAGGTTGACACCTGATGGGACACGGATAGTACGGATGGGACGGATGGACACCGATTTTCCCTTCGATCACAGGAGGTACGCCGTTGACCCGGCAGGCTTACCACAAAGGCACCAGGACACAAAGAATTTGCCTTCGTGTCTTGGTGGTGAACATGTCATCCATTGCACAAGTCCTGTTCGATCATCTGTGTTCATCCGTGAAATCTGTGTCATCCGTGTCCTGTAAAATTCTGCCCGTGTGAAAAGTGTCAACCAATTTTTGCCGATCCTTCGGTCGTGCCCCGACCGATCCTGAATTGGTCATCGGTCACGGAGATAGAGGCCCTGCTCGCGGATATACGCCTCAACGGTGAGGGGCAGCAGGTAGGAGATGGGTTGCCCGGCTCGCACCCGCGCCCGCAGGTCGCTGGAGGAGATCTCCAGCAGCGGCATCGGCACCGGGTGGAGGCGGGCGGCGATGCCTGGTAGCTGTTCCTCCAGCCGGAGCAGGTCTATCTCAACGCCGGGGCGGGCCACCACGGCCAGTTCGCACAACTCAAGCAGGCGTTGGGGTTGGTGCCAGTGCGGCAGATCGGCCAGCGAATCGGCCCCGATGATGAAAAACAGGACCGGCTCCGGCCCCCATTCCGCCCGCAGCCGCTGGAGAGTTTCCACCGTATAGCACGGGCCGGGCCATTCGGCATCCACCCGCGACAGGGCAAAATGTGGGTTCCCGGCAATGGCCAGTTCCACCATCCGCAGCCGATGGTGGATGGGCGAGATGGGCCAGTTGGGCTTGTGCGGCGGGATCCCCGCCGGGACAAACAGCACCCGATCCAACGCCAGCCGGTGCTGTGCCTCCTGAGCAGCAGCCAGATGGCCATGATGGATCGGGTCGAAGGTGCCCCCCAGGATGCCCAGGCGTCGGATTACGCCTGCCATTCCAGCTCTCGCTCGCCGATGCGCACCAGGTCACCGGGCCGGACGCCGGCTTCTTCCAATGCCGCCGTAACGCCCATGGCCTCTAGCTGGCGTTGAAAGCGGGCTGCGGCTTCGGGCAGGGTAAAGGGGGTCATGGCGGCCACCCGCTCCACGCGCACCCCCCGCACTCGCCAGCCATCCGCCTCCCGGACAATGGTGAACACCTCTTCCCGTTCGGCAGGGCGGAAGAGGGCCACCTGCTCGCCGGGCGGTTCAGGGGAGGGCAGGCTTTGCAGCAGGTCGAAAGCACGGCGCATCAGGGCCTGCACCCCCTGCCCGCTGACCGCCGAGATGGCGTATGCCTCTGTCCCTCGCTCGCGCATGGCCTCCTGCACCAGCGGCCAGCGGGCCTGAGCCTCGGGCAGGTCCATCTTGGTCAGCACGACGATCTGGGGCTTGAGCGCCAGCCGCTGGCTATATTGGGCCAGTTCGCGGTTGATCGTCTCATAATCGGCCAGCGGGTTGGCCGCAGCGCCGTCAAGCAGGTGAAGGAGCAGACGGGTGCGCTCCACATGGCGCAGGAATTGATGGCCCAACCCGGCCCCCTGGCTGGCCCCTTCGATCAGGCCCGGCAGGTCGGCCAGGACGAAGCTCTGGTAGCCATCCACCGTGACGACCCCCAGGTTAGGCTGGAGGGTGGTAAAGGGATAGTCGGCGATCTTGGGCCGGGCGGCGCTGACAGTCGCCAGCAGGGTGCTTTTGCCGGCATTGGGCATGCCGACCAGACCCACGTCGGCGATCAACTTTAACTCCAGGCGCAACCACCGTTCCTGGCCTGGCTCACCATGCTCGGCCAGGCGGGGGGCCTGGTGGGTCGGTGAGGCAAAGGCTGCATTGCCGCGTCCGCCGCGTCCTCCTCTGGCCACCCGCACACGCTGGCCATCTTCCACCAGGTCGCCCAGAAACTCGCCCGAGTCGGCGTCATAGACCACAGTTCCCGGTGGTACGGGGATGAGGCGGTCTTCACCCCTTTTGCCCTGCTGGTTCTGGCCACTGCCCCGCCCCCCCCGGCCGGCTTTAAAATGTACCCGCTGCTTAAAATGGATCAGCGTGTTCAGGTTGCGGTCGGCCACCAGATAGACATCGCCGCCGGCCCCCCCATTGCCCCCGCTGGGGCCGCCGAACGGCACGAACTTTTCACGGCGAAAGGCGACGCAACCATCGCCTCCATCACCGCCCCGGACATAGATCCTGGCTTCGTCAAAAAACATGGGGCCTCCCCTTGATCGGCTCAGCCTCCTCTCAGCCGGCGGCGCACTGCATCACAATGGGGGCAGGTCGGTCCTTCATATTCCTGACCGCAGGTGCGACAGGTGCGGAGATAACTGGCGGGCCGTTCCGGCTCGATGGGCGCTACGGCCAGGACCAGCTCCTGGCCGGCATAGCGCGACAGCCACGACTCGATCTCGATGTGGCCGACGGTCCAACGACCGGCCTCGTTCTGTTCCAGAAGGCCGCGCAACGCCTCGGCGCCCAGGTCATGGGCGGTGCTGGCCAGCTTCAGGGCGTTCGATCTGGCTATCGGCGACATGGTTCCCTCATTTGCCCACCCGAAAGCAGCAGGTTGCATCGCCCATGGCGATACAGGCTATTTCCTCGACCAGGTGCTTTTCGCCCGTAATCCATTCCATCATCTCGTCAATGATCGCGGCCGGGATGTGGCATACCGGCTTGCCGACCGGTCTGTTCTGCTCTTTGCTACGGCGGGCGATTTCGGCGCAGTAAGGGCAGTTGGTGATGTCGAACAGGAAGGCATCGCTCTCTTCGTGCAGGTGATAGGTGGCACCATACATTTCCCGCCCCTGGTCCGCCAGCTTGTTCAGCACGATCTGCATCCGTTTGGCGCCGGGCAGCAGCTTGAGGGCGGTGCCGGCGATGGTGAACTGGGCCGGCCGTTGCCGTCGCAGCTCGGCGGCCCCTAACCGTCCGCCGCGCAGAAAGATCGGTTTGGCCCCCCGGGCGCCAAAGATGTCGTAGATATTAGCCAGCAGCTTCGAGTATTCCGTCACGGTGATGCTGGGGCTGTCATCCATCGGGGGGATGTGGTTGATATACTCTGTCAGGCCCGCCTGGCGCAGCAGCATGATCAGGCTGCGCCGGCCCATCATCTCATCCACCTGGGTGAGCAGGATGTTCAACAACAGCGCCGGGATTCGGTTTTCCTCCATATGGATCTCCTTCCAGTCGTCCGATATCAGCCGTCGGGTCTCAGTCGTCAATTATACCACAAATCCCCCCAGGCGCAACGCACCCCCGAAGCGGAGAGTGTATCACGCTGGGGACATCACCCTGCTCAGAAAATCCTCCCGCAGGTTCTAAAACCTGCGGGAGGATGGGGTACTGGAGATGAATTCTTTGTGTCCTTGGTGGTTTTCAGACTAGCTCTCAAACTCGTGACGCTCACGGAGCTGTGGATAGACAGCAGGTGGAGTTTGGGGTATAATCGGTGATGGCCAATGGCTGTTTACGGGACGGTGGTCTGGCGGGCGCAGAGGATCGTCCGTCATCCGTCAGGAGGAGGAGATGGCAGTGATGCGCAGCTATGATCATGAGCATCAAGGGGAATTGAACATCACCTGGGAACAGTTCGAGTCACTGTGCCGGACTCTGGCGGTCATGGTCGCCGGCTACGATCCACAGGTCATCATCGGCATCGCCAGGGGTGGGGTGCTGCCGGCTGCGGTCCTGGCCTCGCTTCTGCGTCGGGAATTCTATCCGATCCGCCTGTCGCGGCGGCACAACGATCAGGTGGTGCGTGAGAGGCCCGAACTGCTGCTGGGCCCGCCCCCGACCATCGCCGGCCAGCGGGTGCTGCTGGTGGATGACCTGAGCGCCACCGGCGAAACGCTGGAGATCGCCCGCCAGGCTTGCCTGGACCAGGGCGCGGCAGAAGTGCGCACCGTCAGTCTGGTGGCCCATACCTTCAGCCATCGCCCCGATTATGTGGCCCTGGTCAGCGATGCCCTGATCATCTTTCCCTGGGACCGCGAAGTGCTGCATGAAGGCCACTTTGTGCCCCACCCTGAGTATGAGGCCCGCCGCAGCCAGGCCTGACTCCATCCCGGCCAAATGTGACAAGCCATCCCGATTGTGGTATACTGCCCCGACCAGGAGGAAGGGGTCGAGGAGCCATGCGTATTCTGTTGGTGAATCCTAAATCCAGGCTGCCGATTGACACACGCATTTCGCCGCCATTGGGATTGGCCTACCTGGCTGCCGTCGCCGAGCAGCGCGGAGACCAGGTGCGCATCTATGACGGCGATGTGGAAGAGACCTCCCTGGCCGCCGTTGTCCGTGACTTTGAGCCCCAGGTGGTGGGCATCACCGCCAACACCACCCAGATCACCGCCGCCTGGCGCGACGCCGAATTGGTCAGGTCGCTGTGCAAGGCCCCGATCATCTTCGGCGGTCCGCACCCCACCTCTCTGCCTGAAGAATCGGCGGCCAAACCGTTTGTGGATGTGGTGGTGCGGGGGGAGGGGGAAGCGACCTGGCTGGAACTGCTTTCGGTATTGGATATTGGATATTGGGTATTGGAAGACACCGCTCAATATCCAATATCCAATATCCAGGGCATCACCTATCGGGACAGAGATGGCCAAATCGTCAGCACGCCCAACCGTGCGCCCATCCCGGTCGAGGAGCTGGACCGGATGCCCTTCCCGGCCTGGCACCTGTTCAAACTGGAGCGGTACACCAACCTTCAGCCCACGGTGGACCAGGTGGACGGCCCCAGCCTGCCGATCCTCACCTCACGAGGTTGCCCCTACCGCTGCACCTACTGCTCGCAGATCGGCCCCCGGCGCTGGCGGGGCCGGTCGGTGGAAAGTGTGGTCGCTGAGTGGCGCTGGCTGGTGCGAGAACAGGGCGCAGCCGAGATCGGCGTCCTGGACGATTCGTTCAACATCAACCGCCAGCGGGTGTTGGACATCTGCCAGCGGCTGATCGAGGAGGGGCTGAACGGCGTGCCCTGGATCATGATCAACGGCATCCGGGCCAACATCGCCGATGAGGAGGTGTTGGGGGCGATGAAACGGGCCGGCTGCATCCGCGTGGCCTTTGGCGTCGAAAGCGGCAACCAGGCCATCCTGGACTCGGTGGTGGATAAACACCTGACGCTGGACCAGGTGCGGGCGGCCTTCAAAGCGGCCCGGGCGGTGGGCCTGGAGACCATTGGCTTTTTCATCATCGGCCTGCCCGGCGAGAGCGAGGCCACGATGGACGACACCATCCGCTTTGCCTGCGAGCTGGACCCATTGGTGGCCAATTTTTCCATCGCCACCCCCTTCCCCGGCACGCAGATGTACGAAACGGTCAGGGCGCAGGGCCGCATTCTGGCCGACACCTGGGATGATTTTGTCTTTTTCGAGGGCCGGGCACGCTTCGAGATGCCGGGCCTGCCGGCCGACCTGGTGGAACGCAAATGGAAGGAGGCCTATCGCCGCTTCTACCTGCGTCCCAAACGGATCGCCCGGACCCTCCTGCGCAAAGAGACCTGGCTGCGCCTGCCGCGCACGGTGCGCATGGCCTGGCGGACGGTGGTATCCGGCGGCGGGTGATGGCAAAGGGAGTAAACCAGGGAGGTGAGGGCAATGACTGATGCGGTTGCGGAAACTCGGGAGGTGATGGAGCGTTTGAAAATCCTGGAAGATGCGTTCAGGCAGTTGCAGGAGTTGCTGATGCCCAGGGGGATGGTTCGGACAACAAGCCAGGAGACGGACCATCCATACATTGAGCGGGGGTCGGACATCTTGAGCGGTGAACCGATTATCAAGGGGACACGGACACCGGTGCGAGCTATCGTTGAACATTGGAAGTTTGGCGATTCACCTGAAGAGATTGCCCGCCAGCTCCCTCATCTGCGATTGGCCCAGATCTTTGATGCCCTGAGTTATTACGATGACCATCGCAGCGAAATTGAGCACTATATCGCTTTGAACCGGGTGCCGGGCGATGTCTGAACGGGCTGATGGAGACCTGCTGCCGTTGTACCTGCGGCTGTATTTTGACGAGGATGTAGCTGCCGACATTGTGGACAATTTGCGAGCCCGGGGTTTTAATGTGAGATGTGCTC
This sequence comes from Anaerolineae bacterium, assembly GCA_034434895.1. GTDB lineage: Bacteria > Chloroflexota > Anaerolineae > JAAYZQ01 > JAAYZQ01 > DAOTXL01. Next base: position 27,741 of record DAOTYI010000073.1, read on the forward strand.
GAGAGGCAAGTATGCTGCACAGAAGTGACGACGACCAGTTAACCATCGCGGTTTCGCAGGGCCGGGTCCTCGTCACGCACAACCGGCACGACTTTGAGACCCGACACAAACGGTATCTGGAAACAGGGCAGGCCCATTACGGCATCATCATCGCACGACGCCGCCCCAGACCGGAGCATGTTGTGAGCAGGCTGCTTGATCTGCTGAACCGGGTGACGGTTGATGAGATGATGAATCAGCTCCGGTATATCTGAACGGCAGCGCCGGCCTGACCACTGCGCCCCGGTCGCATCGCCCGGACGCTCCTGCGCAAAGAGACCTGGCTGCGCCTGCCGCGCACGGTGCGCATGGCCTGGCGGACGGTGATCGGATCCTGAGCGATTCTGTGAACGGATCGAGGGACGATGCCTGACCCGCTCAAGCGTCGGGAGAACGAGAGGAAATTCGGCCGATGGGAAGAACTGCCTGATGGTGGTCGGCGTTATTTCTATGAGGTTGCAGGACGTTATGGTTGGACAGCGCGCTATGTAAAAGAAGTAGATGCTGAAGAGCGAACGACGGGGTTTTGGCAGGAAATCTATGACGAAAGAGGCCGACTGGTGGAAATTCACCAGAAATATCCGTTGGATCGAGGCCACAGGAAGGTTCAGGGAGGTGGCTAGTGAGGATCACGAGACAGAAGGTTGCTGAGAAACTGACCGATTACCTCCATCACCGCATCTCTTTGGCCGAGTTGGTAGACTGGGCAGAAACAGCCATGATGGAGGCAGAGTTTGACGAACGAGACCTGGATAACTTGCGGGAGATCATCGGCCGTATCGGCCTGGCCGATGTGCGGGCCTTTGGGTTGACCTGGGAGGATTGTGAGGACTTGTTGGCACGGCTGGGCTATCGCGTCAGTATTAAAGTGCTGGAAAGCCCTGTAATGGTTTAGAGCCAAAAATTGGAGGGCAGGCTTTCCAGCCTGCCAGGACGGCCTGGAAAGGCCGTCCTACAGGTTTTTTCGGATAGGCTCGTAAGAGAACAGAAACAACCGCGTGAGCTCTGAAGATGAGTGCAGAGAAGATCAGATGTAGCGTCGGGATCACCGCCTACAATGAAGAAGCCAACATCGGGCGGCTGTTGCAGGCGATCCTTGACCAGCGGCTGTATGAGGTCGAGATCAGCGAAATCATTGTCGTCGCTTCCGGCTGCACCGACCGCACAGAAGAGATCGTGCGCGCTTATATGGACAAGGACCCTCGCATCCGGCTCTATGTCCAGGAGCGGCGTGAGGGCAAAACGTCGGCCATCAACCTTTTTCTGAAGCATGCCCGGGAAAAGATCTGCGTGCTGGAAAGCGGCGACACGCTGCCCCGCGACGACACCATCGAAAAGATGGTGCGCATGTTCCGCAACCCGGCAGTGGGCATGACCGGGGCGCACAAGGTGGCGGTCAACACCCCCGATCATATCGTTGACCTGCTGTCGCACCTGCGCCTCAAGCTGGAGCACCAGCTCTGCCTGGAAATCCCCCGCCTGGGGGAGCTGATCGCCTTCCGCAAGGTGTTTGATCAACTGCCGCCGGATGTGGCGATGGACGAGGCCTTTGTCGAGGCGCTCATCATCCGCCGGGGGATGCAGGTCCGCTACGCGCCCGAGGCGGTGGTCTATAGCATGGGACCGCAGACGGTGGGCGACTTTGTCAAGCAGCGGCGGCGCAATTATGCCGGTCACCTCTATCTCAAAGAAAAGTACGGCTACCAGGTCTCCAGCCTGCAAAACAGGCGGGTGCTGCGCATCGCCCTGGAGGAGGTGTGGGGCGCGATCCGGCTGATATGGACCCTGGGTGTCCTGGCCGTGCTGGAGCTCTATTCACGCATGTTGGGCGCATGGGACTACCGGGTGAGAAAGAAAAAGCATGTCATCTGGGACATGGCCTGGAGCACCAAGGACCCCGGCCGGAACCTGGAACAGAGAGAGAAGGCCTGGTGAAAGACAAGCTGCCGGCCGTTCTGAAGGTGGCGATCAGCCTGGGGCTGGTCGCTTATATCGTCACCCGACCTGCCATCCTGCAGGCCGACTGGCGCGGCATCCTGGCCAACCTCCACCTGTGGATCTGGCTGGTGGCGCTGGCCCTCTATTTTCTGGCCATCGGTTGCAATGTGCTCAAATGGCAGGCCCTGCTCCGTACCCTGGGCGTCCAGGTGCCCTATTGGAGCCTGTTCCGCCATAACCTGGTGGGCCTCTTTTTCACCAACCTGCCGCTGAGCATGGTGGGCGGCGACATCGCCCGTGGCTGGGACCTGGCCCGCCACACAGAAGGACAGGCGGCGCCGGTCGCGGTGTCGGTGCTGCTGGACCGGCTGATCGGGCTGGCCGCGTTTCTGGTCGCAGCGGTGTTGGGCCTGGCCTATGCTGTCGCCGGATTGGGGCGCTCTGACCTCACCTGGTTGCTGATCGCCGTGGGCCTGATCTCGATCGCCTTTGCCCTGGCTTTTGCCGTGCTGATGAGCCGGTGGTTGCGCCGTCTGGTGGGGCAGATTTTCCACCTGGGCCCGTTGCGTCGTTTTTTGCCTCTCTATCAAAAACTATCGGATTCTGTCCATGTGTACCGCACCCACACCGGGGCGTTAGCCGGGGCTTTTGCCCTTGGGCTGGTGACGGTGGCTGCCACCTGTGTCGTCAATTATCTGGCCGCCATGACGGTCGGTGCCGGCGTCTCTCTGCGGTGGGCCTGTGTGCTGACACCCCTGACCCCATTTGCCCTCTATATCCCCTCTGTCGCCTCCGGCCTGGGGGTGAACCAGGCGGTGTTTGTCGCCCTCTATCACAACCTGACCGGCCTGATCCCTCAGGCACAGGCCCTGGCCATGTCGCTGGTCATGCAGGTGACCATCTATGTTGCCAGCCTGCCCGGCGCCGTCCTGTGGTGGCACCGGCGGAAGGGCCCCTGAGAGCCGGGCTGAGAACACAAGGGACACACTTGCTGAACTCACGGCAGAGGCGCCGAGGACGCAGAGAAACCCCATAGAAAAAGGTGTAGGACAGCCCTTCAGGCTGTCCAGGCAGGCTGGAAGGCCTGCCTGCAAAAAACAGGCCGGGCGACGAGCCCAGCCTGTATGGTTCACCCTGCCCTGCTGTCACCCAGATGGTAATCTGGCGATCAGGGCCTCGATCCGTTGCAGTTTTTCCAACAACAACACCCAGTGGGCCGGAAGCTCCGGCTCGGGCGGTTGGGGCTGTTCGGGCGGCGAAGGCGGTGCAGGGGG
>DAOTYI010000074.1:0-9789 GCA_034434895.1 Anaerolineae bacterium
AACGCCTCCGGCACCCAAAAATCGAGAGGCAAAGCGCCCAGGAGGGGAGCCAGGCCCAGGAGCATCAACAGCCAGCCCAGGCCGCTGCCCACGGCCGCCAGCGCCCAGGCCAGGCGGCGGGTAGCCAGGTCGGGCGTGAAGCGGGCGGCGAAGGCATAGACCGTCAGCAACAGGAACAGGCCCAGGAGGAGGCGGGCCAGGTGATAGGTCAACACCAGGGACAGCCCCAAACTAGCCCCGATTTTGCCCAGCAGCAGGTAAAAGGTGTAGACCAGCGCGCCTCTGTGCTCCTCAGGCGTATAGGGCAGGTGGAACAGCCACTCGCCTTCGGCGCCCAGCCGCATCTTGGCGATGTAGGAGTTGCCATCTTCGCTGTTGTAGACAAAACCGGTGAACAGATGGTCGGCGTCGGCCAGGTGCCAAGCATAGAGGGTGGGCAGGCTGGCGAACAGCAGCACCGCCAGCGAGGCCGGCAGGAGCCAGCGCAGCTCAGCAGAGGAAACCTGGCCGCGCATCATTTCCCCCTCCGTCGTCGGACAGGGGTCCAGGCCAGCAACAGCAGCGCCGTCAGGCCCGAAACGGCCAGGCCGGCCCACACCGTCCAGGGCGCATAGCGGAACTCGACGGTGTGCTGACCGGCATCCAGGCTGACGCCCCGCAACACCCCCTCGACGCGCATGATGGGGAGGGGGAGGCCGTCAGCCGTGGCCCGCCAGCCGGGATACCACACCTCGCTCAGCACCAGCAGGCCGGGCTCGCTCACCGCCGCTTCGAGGACGATGCGGTTGGGGGTGTAAGACACGATCCGCGCCGGAGTTGCCGCGATGGGGCGGTCGAGCGTGCCGCTGTTGCCGACGCGCGATTGGGCCACCAGGAAGGCGCGGGGCAGCTCTCGTTCGTTGCGGTAGAGGTAGACGCTGCCGACCTGCGTTTCAGGTGCCAGACCGTCGGCCTGAAGCGGGTAGTTCGCCACGACATAAGCGACGTTGAGCAGGCCCAACCGTTCCGCATCGGGCCGGGCGCTGCGGTCGCCCAGGCGGGGCGGCAGGCTGGGGCTGTAGCCGGCTGGCCGGTAGCCGCCGGCCAGGGCCAGGAAATCGGCGTAGGAGCGCAACTGAAAAGGGTCTACGCCGTCGGCCAGCGACAGGCCATGCTGCACGGCGGTGTGCTGCGGCAGGCTGTAGCTGGGCGAGTAGATGCGAAACAATCCCGGCTTCTCGGCCAGAAACCGGGCGACATCGCCCCCCCAGGCAAAGGCATCGGCCGGGGGGCGCATCGTCGTCCAGGCGGCGCGGACCAGCCCCAGGTCGGCGGCGATCAGGAGGAGAAAGGCCAGGGCCCAGGGGCCGGGCCGGACCGCCCCTCGGCCACGGAGCAGGAACAGGATGGCGCTGGCGATGGTCAGGAGGAGCAGGCTGACCACGGCGGCCGGGGAGAAACGGTGCAGGAGAGAGAATCCGCCGGCCAGAGCCAGCCCGAAGACCAGGACGGCCAGCCCGATCGGCGTGCCGCGCCGCCGCATCGTCTGGTCCATCAGGGCATCCAGCCCCCGGCCGGCCAGCAGGGCCAGGCTGAAGGCGACCACAGCCCAGGCGCGGGGCGGCACCCGCAGCCAGCCCAGGCCGGGCACCAACCGGAAGAGGAGCGGGAAGAGCGGTCCCTGGTTGCCCAGGGCAAAGAGGACGGCCAGCACCACAGCCGTGGCGAAAAAGCAGGAACCCCGGTCGCGGCGCAGGGCCAGGCCCACGGCGGCCAGCAGCGCCACCGGCAGGCCGGGATAGAGGACCTGCTCCGGCTCGCCGCCATAGGCCGGGAGGAGGGCGGCAGGCAACTGGAACCAGGAGAGGGAGAACAGGCCGGCCTCATCAGCCGTCAGGGTGGTGCGGTTCAGGTAGGGCAGGGCCTCGGCCAGGGGGATGAGCAGCGCGGCGCTCAGCAGCAGGGCGACAGCCGGCATGAGCAGCAGGGCGACCGCCAGACGCCGCAGGGGAGGGCGCGCCGCCCATCCGGCCGGCAGGAACCAGCCCACCGACAGAATAGCGGTGAACAGGGCCATCTGGGCATGGTTGAGCAGCGCTGCTGCCCAGGCCAGACCGGCCAGCAGCGCCCCTCCCGGCTGGCCGCTCGTCGCCGCCCGGTGAACGCCCAACAGCGACACCGGCAGCCAGGCCAGCGCCAGGATGATGTTGACGTGCCCGGCGGCCAACTGCCCGCTCAACCAGGGGGTCAGGGCAAAGGCCAGCCCGGCCAGCGCCGCACCGGCCGGTTCCAGGCTGAACGCCCGGCGGCCAAAGGCATAGGTGGCCAGCGCAGCCAGCAGCAGATGGGCCACCAGCAGCAGGTTGAAGGTCAGGCCGATGGGCAACAGGAAGAACAGCCAGGCGGGGGGATAGAACAGCCACGATTGGGGATTGGCCGCCCACGGCCCGCCGCCGGCAATCGTCGTCCGCCACAGCGGAATCTGACCGTGCTGGTATATCGTGCGGACGTTGAAGGCCACCGCCGGCCAGTGGGTGATGGTCAGGTCGGTGGCCTGGCCGGTGCGGGGGTAGAGCAGGTGGGTGGGATGGAGCAGCAGCGGGGCCAGGACCACGCCCAACAGGACAGCCATGAGCACCGGGTACAGGAAGCGGCTCACGGGGACACCTCCGCCCGGTATAACGTGGCCTCCCCCTGGCTCCAAACCGGCACCAGGCCCACCATGACGGGGTCCAGGTCCGGCATGGCCGACAGCGTCAGCAGATAGCGCACCCCATAGCGCTCCAACAACGCGCGGCGTGTGGCGGCATCGGTCCCAGGGGTGTAGAAGCGGACGACCTCCGCCTCCTTCGCCCTGGCCTCTATCGTCTCGAAGGGATGGCCATAGACGACGCGGTTGCCGGCCCAGGCGGGGATGAACTGGCCGGAGGCAACCGGGGCCAGCACGGTGTCGGTCCAGGCGGTGTGCTGGCGTAGCCAGGTGCAGGCTGCGGCCTCGTCGCCGCTCATCACCAGGGGGGGGCGGCCCTGGGCCACGCCGATCACCGCCACCAGGGGCACGAACAGGTTGGTCAGGGCGGTGAAGCCGATGAGCAGGCCGGTGACCGGCCTCCGACGGCGGGCCCGCAGCCGGGGGTGGAGGATCTGCTCCACGGCCAGGGCGGCCAGCAAAACCAGTGGCACGTGCAGGCCGGTGATAAACCGCCGTTGCAGGGCAAAGGGCAGATACAGCAGCAAGATGGCAGTGCCGACCCACGACAGCAGGAACAGGTCGGTCGGCTGCCGGCGGCGGAGGGCAATGGCCACCCCGCCGGCGGCCAGCAGCAGCACCAGGCCATACCCCAGAGCATAGTCCCACGGCGGCAGCGAGGGGGTCAGGTTCTGGGCCGACCAGGCAGCCAGAGCCGGGTTGGCGCGGGAGACATAAAAGTCATAGAGGGTGAGGGGAGCAGCACCGGCCATCGCTGCGCTGCTGACCAGGAGATGGAGCCGGGGCAGGTGGCGCTCCCGCCAGGACAGGATCGCCAGATAGACGGCCAGGACGGCAAAGAGGATGGGCACGGCGAAAGGTTGCACCACGGCCAGCAGCAGACCCAACCCGGCGACGCCCAGGAGATGGGGGAGGGAATGCCTGGGTTCAAGCGCCTTGAGGAAAAGAAGGAGCATCAGGCCGATGGCCAGGGGAAAATGGGGATTGGTCAGGATGCTCAGGAAGGTAAAACCCTCCACCACCCACAGGTCGGCGGTGGTGACGCCCAGGGGGGCCAGCAACCAGCCGAACCCGGCGGAAAAGCAAAGCAGGAGAAAGGCGATGCGGCGGGTCGGGATGCGGTCGAAAAAGCGGGCGATGAAGCGGTAGGCGACCAGCAGCAGGAACAGGCCGGCGGCGGCGCGGGCCAGATGGTAGGCGAGCGGAATGGGCAGGCGCAACCAGGCCGCCAGGTGACCCAGGGCCAGGTAGAAGGTGAAGATGAAAGCGCCCTGGTGCGGTTCCGGGGTAAAGGCCAGATGGAAGAGCCAATCGCCACGGGCACCCTGCTGCATCTTGGCATAGTACGACTCGCCGTCAAAGTGATTGAGGAGCAGGCCGGTATAGTGTGTGCCGGTGGGGGCCAGCCGCCAGGCGAGCAGGTAGGGCAGGCAGCTCAACCCGATGACGGCCATGGACCACAGCAACACCCAGCGACGCTCGGTTTTTGACATAATCAGACCTGAATTGGACCTTGCTCAAATTCCACCTCATTTTACCACATTTGCCAGCTTTGGCAAGGGGGAAGATGGTCCTACTGGCTGTCCCCAATTTGCCCGATAGGGAGGGTGTGGTATAATATCTGCTGGTGAGCGGGAGACCGGCACGATGACAACGATGAAGTTGGGTCGGATGGGACAGATGAAACACCGCAGGAATGGGTGGCGGCCTGCTCCTGGACCTGTGGGCTGTGATTGAGGGCCTGATGCCTGGCGCATGAGGCCCTTTTTGCTGGCTGTGCGCAGTGAGGAGGAAGTGGCAATGGGGGTGGTGGCACAGTTGTACCGGCTACAACGGGTGGATGGTGAGATCGAGGATCGGACCAGACGGCTGGGTGAGGTGGAGGCTGACCTGGGAGAATCGGCGGACCTGGTCCGCGCCCGCGAGTCTGTGGCCGAGGCCGAGAGCAGCCTGGCCCAACGGCGAAAGCGGCTGCGTGTCCTTGAACTGGATGTCGCTGCTGTCAACGACAAGCTGAAAGCGAACCAGGAACGGCTCTACGGCGGCAAGGTGCGCAACCCGAAAGAGCTGACCGGTTTGCAGGAAGAAGCCGCAGCCCTCCAGCGTCGCCGTTCTGAGCTGGAGGACAGCCAGTTGGAGCTGATGATCGCCATCGAGGAGGAAGAGGCCGAGCTGGCCGAGCGCCAGGCGCGGCTGCGCCAGATCGAGGCCAACTGGCGTCAGGAACAGGCGAGCCTGCTGGCCGAAAAAGAGCAACTGGAGCTTCGTCTGGCAGAGCTGGAGCAGGAACGAGAGCAGATGCGGGCCCGGTTATCAATGGCGGACCTGGCCGAATATGACCGGTTGCGCCAGCAATGTGGGGGCACGGCGGTTGTGCTCCTCAAAAAGGGGATCTGTCAGGCCTGTGGCGTGGATGTCCCGGTCAGCATGGCGCTGGCTGTAGAACGGGGCGAAGGACGGCACTATTGCCCCGTTTGCGAACGGTTGCTCTATGGTGGGTAATCAGGGTAGGGCAACGGCGAGCAGTTGCCCTGCAATCGTTGTGCAGGAGGAAAGGATGGCAGACAAGGAAAAAATCAAGGCAGCCCTGGCCGAATTGCAGGCTTTCCTGGGGGAGCGGGCCACCGACGCGGCGATGCACCGCATGGCCTACAGCCGCGACTGGAGCCCCCGTTTCAGGAACATGACCGACCTGCCGGACATCGTGGTCGTGCCGCATGATACCGGCGAGGTAGTCAAGATCGTCCAGGTGGCGCTCAAGTACGAGCTGCCGGTGATCCCCTTTGCCGGCGGGACCGGCATGGGGGGCAGTGCCGTCGCCTGGAAGGGCGGGATCACCGTCGAGACCAAAGGCATGAACAGGGTGTTGGAGATTGACCCGGCCAATATGTCGGTCACGGTCCAGGCCGGGATCACCATCTGGGAGCTGAATGAACATCTGGCTCCCTATGGGTTGTGGTTGCCCCACCAGCCGGAGAGCAAGCGGGCCTGCACCATCGGCGCCTCCATCGGCGTGGACAACGACTCGACCTTTGGCGTGCGCTATGGCAAGATCCTGGACTGCCTGACCAATGCCGTCGTGGTCACCGGCCGGGGTGAGGCGGTACGGCTGGGGCACCGCAAGGCCTCTTTTTCGTCCACCGGCTATAACCTGATGCATCTGCTGGTGGCGGGCGAAGGCACGCTGGGCATTGTCACCGAGGCCACGCTCCGGGTGGTGACCCTGCCCAAAACGCGCCAGATCCGGGCCTGGGTGTTCCGCACGCTGATTGACGGGGCGCGGGCGCTGGAACGGACCCTGGCCAGCGGCCTGAGTGTGGAAAGCGCCCACCTCAACTGTCGGCGGCGACTCCATTTTTACACCCACGCTTACCGGCAAAAGTATGGCAAAGAGCCGGAAATCCCCGACTGGGCCGAATCCATCCTGTTCCTCTCCTTCGCCGGCGACGAAGATGTGGTCGAGTTCAGCCTGAGCAAGGCGCGGGCCATCCTGGAAGGGGAGTTCGGAGCCGAGCTGGTGCGCGAGCAAGAGATGGTTGAGGGCTACTGGGACAGCAAACACCGCCTGGCCTTTATCCCCTTCAAGCAAAAATGGCCCGACAGCCAGCGCGAAAAAAAGTTCGGCGCAGCCGATGTGGGCGTGCCGATGGGCCGCCTGGAGGAGATGTACCACGCTTTCCTGGAATTATCGGCCCGGTATGGCCAGGAGATCCTGGGCATGACCGTGTACAACGAGTCGCCCAACAAGGTCAGCCCCAGCATCAGCTTTGCCGTCTTTGTGGATGATTCGACCGAGGAGGCGGTGCGCAACTTTTACCGCTATGTGCGGGAGATGAGCCTGAAGGCGGTCGAGCTGGAGGGCACCATGAGCACCTACATCGGCGACGGCGACCGGCTGGGCGGCTTTAATGAACGGGAACATGGCCTGAGCTACCAGTACATGAAAGAGGTCAAGGCGCTCTTTGACCCCAAGAATATCATGAATCCGGGCAAAAAGTTCGAGTCGCGGTGGATCGAATAGAAACGAGGATCAGTATGGCCGAATATCCAGCGTTGACAGAGTTCATCGAGGACATCTACACCTGCAACCGCACCCGCTGCGGCTTCTGTAGCGTAGAGTGTCCTGTCTTTCGGGTGAAACGGATGGAAACCTATGCCAGCCGGGGACGGATGCTGGTGGCCCGCGGCCTGCTGGAAGGTATCCTGGAACCTTCGCCAGAGATTCAAGAGGTGATGGATGCCTGCCTGATGTGCGGCTACTGCCAGGCGCGCTGTGCTCTGCGCAACCTGGATATTTTCAGCGCCGTGCGCCAGGAGCTGCGGCAGGCCGGTTATGCCTCGCCTCAACATGAAAAGACGGCGGCTCGCATCCTGGAGGAGGGTACCCTGTTCGACCGGCCCACGCCTGTCCGGCGGGCGGGAACCACACCTCTCTACCTGGGCTGCGCCTATCAGAGCAAGCCCCAGGAGGTGCAGACGATTGTCTCGGTGCTGGAAAAGGTGGGGTTGGACCCGCTGATTTCAGACGAGGTGTGCTGTAGCTATATCGTCGGGGCTGTCGGGTTTGAGGGGGAGTTTGAGCAGGCCCAGGCCCGCTTCCGCCAGGTGTATGGCCCCTATCTGGACGGCGAGATCCTGACAGTCTGCCCCACCTGCACCGCTACCCTGCGCGATCAGTATGGCTTGCAGGTCCGGCACGCCCTGGTCGCTGTCGCCGAAAAGCTGGAAGGCAAACAGGTACAGCCGCTGAATATGCGCGTGACCTACCACGACCCCTGCCACCTGGGCCGGATGTTGGGGGTCATCGAGGAGCCGCGCCGCATTCTGAACGCTTTGGGCATTGAGCTGGTGGAGATGCAGCACCACGGCATCTTTTCCACCTGTTGTGGCGGGGGAGGCGGCGTGCTGGATGTGGACCGCAATCTGGCTATCGAGGTGGCCAAAAATCGGGTGCGCGATGCGGTGGCGGTGGGGGCGACTATCATCGTGACCGCCTGTCCCACCTGCCATCCCACACTGCTGCGGGCGGCAGGCCGGCTGGCCAACGAGCTGGGCTACTTTGTGGACGTGCTCGATCTGTGGGAGCTGCTGGACAGGGCGCTGGAGTGAGCGGCTTTTTTGCGCCGCCGGTATAAAAAGGGCAACAACAGAGCCACAGCCATCCCTCCTCCGGCCAGCGCCGACCGTTTGAGAATCTGGCGACGGCGGGTAGGCCGGGCAGCGGCCTGTCTGGCCTGGGCCTGGGCCAGCATGGCCCGCCAGTCGGGGAGGGCGGCCCGGTCGGGCAGGCTGTAGCAGGTGTGCCATAGCTGCAGATAGGCCGCCTCCTCCGCCTGCCAGCGGGCGTCGTCCCAGCCCAACTCTGGCTGACAGATGGCGCGGATGCGAGGCAGATACTCCTCCCCCCCCTCCGGCAACAGATGCCCCAGGCGCACCCGGCGCAGCAGCAGATCGTCGAGATGGAGGACCCCTTCGGCGCGGGCTGCCCAGCGCAACTCGGCCCACAGGGTTTGTGTGCCGGGGATCGGCTCCAATTCGCCCGGCAGGGCGGCGGCGACCAGAGCGGGGGCATCGGCGGCGTAGCGGCCCAGGAGGCGGCGGCGTGCGGCTTCGTCCAGATGCTCCGCGCCGGGCATCTCCAGGATCACCGGTTTGAGCACCGGCATCCTGTCGTCCGGCGGTGGCATGTCGGGCAGGCGGTCGCGCATCGCCTTGAGCGCATCCAGGGCGATGAGGCGGAAGGTGGTCAGTTTGCCGCCGGTGACGGTCAGCAGGCCGTCCTCTGTCCAGACCACGTGGTCGCGCGATTCTTTGGAGGGGTCCTCCTTTCCCGTGCCGATGACCGGCCGCACCCCGGCAAAGGTCGAGATCACGTCGTCCAGGGTCAGCTCCAGGGCCGGGAACTGGGCCTCGACGGCGGCCATCAGGTAAGCGACCTCGTCGGGGCTGATGTGCGGCTCGTCGTCGAGCGGCTGGTCGTGATCCACGTCGGTGGTGCCGACCAGGGTGATCCCCTCCCAGGGAAAGATAAACACCGGTCGGCGGTCCACCGGGTGCAGGAAACTGACCGCCTGGGCCACCGGCAGCCGCCAGGCGGGGAAGAGAAGATGGCTGCCGCGCAGCGGCCGGATCGCCGCCTGTCCCCCCACTTGCGCTCGCAGCCGGTCGGCCCAGGCGCCGGTGGCGTTGACAACCACCTGGCCATACACCTCGGCGGTGCGCCCCGTCACCTGGTCTCGCAGCCGCACGCCACGGACATCGCCCTCGCGCAACAGCTTCTCGGCGGCGACATAGTTGATCGCCACGCCGCCGTCGGCCACCCCTTCCTGGATAAGGCGGAGCACCAGGCGGGCATCGTCGGTCTGGGCGTCGCCATAGCGGAAGCCGCCCTTCAGCCCGGCGCGGCTGATGTGCGGGGCCAACATCTGGAAATCGTCGGCGCTGTAGTGGCGGTGGCTCCATTGCAGCGCCAGCAGGTCATAGACCGACAGGCCGGCGCTGTAGGTCCAGCGGCCGGGCCGATCCCCCTGGTAGGTGGCCAGCAGAAAGCCTAACGGGTCAATCAACCCCGGCCCTTCCTGCAACAGCCGCTTCCGCTCCCGGACCGAGGCCCGCGTCAGCCGTACCTTGCGCTCCTTCAGGTACCGCAAACCCCCGTGGACCAGCTTGGAGGAACGGCTGGAGGTGCCCCAGGCAAAGTCTCGCTGCTCCACCAGCAGCGTCCGCAACCCCAGGCGGGTTGCCTCACGCAGGATGCCCGCGCCGGTAATGCCGCCACCGATAACAATCACATCCCAGGGTTGGTCCAGCCGGGACCAGATTTCATCGCGCCAGTTTTGGGGCCACATGGCATACTCCCTATTGCGTAGTCAGGGCAGGGGTGGGTTGTCGAGCAGGGCTGCATGGATCATGTCGTAGGGCGTTTTTTCCTCTTTCAACTTGCTATAGCCGCGCTCAGCGGGGGTGTTGGAGAAGCAATTCGTGTAGAGCGACTGCACAACCTGGGCCCGAGTTCGCTGTGGGTCGAGGGGTAGGAGCTGAGCCGGGGGATGGGACTGCAAGTAAGCCGGGTCATACAGGTGTGACAACAGGTGCCTGAC
>DAOTYI010000075.1:0-31109 GCA_034434895.1 Anaerolineae bacterium
CAGCAGCCCCACTTGAAGGAGTGGTTGCGGTTCAGGTCCACGCCCCAGGTGTTGGGGTCGCCACAGCCGTCGTCGTTGTCCATATTTTTGCGGCGGTAGGCCCCGGTGCTCTGCTCGTTGACGACGTGGCCGTCGGGGCTTTGCATGACCAGCACATAGGCCACCTGGTGGTTCACCAGCCAGGTGACGTCGGGGTCCACCCCGTAGCCGCCCTGGCCGTTGTACCCGCCGGTCAGGTACTTGATGTAGCGGATGGCCAGTTCCGGCACGGCCACCTCGCGGGCGTGGATGGTGGCAAAGAGGTAAAAGACCGGCCTGTCCTCGATGGGGCCGTAGGCCGGATCCTCATTGGTGATGCGCAGCACCCACATGTCGCGGGGATGGCCTCCGTGGTCTGCCTCCCAGGCGTCGCCGATGTCGTACAGTTCTGTCAGGCCGGGGTAGGCGGCGGCGGTGTCTTGCAGGAAATTCACGATGTACAGGTTGTTGGAGTTGGAGAAATAGTTGTCAAAGTAGTGAAAACGGGGATCCAGGGGTGCTTCGATGCCCAGCAGAGACGTCTTTTCGGCATCAGTCTCCAGGCGGTAGCCCAGTCCCCGGAGCCATTGATACTCGGCTGGCTGTAAAGCCACAACCGCGTAGTGGTCCTGCGGGTGGACTTCCCAGATGTCCAGCTCACCGGCCACAGCGTTCAGGTGAGCCTGATCCTGAAAGTAGAGTCGGACCACGACCGGTTCCACCGGTCCGACAGGAGGGGTGTCGGCCAACGACCAGGGACCAACCAGCCCGATGAGGGCCACAGCCACCATCAGGCTCAGCAGCCACATATGCTTTTGGCGCGTCATTGCAGCTTTCCTTTCCTTTCCAGAACTTTGTAGGACGGAATGGCAGGCGAAGGATACCACAAATATCACCCCCTGTCAAAAGCCAGGGGAAGCAAGAAGCGGGCCGGAAACTTGCAGCTCTTTTTGTCTTGGGGTAGAATGGAGCCTGTTATCCCGGTCAGGTGCCACGCCCCGTATGGGGGCGCGGTGCCTGGATCAGAGGAGAGGGAAGGATGCGACCGAGCCATACCTTTCGGGTGATCCCATTGCTGCCGGCCAAATTGGAACGGCTGCGCGACCTGGCCTATAATCTGTGGTGGACCTGGAACCACGAGGCGATAGACCTGTTTCGGCGGTTGGACCGGGACCTGTGGGAATCCACCGGCCACAATCCGGTGTTGATGTTGGGCACCATCCGCCAGGAGCGCCTGGAGCAACTGGCCGAGGATGACGGGTTCATGGCCCACCTGGAGCGGGTGTGGCGGGAGTTTGACCGCTATCTGCAGAGCAAAAGCACCTGGTATCACAAAGCACACGGGCGGCAGGAGGGCCTGCTGGTCGCCTACTTTTCCGCCGAGTTTGGCCTGACCGAGAGCCTGAGCATCTACGCCGGTGGGCTGGGCATCCTGGCCGGCGATCATCTCAAGTCGGCCAGCGATCTGGGGTTGCCGCTGGTGGGGGTCGGGCTGCTCTATCAGCAGGGCTACTTTCGCCAGTATCTGAACCCCGATGGCTGGCAACAGGAGCTGTATCCCGACAACGACTTTTATAACCTGCCGGTGGTGCTGGAGCGGCAGGTGAGCGGCACGCCGCTGCTGATCGAGGTGGAATATCCCGGCCGCCTGGTCAAGGCCCAGGTGTGGCGGGCGCAGGTAGGACGGGTGCCGCTTTATCTGTTGGACACCAACCTGGAGTGCAACCGCCCGGAGGACCGGGACATTACCGATCAGCTCTACGGCGGCGACGACGATATGCGCATCCGTCAGGAGGTGATGCTGGGCATCGGGGGGATTCGGGCCCTGCGGGCGCTGGGCCTGCAGCCGGCCGTCTGCCACATGAACGAGGGGCATTCGGCTTTCCTGGCCCTGGAGCGGATCCGGCTGTTGATGGAGGAGCAGGGGCTCTCTTTTGCTGAGGCTCGCGAGGCGGCGGTGGCCGGCCATGTCTTTACCACCCATACTCCGGTGTCAGCCGGCATTGACTGGTTCCACCCCGATCTGGTGGACCATTACTTCAGCCGCTACTATCCGCGTCTGGGCCTGTCACGACACGAGTTCCTGGGCCTGGGGCGGATGAACCCTGATGACCCCAACGGCTACTTTTGTATGGCCATCCTGGCCATGCGCCTGGCCAACAAGATCAACGGCGTCAGTCAGCTCCACGCCCGGGTGTCACGACAGATGTGGCAGGGGGTGTGGCCTCAGGTGCCCGGCGATGAGGTGCCCATCCTGAGCCTCACCAACGGCATCCACCCTCGTTCCTGGATCTCGCACGATATGGCCGATCTGTACGACCGCTACCTGGGGCCACGCTGGATCGAGCGCCCGGCCGACCAGACGGTATGGCAGCAGGTGATGCGCATCCCCGACGAGGAGCTGTGGCGCACTCATGAGCGCCGCCGCGAGCGACTGGTGGCCTTTGCCCGGAAGCGGCTGCGCGCTCAGTTGGAGCAGCGGGGCAGCCGGCCGGCCGAGGTCCAGGCGGCCGAAGAGGTGCTCGACCCGGAGGCGCTGACCATCGGTTTTGGCCGGCGTTTTGCCACCTACAAACGGGGTACCCTCCTCTTCCGTGACGTGGAGCGCCTGGCCCGCATCGTGGGCAGTAAAGACCGCCCGGTCCAGATCATCTTTGCCGGCAAGGCCCATCCCCGCGACAATCCGGGCAAAGAGCTGATCCGCCAGATCATCCATCATGCTCGCCGGGAAGAGTTCCACAATCGGATTGTGTTCATCGAGGATTACGACATGGTGGTGGCCCGCTATCTGGTGCAGGGGGTGGACCTGTGGCTGAACACCCCCCGCCGTCCCCACGAGGCCAGTGGCACCAGCGGCATGAAGGCCACGGCCAACGGCGCTCTGAACCTCAGCATCCTGGACGGCTGGTGGGCCGAGGCCTATACCCCCGAAACCGGCTGGGCCATCGGCCATGGCGAAGAGTACCCTGAGGATCAGGCTGACTATCAGGACACGGTCGAGTCCAACGCCATCTACGACCTGTTGGAGAAAGAGATCATCCCCCTGTTCTATGACCGGGGGCGCGACGGGTTGCCACGGGGCTGGATCGCCCGGATGAAGGCGGCGATGCGCGATCATGCTGCCATGTTCAATACCAACCGCATGGTCCGCGAGTATTTTGAATTGTGCTACCTGCCTGGCTTCGAGCGGAGCCGGCGCCTGATGGCCGACGGCCAGAGGCGGGCCAAGGCGCTGGCGGCCTGGAAAGGGCGGGTGCGCCAGGCATGGGGGCAGATCCGCATCGAGAGCCTCCGCGCCGACCCGGCCGAGGGACAGGAACTCAAGGTCGGCGATCAACTCCAGGTACAGGCCGAGGTCAACCTGGGGACGCTGAACCCCACCGACGTGACGGTTGAGTTGTTCTACGGCCCGCTCGATGCTGAGGGGTTGATCGTCCAGGCGCAGACGATCCCCATGCTCATCGCCCAGTCCAGGGGGAAGGGGGTGTATGTGTTTGCCGGGGGGATCACCTGTACCGCCAGCGGCCGCCATGGCTATACGCTGCGCATCGTCCCCAACCACGAAGACCTGGGCCACCCCTTCGAGATGGGGCTTGTTCTGTGGGGAGCGTAAGAGCTTGTCTGAAAACCACCAAGGACACCAAGGGCACCATGCGGTTTTTTTATTCGTTTCCTTTGTGTTCTTTGTGGTGAGCTTTTCAGACTGGCTCTAAGGTCAGAGACAGGCAGCAAGATTAGAATTCGGAAGAGATCAGAAAATAGACCGCCTCGATATTCTCTACGTCGCTGCTGAACTGCTTGCCGTTGGTGCGGTTGGCCAGTGTCTTGAGCAGGTCCAGGTCGGCATCGTCGCCATAGGCGATGGTGTAGATTTTGACCCCGGCCGCTTCCGAACCTGACGGCAGGCGGCTGAGCATGTCATTCCGCGATGGACCGCCCGGCGCCTCGTTCTTGCCATCTGAAAGCAGGACAATGCCGTACAGCCGGGCCTCGCCTGCCGCCTCGTGGTCGGCTTTGAGAGCTTCGATCCGCTCCACGGCCTGGATCACCGCCTGGTGAAGCATGGTACATCCCTCCGCGTACAGGCCGTTGAGGGACCTTTTCAGCCTTTCGCCTGCCTGGCCTACCGGTCCACTGTCGGGTAATTCGACCACATGGCAGGAGAAGGTGAGGACATATATCTCATCGTCCGGGTCCATCTGTTCCAGGAAGGCCACTGCCCCCTGGATGGCCGCCTTGATCTTGTCGCCCTGCATGCTTCCTGAGGTGTCCAGCAGCAGGACGATGGTGGCTTTTTTCTTCACCTGATGCCACACGTCCAGGATGTGGCCCACCACCTCGTCGGCAGGGTAGGCCAGGTTGGGCACCCTGTCCACTGTGATCGAAGGCACAGCCCCGTGCGCCAGGTCAATCGGAGCCCGCAGGGCCACGCCGGGATTGGCCGGGCGCAGGCCCCAGTCCATGGCCAACGCCTGCTGCTCCGGCGAGAGCAGGAAATCGCGGAAGAGGGCCGCTGCCTGGGCCTGCTCCTCGCTCACCCAGTCAGCATCCAGGATGCAGTAGGGGTTCTCTGCCCAGAAGGTGCCGTCGGCGGGGTAGATGGCGACCAGCGGAAAGCGTAACCGGTCGCCGAAATCCCGGTTCCACTTGATCACGTTGGCCTCGTAGCTGGTCACAGCGTGCAGGTATTCTGGCCCCCGTTGGGTCATCCTGGCCAGAAGATCGGTGTCTTTCTTGCCATAATGAAAGACCTGTCGCTCGACGGCACCAACGCTGTCGAGCACCGGCTGGCTCTTGACATCGGCGATAGTCAACCCGTCGGTTTTATCGAGGGCAGCATAGACCTCGGCAATGAGCGACAGGAGTCCAGAGTTCGAGTGCTCGGGGTGGGGGTGGCCAAACTTGAACTGGCCCCATTCTGGATGACCATAAACGGCCCAGCCTTCTGGGTTGGTGGACAGCTTTGCCAGGTCATCCCAGCCGATGGGCGCCTCGGGCCAGCCTAACGCCTGGGCCATAGGTTGCCACATGGCAATGGCCAGCGGCAGGCTCAGCGTGGCAGGGCACTCCTCCTTGATGAGCGGCTGCCCGGTGCGGTCCCGCCATTTCTGATTGATGGCCTCGATCCAGGGGTAGCTGCCCGGGCTCCAGACCACCGGCTTGCTTTTGCCGGCCAGGATGTCGTCCATCGAGCTGCCGGAGCCGACGTGCGAAACGGTGACGACAATGCGCTTGCCGTTGACCGTGTGGCCCTGGTCGTTGAAGGCGGCGACCACCTGGTTCATCCAGTCTTCTTTGGTGTTGGAGGAGGAGACCTCGACGATTACGGCCCCTTTGGGCAGCGGGGTCGGCGGCGCGGGGGTTTTGTCATCCTGGGGGAGGTGGTTGGTGGCTTGTAGCAGCAAGCCGGCACCCACGATGAGCAGCGCTATCAGGACAATGGCTACAAAGATGATACGGGCCCGATTCATGATTCTCTCCTCTCATTTCATTCGGATGGCCGATGGCATGGCCGTCGGCTCCCCTCTTTATTGGGGTACCTCCACGATCTGCACCTGGCCGGTGGTGGTGTCATAGAGGGCATAGGTCGAGCGGCCCAGGCGGCCCATCACCTCACCGGGGTTGACCTGCACGGTTTGGCCCACCTGGACGACGGCCGGCCTGTGGCTGTGACCGTGGCACACCAGGTCGTAAACGCCGCTGTGGGCCAGCGCCCGTCCGATCTCCGGGTAGTGAGTGACTGCCACCCGCCGCCCGTCCAGCTCCAGCTCGGCAAAATCGCCGTGCAGCGTCACGTGCGGGAAGCGGGCCGCCACCTGGGCCAGGAACAGCCTGTCGCCGTCATTATTGCCCCACACGACATGGATCGGCCCGGCAAACCCCTCGGCCATCTGGGCCAGGGTGAAGGGGGCGCAGAAATCGCCGCAGAAGAGGAGCCGGTCAGCCTGCAGGCCGGCCAGCAACCTCTCCAGCCGCCAGATGTTGTCATGGATGTCCGACAGGATCGCAATTCTCATTTCAGGATAGCCAATGCCCGCAGTGTGACCCATTTATTGGGCTGTCCCACGGTGCCAAAGCTGGCCCAGGTGTTGGCCGGCGTGTGCTCCAGGGGCCAGCGGCCATTCTCATCCCGTTTGCTTCGCACGACCGCCACTGCCGCCTCCAGGCGAGGGGCACTCCCCACGCCGAACCGGCCAGACACCTCCAGCAGTTCCAGCAGGTCGGAGTGATGGTCGAGGGGGAAGCTCAGCCTGGACTCCAATGCGTCGGGCTGGCCGGCCAGCGGCCCCTCCTCGCTCAGCAGAAAAGCCAGGCCGGCCTCGATTGCGGCCTGCATGGCCGGCGAGCGCCGCTCCGCCGGCACCCCGGCCAGGGCGTTCAGGGTCCTGGCAGCTCCCCAGGGGCAGGGCAGCCCGTCACGGTGCCGGGGTGGACGCAACCCGGCCTGACAGCGGCAGCGAAAGTTGCTGCCAACCGCAGCCTGGGCCAGGGCCTCCAGGCTTTCCTCCAGGCGTGGGTCCTGGTAGCCCAGTTGCGAGAAGGCGCGCAACAGGCTGCCGCTCAGGCAGAGGATCGCCCTGTGGGCTGTTTTGTCGGCCGCAAAGAGGCCGTTGGGCAGGCGGCTGTGGTCCAGCAGATACGCACAGGCGCGGTCCACCGCCTCGATGCGGGGCGTGCCCAACTGGGCCAGAAAGATCACCTGCCATACTGTGGCCTTGTGCCTGGGGCTATAGCCGAGGCCGGGGTGCATCCAGTATCCCTCCGGCCATTGAGCGTTCAGGATCGCCTTCGCCGGTCCCCAGCCGGGGATGGCTGCCTGGGCGGCCTGGACCTCCGGGTCGTCGGCGGAACGGTCCAGCAGACCGGTGAGGGCCAGATAGCGGGCTGAAGGGTTGTCCGGTTCCAGCAGCCAATCGAGGAGGTTGGTCACCGGATGCGCCTCTCAAAGTTTTGAATGGCCAGGCGGCTCTTGGTCCCGTTGATCAACACATACTCACCGCACACGGCTACGACATCGAACTCTCGCTCGCGGCCTGGGTCGGCAGGGTGTATCCGGCGCATGTGCACGGCCACGCTTTCCGCCCGGCCGTCTGGGCAGGGCACAGTCTGGTGCAGGATGCGAGGGATGCTGGGGGCAACCAGATCGATGGTGCGCCACACCTCGGCCATCAAGCCTTCCAGGTCGGTGACACGCTGTTCTACTGCGGTCTCGAACATGGCATCTCCCCTGCCTCTGCCATGATCTGAGCCGCATTATACCACACCCCGGCTTTCTTTTCAAACGCATGTTCGCCGGGAGTCACTCCCCATACGTATCAGGCTAAGCGGTCGCACCTCAGTGGCCTGCGGCCAGGCATCCACCTGCGTGGATGCCTCCATCCGCGCAGAATGGAGTCACTCCCCCTTCGTCTGCCACTCAGCCGCCGGCATCAACCGGCCGTCCGTCAGGTAGTACACCGCCCGGCCCGGATAGGAGGCGATGACGGCGGCATCGGTCTGCGGGTCGCTGCCCCGGACATAAACCACGTCGTCGTTCAGGAGAGGGCTTTGCCCGGCCAGCATCGCCCCATACTCCAGCCAGCGTTTGGCATAGACGATGACCAGGGCGTGGTGCAGCTCTGCCTCCTCGATGGGCTGCAACTGGGCGCGGCTGATGCCGTAGAAGCCGTGGGCCTCCTCCATCCGCGAGGGGACGTTGACCGCCAGGTTGACGGCGACCAGCAGGATCAGCAGTGCAGCCAGGGTCGGGCGCAGCCGGTTCCGCTGCTTTTCAGCCCAATCCCACACCTTGAGTAACCCCACCGCACTCAGCAGCCACAACCCACCAAAGCCCTCAAAGTAGTAACGCGGCCCCCACAACCGCGCCGGTGAGCCGATCCAGTAGAACAGGTAGGC
Source organism: Anaerolineae bacterium (assembly GCA_034434895.1). GTDB lineage: Bacteria > Chloroflexota > Anaerolineae > JAAYZQ01 > JAAYZQ01 > DAOTXL01. Next base: position 7,915 of record DAOTYI010000075.1, read on the forward strand.
AAACACCAGGCAGGCGAAGGGAGCCACCAGCGCCCAATCTCGCCGGCAGCGGGGATGCAGCAGCAGGCCGGGCAGCAGCGGTAACCAGCTCAGCCCTGGCCAGCCCAGCAGATCGGTCGCCGCCCGCGACAGGTCTTGTTTGAGGTTGATCCAGGCGTAATACGGGGAGTGGCCTCCCGGCATGGCGCCGATCCCTGGTCCAAAGCCCAGGCGGTCGTAGGGCCACCACAGCAGATAGGGGTTTAACCACGGGTCGCCGGTGACAGCCCACTGATAGGCCGGCAGCAGGGCGGCCACGGCTCCCCCGGCCAGGGCCAGCAGCAGATAGTTCGGCCAGCCAGGCCGCCGCCGCAGCACCTGCCCCAGGCTGTAGATGATAAAGGGCGCAGCATACGCCATCGCGGTCAATGAACGGGTGAGGAAGGCCAGGCCCAGGGCCAGCCCTGCCCCTACAGCAAACCGCCGGCCCCGCCCCTGGACGGTCCAGATAAACCACAGACTGAACAACAACAGCCAGGTCAGGCTTGCCAGGTGTGACAGGAAGGAGCCGCTCAACACCAGAAACAGGGGGGAGGTCATGCCCAACGCCGCTGCCAGCAATCCGGTGCGCTCGTCATAGAGGGCCTGCCCCAGGCGATAGACCAGGTAGAGGCTCAATGCCGCCAGCAGGGGGTTGACCAGCCAGGCTGCGCCAAGCCGTTCGCCCAGGGCCAGCACCGCCGGCCAACCGGGCGGGTACTTGCCAAAGCGCCGGCCCTGATAATCCAGCACAAAGGGGATCCAGAACGAGGCCGGATAGGCTGGTGAGGGGACGGTCAAACGGCCCAGGGCCATCGTCCTGGCCTGGAAGAGGTAGGCGACTTCATCTTCCAGGTGGGGTAGTCGCTCGAAAGCAAAGTTGGCGACGGCTCCCGTCGCCAGAAAGGCCAGGATGCAGATGAGCAGAATGAGCCTGCCTGGGCTGATCGGTCTCATGGACACAGTCCGGTCGCCGCTGAGCACACAGGAATCTGGCGCCTCAGCGATCTTGGCCCCTTCAGCCGGAATCTTGAACCATCCCCAAAATGATACCACCTTTTGAGGAAAAAGACAAGGGGGCTGGACAGGGGGGGCGAAGCAGAACATGGGTGGGAGGCACCCCGTTGCTCGGCGGGGGTCTGTGACCCTCGCCCGTGGGGGGCTGCCAGGTCACAGGCCCGGCGGGAGCAGGAATAGATCTACGACGGTGTAGTGACTCTGCCAGACGAGGGCCTGGACTACCCTTTTCGCCCAAGACCTGGTATAATCCGGTTTTGGATTTGTGATTGTCGTGAAAATCTAAAGACCTGGTGAGGCGAAGGGATGGAAAAGGTCAAGACCATCGCCGACAAAATCATTGAAAATGTGGAAAAGGTGATCATTGGCAAGCACGAAGCCGTGCAGCTCACCGTCATTGCCCTGTTGTGCGAAGGGCACCTGCTCATCGAAGATGTGCCCGGCACCGGCAAGACGATGTTGGCCAAGTCGGTAGCCCGCTCCCTGGGCTGCACCTTCCGTCGCATCCAGTTCACCCCGGATATGCTGCCCAGCGATGTGACCGGCGTGTCGGTGTTCAACCAAAAGACACGCCAGTTTGAGTTCCGCCCCGGCCCGGTCATGGCTCAGATCGTGCTCACCGACGAGATCAACCGCGCCACCCCCAAGACCCAGTCGGCCCTGTTGGAGGCGATGGAGGAGCGACAGATCACGGTAGATGGCATGACCTATCCCCTGGAAAGGCCCTTTTTGGTGCTGGCCACCCAAAATCCCATCGAATATGAGGGCACCTTTCCCTTGCCCGAAGCCCAGCTCGACCGGTTTATGATGCGGATCGGCCTGGGCTACCCCGGCACGGAGGAGGAGATCATGATGCTCGACCGCCAGCAGTACGTCCATCCGGTCACCCGCCTGGAACAGGTGGTGACGGCCGAAGAGCTGATCTGGGCCCAGGAGCGGATCAAGGAGGTCTATCTTGACCATCTGGTCAAAGAGTATATCGTCAAACTGGTAAAAGCCACCCGTAAACACCCTGACATCTATCTGGGGGCCAGCCCGCGCGGCAGCATCGCCCTGTACAAGACGGGACAGGCACGCGCTGCCATCCTGGGCCGCGATTATGTGATTCCAGACGACATCAAAGCCCTGGCCGTGGCTGCTCTGGCCCATCGCCTCATTATCAGCCCTTCAGCGCGGATCAAAAACGTGGACCCTCAGGCCGTGATCCAGGAGATCCTGGACGGCACGCCGGTGCCTGGGGCGCGCGTGCGGGCCAGGTAGTCAGGCTCCCGGATCTGATAGCTGCTGCAGCAAGAGATTGGGAATTGGAGGAACAGCAACAGATGGCCCAGGCAGATTTGGTGTTGTTGCACGCCCCCAGCGTGTACGACTTTCGCCAGAAATCAATCCTCTACGGGCCGGTGAGCGATCTGGTGCCCAGCACGCCGGTCTTTGAGATGTATCCCATCGGCCTGACAACCATCGCCGAGTACCTGGAGCGCCATGGCCTGCGGGTGCGCATCGTCAATCTGGCACTGCGTATGCTCGACGACAGCCGTTTTGACCCGGAGAAGCTGATCCAGAAGCTCCACCCGGCCGCCTTTGGCATTGACCTGCACTGGCTGCCCCACGCCCACGGCGCCATCGAGATAGCCCGCCTGTGCAAGAAACATCATCCCGACGTGCCGGTCATGATGGGCGGCTTTTCGGCCACCTGCTTTCACCAGGAGCTGATCCAGCGCCCCGAAGTGGACCTGGTGGTGCGCGGCGATTCCACCGAAGAGCCGGTGCTGCAACTGATGCGCCACCTGACCGGCCGGCCCGGTGCGCCGGCCCTGGCCGACATCCCTAACCTGACCTGGCGGGAGCCGAATGGCACGGTCCACGTCAACGCTCTGACCTATAGCCCGCCCAACCTGGATCATCTGCTGATTGACTATAGCTACGTGATCCGGGCGGTGGCCCGCTACCGCGATCTGGTGAGTTTTGTGCCGTTCAAAGGCTGGTTGGGCTATCCCATCACCGCCGCGCTGAGTGTGCGGGGGTGTACGCATAACTGCCGCACCTGCGGCGGTTCGGCCACGACCTTTGCTGCCCTGCACAAACGTTCCAGACCGGCTTACCGCGCCCCGGAGGACCTGGCCCAGGATATCCGCAACATCGCCCGCTTCAGCAACGGCCCGGTGTTCATCCTGGGCGACATCCGGCAACCGGGAGCCGAATATGCCGACCGCTTCCTGCGGGCCATCCACGGCTTCCAGGGGCCGGTCATCGTCGAACTGTTCGACGCCGCTGACCGGCCGTTCATCCAGCGCCTGGCCAGGGCCCTGCCCAACTGGACGTTGGAGATCTCGCTGGAATCTCACAGCGAGGAGGTACGCGCCGCCTTTGGCCGCCCCTACAGGAATGCGGCCATCGAAGAGACCATGCGCTATGCCCTGGAAGCAGGCGTCCGGCGCCTGGACATCTTTTTCATGATCGGCCTGCCCGGCCAGGACTATCGCTCGGTGATGGAGACCATCGAGTATTGCGAGCTCCTGATGCGCGATCTGGACCGGGGGACAAAACGCCGCCTCATCCCCTTTATCTCCCCCCTGGCTCCTTTTCTCGACCCCGGCAGCCCGGTTTTTGAAGAGCCGGAGCGGTACGGCTATCGCTTATTTGCCCGTACGTTGGAGGAGCACCGCCAGGCGCTGGTGCAGCCCAGTTGGAAATATGTGCTCAATTATGAAACCAGGTGGCTGAACCGCGACCAGATCGTGGACAGCACCTACGAGGCTGGGTTGCGGCTGAACCGCCTCAAAGCGCGTTACGGGTTGATAGAGCCGGACCGGGCAGAGCGCACCGAAGCGCGCATCCTCAGGGCGCGGCGGCTTGTCGCCCAGATAGACGACATCCTGAGCATCCATGACCCTGAACGGCGTGCCCGGCTGTTGCAGGCCATCAAGCCACAGGTGGACGAAGCCAACCTGTCTACAGTGTGCGACAAAGCCGAACTGAGTGTGCCCTTGCGCGGCCTCAAGCTGAACCTGCCACAGGCGACCCTTCTTTTCCTCCAGCAGGCGGCCAGACGCCTGTTGCCCTCGACCCGGTGCGCGGGGTGACCTGTTGAACGAGCGCCCCTGTCCCCCGTTTCGTGGCCCTGATTTTGTGGCTGTCGGCCATGTCTGCCAGGATATCCGGCCGGATGGCGGCCTGAACCTGGGTGGCTCGGTTTCCTATGCTGCCACCACCGCCCTGCGCCTGGGCTACCGCGTCGGTGTGGTCACCAGCGCCGGCCCAGACCTGGACGTGGCCCATGCCCTTCCCGGTGCCGAGGTTGCCTGTTCCCCCGCGGCGGCAACCACATTGTTCGAAAATGTCTACGAAGATGGGGGGCGCAGGCAGATCCTCCACCGCCGCGCCGATGTGATCACCTGTGCTCACATCCCCCCTGCCTGGCGCCATCCGCCGATGGTCTATCTGGGCAGCATTGACCAGGAGATCGCCCCTGACCTGTTTCACTGCTTTGCCGACACCTCGTTGATGGCCGTCATGCCCCAAGGCTTTTTCCGCTGCTGGAATGAGCAGGGCCTGGTGTCGTTCGTCGAATGGACACCCCCAGAGATGGTGTTGCGGCGCATCAATGTCCTGGTCATCAGCGAGCTGGACGTGCCCGACCCCGATGGACTGGCACGCGACTGGTGCCGCTTTACCAGGCTGATCGTCGTCACCCGCGCCGAGCGGGGGGCAACCGTGTATCAGGCTGGCGAGGCGCGCCATTACCCGACCCGTCCGGCCCACCAGGTGGACCCCACCGGGGCCGGGGATGTCTTTGCCGCTGCCTTCCTGATCCGCCTGGCCGAAACGGGCGACCCGTGCCAGGCCGCCCATTTTGCCAACACGGTGGCCTCCTTCTCTGTCGAGGGGCCGGGGATTACCGGCATCCCGCTGCGCCGGCAGGTGGACGCCTACCTGAATACCACCCCGGCTCCTCCGCCGTTTGGTCTTTATGAAAAGTTGTGGTAAAATAGGGGCCATTGATCCTGAGGGAGGTATCATGAGGGAACAAATCCAGCGCTTTCTGGACTATCTTGCTCAGGAGAAGAACTCCACGCCCAACACTCTGGCTGCGTATCGAAACGACCTGTCCCAGTTCGCCACCTTTCTGGAAGGCCGTGTCACCGACTGGAGCCAGGTGGAGTACGACACCATTATGGACTATGTCATGAACATGAAGGCCGAGCGGGAGTATGCCTCCTCCACCGTGGCCCGCAAAGTGGCAGCCATCAAGTCGTTTCTCCACTACCTGGCAGGCAGAGGGGAGTTAGAGGATGATCCGACCGCCAAACTGGACTCGCCAAAGGTGCGCAAACGGCTGCCCAGGGCGATTTCGATGGAGGACATGGAGCGGCTGCTGAACGAACCGGCGCGTGGGGAGACGGCCAAAGCCCTGCGTGACCGGGCCTTGTTGGAACTGCTGTATGCCACCGGCCTGCGGGTAAGCGAGTTGGTGTCGCTCGATGTGGATGACGTAAACCTGGCCTCGGCCACGGTCCGGGTCGTGCGTCCCAAAGATAAACGGGAGCGGATCGTGCCGATCCATGACCGGGCCATCGGGCCGATGCAGGAGTACCTGGAACGGGGGCGGACACGGTTGCTACACGATCCTCAAGAGCCGGCTCTGTTCCTGAACCATCGCGGGGAACGGCTGACCCGCCAGGGGCTGTGGCTGATCGTCAAACAGTATGTGCGGGAAATCGGGATCGAGGAGAAGGTGACCCCTCATACCCTGCGACATACCTTTGCGGCCCACCTGCTCGACAAAAAAGCAGACCTGGAATATGTGCAGGAACTGCTGGGGCATGCCCATATTTCGACCACGCAGGTCTACACCCAGATCAGGGATCAGGCATCGTAACCGGTCGGTCTGGTCACAGGCTTGAGCCTGTGCTACCTGATGGCGATTCTATGCGAGGGGGAGGAGGATCATGGGGTACATAGAAAAGGTAATGGGGGACAGGGAGCGGGCGCTCTACCGCACCCACCTGCACTTTATCGTCCTGCTGCAACGGATCGCGGGCTCATTTTTTGCCTGGGCGGTGTTCCTCGGCATCGGTCTCATCGTCCTGCTGACAGCAGAGAATGAAGCCGGGGATAAGGTCCGCTTTACCGTCGGCCTGATCGTGCTGGGCAGCCTGGTGCTGCCGCTATACCTGATCGCCACCCCCTGGCTGCGAGGGCTGCGGGGCCGCGAGCTCCTGGAGCGCGTCTGGAAGCCGGCGCTGGCCATGATCCCGATCCTGGCCGTCGCCCTGGCGCTGATGTTTTCACCCGAATTCCAGGCCACCGGTTGGGCAGCCATTGCCCTGGCCCTCATCCCCTTCTTTGAGCTGATCCGCCAGTTCCTCGACTGGCTGAACGAGCGATATATCATCACCAACCGGCGGGTCATGGAGATCCGGGGGATCGTCAACAAGCATATCCGCGACTCGGCGTTGGAAAAGGTCAACGATGTGGATATGACCCAATCCTTTGTGGGCCGCCTCCTGGGTTATGGCACGGTGCAGATCATTACCGGCTCGGACATCGGGGTCAACATGTTCCGCCGCATCTCGAACCCGGTCCGCTTCAAGCGGGAGATGCTGAACGCCAAGGAGCAGTTGCATGGCATGGCAGTGATGGACGACCTGCGACAAACTCCTGTTCCGGCCAGAGCGGAGGGTGAGGCCGGGCCGACGACGGAGGCAGCTCCCCCGACCAGGGCCAATATCACCGACCTGCTTGTCGAGCTGGCTGAGCTCCATCAAAAGGGGATCCTGTCCGAGGAAGAGTTCCAGGCTAAAAAGAAGGAACTGTTGGATCGTTTATAACCTGAGTAGGGCAACTGCTCGCAGTTGCCCTACACCTGGTATGCCATGATGCCACATATTTACACCCGCGCGCAATATGAAGAGGCGGCCGATTCCATCCGGCATCGGACTCACTACCGGCCTCGGGTGGGGCTGATCCTGGGCACAGGGCTGAATCCGCTGGCCGAGGCGGTGGAAGGAGCCGATATCATCCCCTATCAAGAGGTGCCCCACTTTCCCACGCCGACGGTGGAGGGCCACGTCGGGCGGTTGATCGTGGGCCGGCTGGAGGGGGTGCCGGTGATCACCATGCAGGGGCGGGTCCATTTTTATGAGGGCTATTCGATGCAGCAGGTTGTTTTCCCCATCCGGGTCATGCAACTGCTGGGGGTGGAGACGCTGATCGTGACCAATGCGGCGGGCGGACTCAACCCCACCTTCCGCCCCGGCGATCTGATGCTCATCACCGATCACCTCAGCCTGGTGGGCATGGCCGGGTTGAACCCGCTGGTGGGACCCAACGATGAGGCGCTGGGACCGCGCTTCCCCGATATGTCCCAGGCTTATGACCCTGAGCTGCGCCGCATCGCCCGCCAGGTAGCCCTGGAACAGAGCATTCCCCTGCACGAAGGGGTGTATGTCGGCCTGGGAGGGCCATCGTTCGAGACGCCGGCCGAAATCCGCTTCCTGCGGCTCATCGGCGCCGATGCGGTCGGCATGTCCACCGTTTCGGAGGTGACGGTGGCGCGCCACGGGGGGATGAAGGTCCTGGGCCTGTCGGGGATCAGCAACGTGGCCGTGAGTGAGCCTGGCGTTGACCAGGCGACCAGCCATGAGGAGGTGCTGGCCGCAGGCCGGCAGATCGTCCCCCGCCTGACCGCACTGATTCGCGGCGTTTTGGCCAGGATGAGCTCCAACCTGGTGGAGTGAGGCATGGAAGCGGTCCGGCGAGTCATTGCCGAGTATCAGTGGTGGCTCTATGGCCTGTTGGGTCTCTTGCTGCTCTTCTACCTGCGGCGTGCGCTCCTGGCCCGCCGCGAAGGAGCACGCTCGATCTTTAAGCTGGAACAGGAACAGGCCCGACTCCGCTACAGCCGCAGTGTCACGGTCCTGGCCCTCCTCCTGATCCTGATGGTCGTCCTGTTCGTGCTGGGCAATCCGTTGCCCAACAATCCGGAACCGACCCCTGAACCAGGCCCGACGGTCACGGCCGGGCCGCTGGTTCAGCCGACGTTGACCCACACCCCACCCCCGCCGACCATGACCCCGACGGCTACCGCCACGCCGCTCCGACCGACATTGCCGCCCCGGCCCTCGCCCACCTCCGAGGTGATCGCGACCGATACCCCGCCAGCCCGGCCTCCGGCCTGCCCCGATCCCAACGTGCGCATTACGTCACCGGGGGTTAACCAGGTCGTGCGCGGCAATTTCCCGGTGCGTGGCACAGCCAATATCGCTGCGTTTCAGTACTACAAAGTCGAAGTGGGGCCAGGTCCCAACCCCAAAGACCAGGAATGGACGGTCGTCGGGCAATTGCACGACAGGCCGGTGGTCAACGGCGTGCTGGAGAATTTCAACAGCAGCGCCTATGCCCCTGGCACCTACAGTTTGCGGCTGGTGGTGGTTGACCAAACCGGCAACTATCCTGAGCCCTGTCGGGTCACGATCCGCGTCGAACGGTAACCGGACCGGAACCTGGTGAGCCAGACGGCCTTTCCCTCTCCAACTGAAGAGTCGGCCGGCATTGCCCGGGCGGCGGGCATCATCGCCCTGGGCAGCGTGGCCGGGCGGGTGCTGGGCCTGGTCCGGGAGCAGATCATCGCCTACTTTTTCGGCGCCAGCGGCCTGGTCAGCGTCTTTGGCATCGCCGATACGGTGCGCAAGATGGTCTTTGAGCTGCTCGTCGGCGGGATGCTCAGCGCGGCGCTGGTGCCGGTGTTCAGCCAGGTGGTGGAGCGGGAGGGCCGTCCGGCCCTGTGGGCGCTGTTCAGCCGGGTCCTGAGCCTGGTGGCTGTGGGGCTGGCCATCCTGGTCCTGCTGCTGGAGCTGCTGGCCCCTCAGGTGGCCTGGCTGCTGGGCGGCGGCTTTGGCCCGGAGTTGCAGGCAGCACTGGCGCGGATGATCCGCATCATCGCCCCGGCCATCCTGCTCGTCGGCCTGTCGGGCGTGGTGACCGGCCTGCTCTACACCCTCAAGCGCTTCACCCTGCCGGCCTTTGGGGCAGCGGTCTTTAACCTGGGCATCATCATCGCCGCTCCCCTCCTGGCCGGCCGGCTGGAGGCCTTCAGCCTGGCGGTGGGGGTGCTCCTGGGTTCACTGCTGCAACTGCTCCTCCAGCTCCCCGACCTGCGGCCGGTGCGGTTTCGCTTCCATCTGGACCTCGCCCACCCGGCCCTGCGGCGGCTGTTCCTCCTTTACCTGCCCATTGCCCTGGGGCTGATCATCAGCAACATCCAGGTTGCCATAGACCGGCGTCTGGCCTCGTCTACCGGCGAGAGCAGCATCGCCTGGATGGACCGGGCCACAACGCTGATCCAGTTGCCCCACGGGTTGGTAGCGGTGGCCATTTCGCTGGCCGTGTTGCCAACCCTGTCACGGTTCAGCGCCGTGGGTGACCGGGAGGGCTTTCGTCGCACGCTGGGCCAGGGGTTGCGGCTGGTGCTGGTGCTGATCCTGCCGGCCACATTGGGCCTGCTGGTGTTGGCCCAGCCGATCATCGCCCTGCTCTTTGAGCATGGCCGCTTCACCTCCTACGACACCTTCTGGACCGCCTGGGCCCTGCGTTACTATCTGGCCGGCCTGGTCTTTGCGGCGATAGACTGGCCGCTGAACTATGCCTTCTACGCCCGACAGGATACCCTGACCCCGGCCCTGGTCGGCGTGTTGAGCGTGGGGGTTTACCTGACGGTGGCCCTGCTCCTCATCCGGCCGCTGGGGATGCGCGGCCTGGTCCTGGCCGATTCGGCCAAACATTGTGGCCACGCCCTGACCATGCTCTTCCTGACCCGGCGGCGCATCGGCAGGCTGGCCGACCTGCGGTTGGGCCGGGCCACAGGTCAGGCCCTGCTGGCTGCCGGGGCAATGGCCGGCCTGATGGCCCTGGCCCTGTCTGCCCTCAACCGCCTGACAGCCTCCTGGCAGGTAAACGGCGTGGTCACCGAACTGGTCACCGTCGGCCTGACGGCTGGGGTGGGTTTGTTGACCTATGGCAGCCTGGTCACCCTGCTGCGGGTGGAGGAGATATCCCACCTGCGCGACCTGCTCCGCCTGCGGTTGAAGCGCCCCCACTTTGACTAAAAGGTCCGGCTGGGGTATAATGGGTGTGAAAGATGGTGATGGAAAGCATGGGTACACAGCTCAGGAGTTGACGGCCAGCCATGCCCGACCGGCGGACGGTAGATGAGCTGACAATTGAAGAGCTGGAGCAGATCCTGATCGTCAGGCGGCGAGAAGCCCGTGCCGGGCGGTTGCGCCGCCTGCGGGAGATCGGTCGCCTGCCGGCCGAGGTGGGCCTGCCCCACGAAGACCTGGCGGCCATCGTCCCTGTCGGTGAAGAGCAGAGCAGGCCCCCAGACCTGGAAGCCGGGCGGGTGCGCCCCTTTGACTTGAGGCCACTGCGCGGCCGGAAGGAGCGCCGGAGAGGGCACAACCGTCCGCCCCCCAGCCGATGGGCACGGCTCCGCGACCGGTTGCTTCTTGTGCTGGAGATCGGCGCCCTGCTGGGGCTGGTGGCCGTTCTGGTCGTTTCCCTGCAAAACTTGCGGTCCCTCAACACCGACTATGCAGAGGCCCGATCATGGCCCACGCCGACCCCTACCCCTCTGGCCGGGGGGATTCTGCCCGGCGGGCACTCCCCCCCTGAGGAAGCGGGGAGCATCCCCACCCACCTGCGCGATCTGGTAGAGGGGGAATCGCCTCCGCCGGTCGCCATTCCCACCCCTGGGCCGGAGGCCCCCACCCGGATCGTCATCCCCGCCATCGGCGTGGATGCCCTGGTGGTGGAAGGCGATTCGTGGGAACAGTTGAAACTGGGGGTGGGACATCATCCCAATTCGGCCAACCCCGGCGAACGCGGCAACATGGTCCTCTCGGCCCACAACGACATCTATGGGGAGATCTTTCGCCACCTGGCCGATCTGGAGCTGGGGGATGAAGTGATCGTCTATGCCGGCGAACAACCCTATCGGTACATCGTCACGGCCAAACAGATCGTCGAACCGACGCAGGTCAGTGTGCTGGCCCCAACGACCAGGCCGATCGCAACTCTGATCTCCTGCTACCCCTACATGGTGGATTCGCATCGGATCGTCGTGATCGCCGAACTGCAATAAAAAATCAAGCGAGGAGAGATTACAAAATGGCCAAGAAATCACGTCGGGCCCGACGCCCGATCCCGGCACCCGCCCAGCCGGTGCGCATTGTTCAGCCTGTCCGGACTCCTGTCACCCGGACCCCGGTGCGGGAGGTTGATTTTGCCAGAGAGTATCACTATGTCGTCGAGGATCTGAAGCGCATCGCCATCATCGCCCTATGCCTCCTGGTGCTGTTGATCGTCCTGGCCGTGATCATCGGCTAAATGCCCGTCTGAAGACAAATCTCTGCGCCCTGTGCGTCTCTGCGGTAAACAAATCATCGGCGGAGATCCGTTTTTCTGTGCCATCCGAGTCCCTCTTGACTTCGTAAATTCTGTTATGTCAGAGCCGGTCTGAAAAGCTTACCACAAAGACACAAAGGCCACAAAGGAACACAAAGGAAACGAATAAAAAAACCGCAGGGTGCCCCTGGTGTCCTTTGTGTCTTGGTGGTTTTCAGACAAGCTCTCAGAGGAGCTGGCCGGGGACAGCAGCGGTGGGAGCTTTTCTGGATGGGCCGAACGCTTGCTTTCGTCTGCACGCACTGTCACACAGCCTATCCACCCGACACGCGCGAATGGCGTTGTCCATGTGGCGGCCTGTTCGATTTTGCCGACCGTCCCCCTCTCGATCCGGCCGGCATAGAGGCTGGCCGACGGGGGGTGTGGCGCTACCGGGCGCTCCTGCCGCTCGATCCGGCCTGGGAAGCGGTAACACTGGGCGAGGGGGACACCCCACTGCTTCGGGTGGACTGGGAGGGGCGATCCATCTATTTCAAACTGGAATCGTTGGAACCCACCGGTTCTTTCAAAGATCGTGGCTCGGCAGTTCTGGTCACCGCCCTGCGCGGCCTGGGCATCCGGCGAGTGGTTGAGGATTCATCGGGCAATGCCGGGGCCAGCCTGGCCGCCTACACCGCCCGCGCCGGCATCGCCTGTGAGATCTGCGTGCCGGACACTGCCGCCGGTCCCAAGCTGGCCCAGATGGCGGTCTATGGCGCGGAGGTCATCCAGATCAAAGGCAAGCGGGAATATGCTGCCCTGGCAGCCTGGGCAGCCGCTGCCCATGGCGCCTTCTATGCCAGCCACGTCTATAACCCATTTTTCCTGGCCGGCACCGAAACCCTGGCCTACGAACTGTGGGAACAGTTGGGCCGACGTGCGCCGGCGGCCCTGGTGCTGCCGGTGGGCAACGGCACCCTGTTTCTGGGTCTATATAACGGTTTCTGTCGTCTTCGACAGGCCGGTTTGATCGCCCACCTGCCCCACCTTTTTGCCGCGCAGGCAGCGGCCTGCCCGCCCATCTACGAAGCCTTTTGTAGCGGGGTTGAGACGGTCAGGCCGGTTGCTCCGACTCCGACCCTGGCCTGTGGCCTGGCCATCGGCCAGCCGGTGCGCGGCGGACAGGTCCTGAAGGCGGTGCGGGCCACTGCCGGCCGGGTGGTCAGCGTGACCGAAGAGGAGATCCAACAAACTCACAGCCGGCTGGCCCGACAGGGGTTCCATGTCGAAGAGACGTCGGCGGTCGCCGTGGCCGCCCTGGACCAGCTTCAGGGTGAACTGGCCCGTTTTGACCCGGAGCCGGTCGTCGTGCCCCTGACCGGGCATGGCCTCAAGACCTGTCGTCCAGAATGACCCCAGGAGAGTGCTGAAAAACCTCCTTTTTTCACCACCTGGCACGCAGAGAATGCAGAGGAATCATAAAAACTACCACCGGTCTGTCTGGAGTTGAGGCTTTAGCCGGTTTGCGCACCGGCTGAAGTCTCTCTTCCGATAGACTTCCAGGCAGCCTGATCGTCCCACAGGGGGCAGAAACCGCCAGATCGGGGAGCAGCAGAGCAGTGATGAGAACCAGACGTGTGGTCGTGACCGGCATGGGCGTGATCTCGCCTCTGGGCCTGGACATGCCCACCACATGGCAAAATCTGATCGCCGGCCAGTCGGGGATCGGCCCGATCACCCTGTTCGACGCCAGCGATCTGGCGGTCCGCATCGCCGGCGAGGCCCACGGTTTCGACCCCACGCGCTATATGTCGGCCAAAGAGGCCCGCCGCGTTGACCGTTTCGTCCAGTTCGCCATCGCCGCGCTGGAGGAAGCCGTGGCCCAATCGGGCCTGCGGATCGAGGAGCACAATGCCGATCAGGTGGGAGCCATTGTCGGCTCCGGGGTGGGTGGCATCTGGACCTACAGCCGCGAGTTCGAGGTGCTGCGCGAACAGGGACCCCGGCGGGTGAACCCATTCCTGATCCCGATGATCACCGTGGACGTGCCCGCCGTCCAGATTGCGCTGCGCACCGGGGCGCGAGGGCCGAACCTGGGCCTGGCTTCGGCCTGCGCCACCGGCGCCGACGCCATCGGCCAGGCCTTTGAGACGATCCGCCGTGGCCATGCCGTCGCCATGTTTGCCGGTGGTTTCGAGGCAGCCGTCACCCCCATCGGCGTGGCCGCCTTTGACCGGATGCGGGCCCTCTCACGCCGGAACGACGACCCGGCCGGAGCCAGCCGCCCGTTCGATGCCGGACGCGATGGCTTTGTGATGGCCGAGGGCGGGGCGCTGCTGGTCCTGGAAGAGCTGGAGTTCGCCCTGGCGCGGGGGGCCGAGCCGCTGGCCGAGCTGCTCAGCTACGCCGCCACCTCCGATGCAGCCCACATCGCCGCCCCCGATGCCGAAGGCAGCGGCGCGGCCCGTTGCCTGGCGCTGGCCCTGCAACGGGCCGGCCTCTCCCCGGCCGACCTGTCCTACATCAACGCCCACGCCACCGGCACTCCGGCCGGCGATCCGGCCGAGACTCAGGCCATCAAACAGGTGTTGGGGGAGTGGGCCTATCGCATCCCGGTCAGCGCCACCAAATCCATGACCGGCCACCTCCTCGGCGGTGCCGGAGCGTTGGAGGCGGCTATCTGTGTGCAGGCGTTGCGCACCGGCATCATCCCGCCCACCATCAACCTGCACACCCCCGACCCTGCCTGCGACCTGGACTATGTGCCTCACCAGGCGCGTCGGGCAGACCTGAAGATTGCCCTGTCGAATTCATTCGGTTTCGGCGGGCACAACAGCACCCTGATATTTGGACGACTGACTGATGACCGAACCTTTTGACCTCGAACCACTCCTGGGCCTGGTCTTCAGCGACAAGAGCCTGTTGCAGCGTGCCCTGACCCACCGCTCCTACATCAACGAACACCCCGACTTTTGCTTCGATGATAACGAACGTCTGGAGTTCCTGGGTGATGCGGTGCTCGACTTTTTGACCGGCGAATATCTGTATCATCGCTTCCCTGAGATGCGCGAAGGGGAGCTCACCAGCCTGCGTTCGGCGCTGGTACGGCGCGAGACGCTGGCTCACTTTGCCCGGCAACTGGGCCTGGGCCGCTACCTGCTGATGAGCCATGGCGAAGCCGAAAGCGGCGGGCGGGACCGGCCGGCCATCCTGTGTGCCGCCTTTGAAGCGTTGACCGGGGCCATCTATCTCGACCAGGGACTGGAAACAGCGCGGCGTTTCCTCGAACCGTTCATCGCTCCGGAAGTGACCCGCACCCTGCAAGAGCATCTGGACAAGGACGCCAAGAGCCTGCTCCAGGAACTGGCCCAGGCGCGGATGCAGCGCACGCCGCGCTACGTCACGGTCGCCGAAAACGGGCCTGATCACGCCAAAGAGTTCACCGTCCAGGTGCTCATCGGCGGCGAGCCCTATGGCCAGGGCGTGGGCCGGAGCAAGCAACAGGCTGCCCAGGCAGCGGCACAGATGGCGCTCGCACGCCTTCAGGCTGAAGTGGCGCAGAACGAAGTGGACCAGGAGACCGCAGGAGAGGGGTAAGATGACAGGCAGGTTGCTGATCACCGGCGGCAGCGGCTACCTGGGTTCCCATCTGGCCCGCCGGGCGCGGGGTAACTGGCACGTTACGGCCACCTACTTTTCCCACCCACCGGATCTGCCCGGTTGCCGGACGGTGCCCCTGGACATTCGGGACGGCAGGGCTGTGGTCGAGCTTTTCTCCCGGCTTCAACCCGATGCCATCGTCCACACCGCAGCCGACATGAGCAGTGTGGCCGCCATGGAGGCTGTCATCGTCCAAGGCACCCGCCACGTCGCTGCGGCAGCCGGCGCCCTGAGAGCGCGGCTGATCCACCTGTCCAGCGACGTGCTGTTTGACGGGGAGCATGGCCCCTACACCGAAACCGACCCCCCGTCCCCGATCACCCCCTACGGCCAGGCCAAGGCGGCTGCCGAACGGCTCGTCGCCGATCTCTGCCCGGAGGCGGTCATCGTCCGTACCTCCCTCATCTACGGCTTCCACCCACCGGATGCCCGCACCCTGTGGGTGGTGGACAGTGTGCGCCAGCGTCGGCCCATCACCCTGTTCACCGATGAACTGCGCTGTCCGGTGTGGGTGGAGCAGCTGGCCGGGGCGCTGCTGGAGCTGGCTGCCGGCGGCCAGGCGGTCGGCGCGGGGATCTGGCACCTGGCCGGGCCACAGCCGCTCAGCCGGTATCAGTTTGGCGAACGGCTGGTCCGGGCCTGGGGCCTGGACCCGGCCGGCATCACCCCCGGCCTGAGCCGGGAGAGCGGCCAGCTTCGCCCCCGCGACTGTCGGTTGGAGGTGAGCAAAGCCCAGGCACGGCTCCGCTCGCCGCTGTGGGGAGTGGACCAGGTGTTGGACCACCTGGGGCCACAGGGTCAGGAGTAAGCTATCCACCGCCGGCCCGGGCGCGCCGGCGACAGGCATCGGCCACCCGCTCCAGAAACTCCTCGGCTGCCGACGGCGACAGCTCCTGGGGAGACAGACCCAGACGGGCAGCGACGGTCGAGGCGAGCTTGCAGGCCAGATCGGCGCGGTTGGCCAGCTCCTGGCGTCGTTGCAAAAAGCGCACGATCAGGTCATAGTCATCGGGAGTGAGAGACGACACCTCCAGGTCGGCCGGGGAATCCGGTGGAGGGGGAGAGTGGGAGGCAGCCGTCAGCGAGGCCAGTGTCACCTCTTTCCGCTCGCGGACCACCACCGTGCCGGCAGCCAGATCACCCAGCCGCTGCGCCCGGTCATTGAAAAACATGACTATGACGCCGATGCCATAATAAACCGGCAGAAAATCCACCAGCCGCACCAGGTTGCGGATGGTGGAATCCACAAAGGAGATGGGGGCGCCGCTGTCTTTGATGACCCGCAGACCCACCCAACGCTTGCCAGGCGACTGGCCGTTCCAGATCATTTCAAAGAGGAGATAATAGCCCCACAGCAGGGCAAACGACAGCAGCGCCAGCCCGGCGACGATCCAGGGGCCGGCCTGGTGGCCCTCCTGATCATCACCGACAACTGTCAACACCACCCCCATCACCCCCAGGACCAACACCTGGAGGAGGAGGAGCAGGAGCGAGTCCACCAGCGCCGCCATAAAGCGTGAACCGATGCCCGCCACGTCGTAGCCAAAGCTGACCGCTTCGGGAGTCTCGATGCGAAATTCATCGTTCATGGCACCCGCCTCAATCATTGACGATTGGCTGCACGCCCGCCGCGCCGACTGGGAGCGGCTGACCGTCCTGCTGGACCGCGCTCAGGGCAAAAGCCTCCGCGCCCTCTCCGAGGCCGAACTGGCCGAATTGGGTGACCTGTACCGTCAGGCCACCTCGGACCTGGCCGTGGCCCGCCGCGATTATCCCCGGCATCAGGTGGTGACCTACCTCAATCAGTTGGTGGGCCGCGCTCACAGCGTCGTCTATCGGGGTGAGCCGCTGGAGCTGCGCCGCCTCTGGCGCTTTTACACCCAGACCTTCCCCCGCCTTTACCGTCAGACCGGCCGCTACACGCTGGTCGCAGCGCTCCTCTTCCTGTTGCCAGGGTTGGTTGCCTTTGCCGTCACCTGGTCCACGCCCGACGCCGCCTATACGCTCCTGCCCGCCAGCCAGCAGCAGATCATCCCCCTGGTCGAGCGGGGCGAGATGTGGACCAACATCCCCCAGCAGGTCCGATCTCTGGCTTCATCGCTCATCATGACCAACAACATCCGGGTGGCGTTTCTGGCCTTCGCCGGGGGTGTGCTGGCCGGCCTGTTGACCCTGTATGTGATGGTGTTCAACGGCCTGCTCGTCGGCACCGTCGCCGGGCTGTGCCAGGCCCACGGGTTGAGCCTGGCCCTGTGGTCCTTTGTGCTGCCTCACGGCCTCATCGAGCTGAGTGTCATCTTTCTGGCCGGCGGCTCCGGGCTGATGTTGGGCCATGCCCTGGTCAGCCCTGGCCTGCTGCGTCGCCGCGATGCCCTGGTTTTGGCCGCCCGGCGGGCCGTGCGCCTGATCTTTGGTTGCGTGCCGCTGCTGGTGGTGGCCGGCCTTCTCGAGGGGTTTGTCTCGCCCTCGGCCCTGCCGGTGTGGAGCAAGTTTGCCATCGGCGCGCTGACCGGCCTGCTCCTGTACGGCTATCTGCTGGGCCTGGGACGACAGCCGCGAAGCGGACGACGCGCTTCCGCACCAGGCCAGCGGGCCGCCTTTTTTAGATCATCGTCCGCGCCTTGAGCTCCAGGTACCGGTTGACAACGGCCACCGTCAATCGGTCGGCCGGCACGTCCAGGGTCAGCACTCCTGCCTGCCGCAGCGATTCCAGGGTCACGCGGCGTTGCTCCAGCAGACGGCCGGCCACCGCCCGCTCATAGACCGCTGCTGAGTCGTGGGGAGCCTGTCTGGCCAGGGCCAGGACGCCCGGATCGCTGAGGGTGACCACCAGGGCCAGATGGCGCTGTTGCACCGGAACCAGACCCGCCAGCAGTGCCCTGGACGCCGGTCCGCCGGTCAGATCGGTGAAACAGACCACCAGCGCCCGCTTTTTCTGTCTGGCAGCCAGGTAGGCCAGCGCCCGGCCGTAATCCGGTTCCACCGGCTGCGACTCGACTGCGTAGAGCAGTTCCAACATGCGGTAGAACTGGCCCTTGCCCTGACGGGGTGCCAGATACACCTCCACCTGGTCGGCAAAGGTGAGCAGGCCCACCTTGTCGCCGTGCAGGGTGGCCACATAGGCCAGCATCAGCACGGCGTTGACCGCATAATCAATCCTGGCCAGAGCCGGGCCGGGGCCTGCCGCCGGGTCGCCCACCGGGCTGCGCATCAGGCGCCCGGTGTCGAGCACGGCGACGATGTTCTGGCTGCGCTCCGTTTCATACTCGGTGCTGATCGGCCGGCCACGCCGGGCTGTGGCCTTCCAGTTGATGCGCCGGTACTCATCGTCAGGCTGGTAATCGCGCAGCCGCTCGAATTCGGTGCCCATGCCCCGCAGCCTGGAAGTGCGCAGGCCCAGCTCATGCAGCCGCCCACGCCGCACCAACAGTTCATACTTGTGCACATCCAGCAGATTGGGATAGACCTTGACGCCGCCCCCCGTTGCCCCCGGATAGCGCGCCTGTCGAACGATCAGGCCCAACACCCCCCACCAACGCAGGTTCAGATCCCCAAAGCGATAATCACCCCGGCGGGGCGGACAGACACGATAGAGCAACTCGACCGTCTCGTGGGGACGAGCCTCGGCATGCAGAATCCCGGCATCGAGGGCAAAGGCTGGAGGGGATTCATCCCTCACGGCGACGCGCACCGGCCGGGCTGCTGCCAGGCGGAGGCGGAGGTGGACAGGGTTCCAGGCACCCAGCGACAGGCGGCTGTCATGCTCGCGGCGCAGTTCAAAGTCGGTGGGCCGGGGGCTGAGGGCGTAATCGGCCAGCACCAGGCCCAGCAACAGCGCCCCGTATCCCACGCCGACGTACAGCAACCAGGGCAGACAGGCCGAGGCGGCGATGGGCACGGCGGCGAGCAGCATCAGAAGCAAAAAGCGGCGGGTGAAAAACATACGGCCGCTACCTGGGCACCTCCACGTGGGCCAGGATGCGGCGCACGACAGCATCGGCATCCAGCCCCTCGATCTCGGCCTCCGGCTTCAAGATGATCCGATGGCGGTAGACCGGTGCGGCCAGATATTTCACATCGTCGGGAGTGACATAAGTCCGGCCCTGGAGCGCAGCGTAGGTTTTGGCCGCCAGCAACAGAGAGATGCTGGCCCGTGGGCTGCCGCCCAGGATCAGGTCGGGCGAGCGGCGGGACTCGAGGGCAATGCGGGTGATATAATCCAGGATGCCCGGCTCGACGGTCACAGCCGCGATCTCGGCCCGGCAACGGGCGATGTCGGCCGGGGCGATGACCGCCTGTAACCCGGCAGCCGCCAGATCGTGGGCGTCGAAGCCATGGTGATAGCGGCGCAACACCTCGGTCTCAGCCCCGGCGGGTGGATACCCCACCCGCACTTTGAACAGGAAACGGTCCAGTTGGGCCTCCGGCAGAGGATAGGTGCCCTCATACTCCACCGGGTTCTGAGTGGCCAGCACCATGAACGGCTCTGGCAAGGGATGGCGCTCCCCCTCGATTGTCACCTGCCGTTCCTCCATCGCTTCCAGCAATGCCGATTGGGTCTTGGCCGGGGCGCGGTTCACCTCATCGCCCAGCAGAATCTGGGTAAAGATCGGGCCGCGCCGCAGGTGGAAACGGCCGGTGGCCACGTCGAACACCTGGGTGCCGATGATGTCGGAGGGCATCAGGTCAGGCGTAAACTGCACACGGTGGAACCGGGCATCCACCAGGCAGGCCAGCGTTTTGGCCATGAGCGTCTTGGCCGTGCCCGGCACCCCCTCCAGCAGCACATGTCCACCGCTGAACAGCGCCACCACGATCTGTTCGAACGCCTCATCCTGACCGACGATGACCTTGTGAGCCTCGGCCTGGATCCTGGTGTAGATGTCATGGACAAACATTTCATACTCCTGTCTGTGTCATCCGTGTCCTGTTCTTCAGCGCGCCAGGGTCAACAGCGTTACCTCCGGCCGGCAGTTGAAACGCAGCGGCGGGGCGGTGACACCGATGCCCCGGTTGGTATAAACCTGCAGCGCCGAACCGGGGACAGCCTGTAGACCGGCCGGATACCGCTGTCCCAGCCAGGGCAAAATGGGCCGACCCAGCAGCGGCAGGTTGACCTGCCCGCCGTGAGAATGGCCAGAAAGCTGCAAAACGAGGCGGTGAGGGGCACGGGCCACCTCGTCAGCAAAATCAGGTTCGTGGACCAGGAGCAGCACCGGTTCGTCCAGGGGCACGCTGACCAGGGTCGCCTCCAGGTTGTGATGGCGCTCCCAGACGTCATCCACGCCGGCCAGCCACAGGGCTGCGCCGTTCACCTCCAGCCGGTGCGCTGCATTGCGCAACAGGCTCAGCCCGGCGGCGCGGAGTTGGGCCGTCACCACCTCGATGTCGGTCCAATAGTCATGGTTGCCGGGAACGGCATAGACTCCCAACGGCGCACGGAGGGCCGCCAGCTCATGGGCACAGGGCCGGGCATGGTCGGCGGAGTAGAGCACATAATCGCCGGTCAGGGCGATCAGGTCGGGTGCCAGGGCATTGGCCCTCTCCACGGCAGCATGGACCTCACGTTGAGCAGTGTATGGCCCCCAGTGGAGATCGCTGAGGTGGGCGATCCTCAGGCCATCCAGCGCCGGGGGCAGGCCCGGCACGCGGACTGTCACCCGCTCCACTGCCAGCCAGTCAGGTTCCAGGCCATAGGCGTAGCCCACACCGCCGGCTGCAACCATCGCCGCGCCCAACGGCAATCCCAACGCCAGGCGCAGGAATTGGCGGCGGCTGAGTGCATGTGTCCCCTTCATCGCCATCCCCCCCGATCAGGAAGGATCCATTTCTCCACCTGGCCCACCAGGTGGACCATCTCCTTCTCGCTCACCTGTCCGGCCGAAAGCCGGGCCAGCAGGTTTCGCAAGGCGGCCGCGTCCAGGCTGTCATGGCAGCGGGCCAGCTCATCCACAAAGAGGTCGTCAGGCAGATCGGGATTGATGCGCCAGGGGCGGGCCAACTCCCGCTTCAGCCGATCATGGTTGTGACGCAGGACAAAGGTTCGCCGCCCAGCCCGGCGGAAAAGCCGGGCCATCGAGACCACATACTCACTCTGCGGTCGGCGGCGAACCTGCTCCGCCAGAGGGATCGGCCGGCCAAAGCGCCGTCCGTGCAGGACGATCCAACCCAGGGTCACTGCCGCGCTGTAGAGCAGCGCCCAACCCCACGGCGAGCGGAACAGCCAGCTCAACAACCGATCCTCCTGTTCGTCGGAGTAGCCATGATGCACTTCGTCGAACTGGATCAGCGCCCCCGGCTCCAGCCCGGCCACCAGGTTGTAGATCAGACGGGCACTGCCAGGATCGCGCAGGCCGGCATTGGTGAACGGTGCCACTGCCGTGGTGAGGAACACCCGCCCCTGTCCCTGAGACAGCGAGACAAGCACCGGCACCTGACCGGCCTGGAGGTGGGAGACAAAGTCGGTTCGCTCAAGGTGAAGACCCCACCCGGTCGCAGTCCGCACCGGGCCGGGAGGCGGGTTGATCAGCAGCGGCACGGTGGGGGTCAGCAGTTCGGCCGGGGTGGGCAAAGGCAGGATCCGGGCCCCCAACGACTGAGCCAGGTCGGTGCCTTGCCCCCACTCCACGACCAGCACCAGGGTGTGCCCCGGTTCTTCCAGCCAGCTTTGCACCAGCCGGGTGCTGGTGTCGTCAAAAGGCCGGGAGGGAGCCAGGACAAACAGCAGCCGGGCCTCATGGGCCACACGAAATGGACCGTTTTCAATCCGCCTGACGCGGTACCCCAACTCTTCCAGCCAGAGATAGAGGGCCGCTGTCCCACTCGATGCGGTGGAATGGGTGGAGCAGGGGGGCGCTCCCCCCTGCTCTGGCCGGCGGGCGGTGGTGTAGGCCGAAAAGGCCACCAACCCGGCAAAGAGCACCAGCACGATCACCAGGTCGGTCGAAAGGCGGCCTTGCAGGCGGCGGATCACCCCTGCACCTCCCGCACCTGCTCCACCTGCCGGGCATAGGCTTCGTAACGCCCCGCATCAGGTTCCACCTGGCCGTACCACACCTCGTCAAAGGTCTCCACCACCGGGCGCAGTTTCCTGACCAACGCCGGATTGGCCGCCACCTGGTGCAGATACTCCCGGTTGGTCAGCGTCCGGTCGTAGCGCAGCAGGTTGCGCTCCTCCAGTAGCAGGAGGGTGGAAAGGTAGAGCAGGCGCACGGCGGTACGATAATCGCCGGCCCGGGCCATCTCCCGGGAGCGGGACAGAGCCTGGCCGGAGGTCAGGGGCACATCCTCCGCCCCTTGTTGATCGGCTTCAGCCTGGGCGACAAAGCTGGCCCACAGCCCGGCGGCAAAATAGGCCACCACCCCGGCCAGGACGACAGCGGCAGCGAGGAGCAGCAGGTTTCCCAGCCAGGGGACAGCCGGCAGGGCAGGCAGAAAGCTCCGGAGTTTGCTCAACCACTCGCTCAAGAAATCCAGGTCTGGCGACCGAGGGGACTGAAACTCGGGGCGGGCCAGCACCTCAGCCAGCCGGTCAAAGGCATCGGGAGCCGGGGCAACCACGGGCCAGGCCTCCAGTTCGTCGCGCAGGGTGGACAGCCGGGCGGTCACGACCGTCGGGCCCGGCCCGTCCGACCGCAGGGCCTGGATGAACCAGCTATGGTCCACCGGTATCACTTCGCCGGACGGCAGGGTGACCGCGGTGATGTCGGCCAGCAGGTCGGCGGCCCGATCCGGCTCGTCCTGCCCCAGCAACTCCACAGCGCGATCGAGGGCCTGCCGGTACGCCTCCAGGCCCGGCGGTGGCAATTGCGCCCCAACCGGCCATGCGATCAACACCACCAACAGCCAGCTCAACATAACGCCAGACAGGTCGGTCAACCACCTTCGGCCCTGATGGCTGTTCATCAGAAGCGGGGGTCTCATCACCGCATCATGGCTCCGGCGTCAGGGTCGGCAGGCTTTCCATCATCCTCTCCCCCAGTAGAGCATACTCAGCGCCGCAAAGATGGCCACAAGTCCAAAATAGGCTACAAGGCACAGGAACACCACTCCCACCATCACACCCAGCAGGATGCCCAGATTGCGCCAATCGCGGGGGCTCAGGAACGGTTCGTGGG
>DAOTYI010000076.1:0-1917 GCA_034434895.1 Anaerolineae bacterium
CCCTGACCCCGACCCCGACCTTCACGATCACCGTCACGCCGACCATCACCGTCACTCCCACAGCCACCGTCATCACCGGTTTCTACCATCCAATAAACATCCCATGAAACGACGACGCGCCAGTGCACAGCTCACAGAAGAGCATTACCTGATCATCGCCCTGCTGCTGGTGATCCTGTTGGCCATCTCCATGCTCTACTGCCTGGGTCTGGCCAGCCTGGCCTTGCGCCATGCCTGGGAGATGAAGGCTCTCCCCTGGAGCGCCACCGCCCTGCCCGAAGGAGGCACAGACACGACGCCGATCCCATCACTTATCGAGCCTGCGCCTGTAACCCCCTCCCCCTGAGAGCCGGTCTGAAAACCACAAAGGACACGAAGGACACCAAGGGCACCATTCGGTTTTTATTCGTTTCCTCCGTGTTCCTTTGTGGTAAGCCCCCTGGCGGCGGGGTTCACAGGCCCCACCGGAGCAGCAGGTTTGACAGAAAGGGGTTTGGCGGTTATAATTGTTTATCTGGATGATTCATGGCTGAAAAGAAAGGGAATGTTCCGTGGACCTGGTCCCCTTGTTGAAACGCCTCTCCGAAGCCTGTGGTGTCTCCGGCTATGAACAGAAAGTTCGCAGCATCGTGCAGGAGATATTTGCCCCGTACGCCGATGAGGTGCGGACCGATACCCTGGGCAACGTCATTGCCCGGAAGCGGGGTACAGGGCCGGAGCCACGCCCGGCCATCATGCTGGCGGCGCACATGGACGAGATCGGCCTGATCGTATCGAGTCTGGAAGAAGGGTTTATCCATTTCCAGCAGGTGGGTGGTTACGATGACCGGGTGCTGTTGGGCCAGGAGGTGGTGGTCCACGGGCGGCGGGACCTGCCGGGGATTATCGGCTCGCGCCCCCCCCACGTCCTGCCGCCAGCAGAGCGCGACAGGCCGATTCCTTATGACAGGTTGCGCATAGATGTAGGGCTGTCGCCGGAGGAACTGCCCCGCCTGGTGCGGGTGGGAGACCTGATCACCATGAACCGCCGCCTGGTAGAGCTGAAGGGTGGGTTGGTGGCAGGCAAGGCGCTGGACAACCGGGCGTCGGTGGCCGCGATGGCGGTTTGCCTGGAGGAACTGAGCCGGGTGCGCCACCGGTGGGACCTGTATGCTGTAGCCACGGTTCAGGAAGAGGTAGGGACCAAAGGAGCCATCACCAGCACCTATGGCCTGCAACCGGATGTGGGCATCGCGATTGACGTGACCTGGGCCAGACAGCCCGGCGCAGCCGAGGAGTATACCTTTGAGCTGGGCACAGGGCCGACTATCAGTTGGGGACCTAACTTTCATCCCAAAGTTCAGGAAGCCCTGATCGAGACGGCCAGGGCGCTGGAGATGAACTACCACCTGGAGCCGCTGACCCGGCCGGGTGGCACCGACGCCTACGCCATCCAGATCGCACGGGAGGGCATCCCCACCGGCCAGATCTGCCTGGTGCAGCGCAACATGCACACCCCGGTCGAAACGGTATCGGTCAGGGATGTGGAGCGGGCCGGTCGGTTGCTGGCCGCCTTTATTGCCCGCCTGGATGACAGGTTCCTGGCCAGCCTGGCCTGGGAGCTGGAGCTGGAGAGCTCAGAAGCTCAGGTCTCTGCATAATCGCTGTCTTTGCGTAGCACCAGAACTCGACAATGTTCGATTTGACCTCACCCTTTCCGCGGCGGAGAGGGGAAGGGAGTTGGGGGATGGGGTGAGGTCCACTTTTGTTGCCATGCATGTTCAGTTAACAAGGTCAGGCAGAAGATCGGACGTACGAAACGGAGAGGAGTAGCTATGTTGGCTCACTTTACTGCGATCTATGAGAAATACTATTTGGTTTACACTTTTGACGGCTGTTAAAATTCCGCCTGGCCCTCACCCCTCCCCCTGCCTCCTC
>DAOTYI010000077.1:0-8058 GCA_034434895.1 Anaerolineae bacterium
TGCGGGCGAACGTCCGGCCGCCGACCGACATGGCCGGGCACGCCCAACAGGTGGAAGCGATCTACCGCCAGTTTGTCCCTTCAACCCGGTCCGGGCCGCCGTTGCTCACGACTGCGGTCGGCTGACAAAGGGCAGAAACAGCCGGTCACACTCAAAGGTCACCGTCAGCCGGTGTTCTCCACCTACCAGCCCGGCGATCAACAGCCCCTCGTCGGTCATCTCGGCCGGCTGCTCCCCGACCGGCCCCCCATCCCAGACGACACCCCCGTCCAGCGTGACCTGCGCCTCGGGGCGGGTGAACGGCAGCAGAAGGTCGCCGCTGCTGCCCGGCGGGGCGGTCAGGCTCAGGTCGAATTGGCCGCAACGGGGGGCCTGCCAGTCAATCTCCAGGACATTGCCGTCCAGCGGCACCGCCCCCCGGGCATAGGTCAGGCCGCCAGGGTGAGGAGCCACCTGCCAGCGGTCGGGGCCGGTGACCACCCCCCCCAGCACCTGCGCCGACAGGAACCAGGTCGGCGAGCCACCCCAGACGTGAGAAAGGCTCTGGCCCCTTGTCTGCTGGGAGGAGAACAGCTCCCACCAGGTCGTGGCCCCCTGCTCGATCATGCGACCATACTGCTGGCGGATCAGATTCAGGGCGGCAGCGGTGTGACCGGTGCGGCCCAACGCCTCCAACACCGAGAAGAACCCCAGCGGCTCGACGACGGCATAGCCCTGTTCGTCAAAGAAGGGGGAAAGCTGCCGGAGCAATGCCTGAGCGGTGGAAGCCTGCCGCTCCGCCGGGACGATGCCGTAGCGCAAGGCCCACGCCTGGGCATGGGGGGAGGGGGTGACCAGTTCCCCGTCCAGACGGCTGGCAGCGTAGCACCCCTGCTCCGGCAAAAAGAGAATGGCGTTGATCGCCTGTTGCACAGCCGTGCTCCGCTCGTAATAGCCCTGCGCGGTTCCAGGATCGCCCAGAGCTGCGGCCAGGTCGCCCATCTGCCGCAACAGGGCAGCATACTGGGCATTCAGAGCGGTGGATTCGCCGCTGCGGCTGCTGACCGCCGGCCAGTCCACCAGCGCCGACTGGGACCAGTGGGCCGGGGGCACATCCAGCAATCCCGCTGCCCTCTCGTAGCCGGCCAGGAAGGTGGCGAACCGTTGGGCAGCCGGATAGAGCTCTGCGACCAGTGACAGGTCGCCGCTCAACCTCCAGTAGCTGTGCAACCCCTCGACCCAGCCCATCTCATAGTCCAGGATGGTCATCCCCTGGCCGTTGGGGGCCATGGCGGCCGGATGGCCATCGGCGTCCACGGTGTCGGCCATCAGGCGCAACCCCCGACGCCACAATTCCAGGTCGCCGAAGGCGGCCCGGTTGATGTGGAAAGCGATCAGAGCGTCACCCCACCACTGGCCGCGCTCGCGCCAGGGGGTATCGGTGTAGGCATCGGTCATATTGGGCCGCAGCGTATCCACCCCGATCTGCCACACCTGGTCCAGCAGCTCGTCCGACGAATCGAACCAGCCGACCTGTGTGGCCGGATAGAGCTCCTCCACCGCCTGGATGTGGCGGAGAACGACCGGCCCCGGGCCAAAGATCTGCAACAGCAGGTAGCGCCCGGATCGCGTATCCAGCGTGGTCAGTTGGCGTGTTGTGCCGTCCAGCACCCACGAATCCACCTGGCTCCACAGGTTGGCGACCAGCGACCCCGGATTGGGCAGGGGGCGGCCCTCGGTCAGCCGCTCGTCCCAGCCGGCGTCCAGGATGGTCCCGGCCGGGCCGCTGGCCTCCAGGCTCAGCCGGGCGTGCAGCGTGCGCCCGAAATCCAGCACGACATAGCGGGCCATGTCGCCGGCGGGCAAGATCACCTCTGCGCCGGTGGGCGACAGCGAAACCTGAGGAGCTCCCTCGCCGCCAGGCACCGGGTTGGCCAGGAGGGTGCGTCGTCCCGGGTTGTGGACCGGCCCGACGCCAGAGTCGCCGGCCAGTTGCAGGCTCTCCAGAGCGATAGCCAGGGTGCGACCGCCGGGCCAGGTGCACGAGATCTCCTCCGGCCAGGGCCAGGCCGTCGAGTAGACAAAGGGACTGAGGGCCGTCCAGGCCTCGTCGGGCGGGACAACCACAGACAGGGTATGGCGTCCGGCACTCAGCGCTTGCTCTGCGGCCAGGAGATCGGGGCGGCGGGGATCGTCCAACGGCGCCCAGGCCAGGGCCGGTCCGCCATCCACACGGACAGGGTGGGCATCCAGCGCCTCCAGGCGGAGGGTCGTGGCGGCTGTGGCCGTCAGCTCCAACGTCCGGGTGATGGGCGGGCCGCTGCCGGCAGGGTGTTCCAGCTCCACGAGCTGCCAGCCTGGCGAGAGCAGGCCACTTTCAACGACGGCCACCGGCAGCCGGGGCACATGATCCAGGGGTGGGATGGTGCGCGCCGACAGAGCCGGGAAGGGGGAGGGGATCACGGCTTGAGCGTAGGGCCAGGCACTATCGTCAAAGGCCGGTTGCATCCAGTCGGCAGGCAGGCGGCGCAGGTCCAGCACCTCCATAGGGCCGATCAGGTCCAGCCGGGAAATGGGGGCCGAGGCTGTGTCCCAGGCGGGGGAGAGGATCGCCTTCCAGTGGCTGCCGGTGGCGGCCACCACCTGCCAGGCCAGGCCGTTCCAGCCGCGCACATCGGCCTGCAGCGCGGCCTGCGACGACTCGGAGCGCCGGGTGTTGGGGGCATATTGCACCAGGACGGCCAGTGTGTGCAGCCCCGGTGACAGGCTGCCGAGCGGAAAGGTGTCAAATTCCTGCCGCAGCCGCGAGAAACGGGCCGGCCCGCGTCCCAACCATTCCCCATCCAGCCACACCTCATAGCGTGTATCGGCGATGATGGCCAGTTGCACCGGGTCCAACCCGGCCGGCAGGCTGAAGCGATGGCGGAAGAGGGCCACTGCGCCCTCGTCAGCCGGCCCGGCAGCCCAGACAGGCGTCCCGGCCAGGGGGGACTGGGCCTGGGCGACCGGGAGCGGGCCAGAAGCCGGCAGGGCGCTCAGCAGAAGGAGGGCCAGCAGGGTCAGGGCCAGACTTTTTGCCGGGTGTCGCCTTTGAGAGCGTGTCTTGTCAGGCTTTTGACAGAACCGGGCCTGATATGCTACAATGGTTGGGAAACTTGTGGGAGGTGAAGGCTGTGTCTCGCGTCTCTCGTGCCCTGTATTTGCCATTCTCTGTGCTCCTGATTGTGGCCGCTCTGGCTTCTCTGCCGGTCTCCTCGGCCGACGACCTGACGGTGGTGCGCCTGCCCATCATCCTGTGCCGGCACTATTGGGAATCGCCGTTCGGGACGGAGAGCAACCCTCCCCTGACCGGCACGCTGTTGCAGCGGGCCGGGGAACTGGGAGTCACCTGGGTGCGCTTTAACCGTCTGAACTGGAGCAAAGTCCAGCCGACGGAGGGCGGCTCCTATGACTGGTCGGTCTTGAGCTCTTTTGAAGAGGAGCTGCGCGCTGCCCGACAGGCCGGCATCACCCCCATCGTCCTGGTGCAGCACAGTCCCACCTGGGCCACGATCAATGACCCCTTCGAGACCGACTGCGGCGCCATCCGCACCGACAAGTTTGGCGCCTTTGCTGCCTTTATGCAGGCTGCCGTCCTCCGTTACAGCCAGCCAGAGTTCAACGTGCATTACTGGGAGCTGTTCAACGAGCCAGACGTGGACCCGACGCTGGTCCCCCCCAATTCGGTCTTTGGCTGCTGGGGGGACATAGACGATCCCTATTATGGCGGGCAGCACTATGGGGAGATGCTGAAAGCGGTCACCCCGGCCATCAAGGCGGCCGATCCGGGGGCCAGGGTGATGTTTGGTGGCCTGCTGTTGGCCCATCCTGTGCCCAGGCCGGGTGAAGGCCATCCGGAGCTCTTCCTGGAAGGGGCGCTGTCTGTCGGTGCGGCCCCCTATTTCGATATTCTGGCCTACCACGCCTATCCCTCGTACGTCGGCGGTGAGTTCGATCATGATCTGTTCAACAACCCGTGGCAGGACTGGGGTGGTTGGACGGTGGGCAAAGCCCGCTTCCTGCGGCAAGCCATGGCCAGATATGGGGTGGACAGGCCGCTCTTTTTGAACGAAACGGCGCTGGGCTGTCACGAAGCCTACTATGCCTGCAACCCCCCCGATCAAAACTTTTTTGAAGCCCAGGCTGACTATCTGGTGCGCACCTTCAGCCGGGCGCGGAGCGAAGGGGTGAGCGGTTTCATCTGGTATACCCTCAATGGCCCGGGCTGGAGGAACACCGGTCTTTTGGACGGGTCGTACAACCCCCGTCCTTCCTATCGGGCCTACCAACACCTGATCGCCCGGCAGAACGACAGCCGGTTTGAGGCCAGGGTGGACTATGGCTCAGATGTCGAGGCCTACAGCTTTCTCCGGAGTCAAAGCCGTGTGCATGTCCTGTGGTCCACCGATGCTGCGCCGGATCTCATCACGGTGCCCCAGGCACAGCTTCTGGCCGCTTATGACCGGGATGGCGCCCCCCTCACGCCGACGCCGGTGGGCAGCGATTACCAGCTTACGGTGGGTTTCAGCCCCATCTACCTGGAACTGCGCCGCTGACAGCCTTATTCAGGAGGTGGCAGGCACTCCGGCTCCATCCCCTCCTCGTCGGGCGCTTCTTCCACATCTTGAAGCAGCTCCGTCGCTTCGGCGGCATATTCGGTCGGCACCATCACCCGCACCTGGCCCAGGCCATCTACGGTCAGGCCGAACACCAGCCCGGCTGCCTCATATTTGAGCAGTACCGGGATTTCGGCCGCTTCCAGCTTGCTTTTGTAGATCTGGGCCAGATCAAAGCCCTGGCAGGTCCGGACGCAAACCAACTGTGGTTCTTGAGCCACGATCTCTCACCTCCGCACGGGCCAGGCGCCGGCAAAAACGCCCGGCACCTGAACAGGTACAGGTCGTTTAGAACAGTGCCGACGAGAGCATGGCCATAATCTGCCCTACCGCCTGACTGACCATCAGCCCCACCCCGATCACCACCCCGGCCAGCAACCCGGCGATGGCCAGGTTGCCCTTTTTCAACTCCTCCACCTCGTCAATGCCCCGTGTCAGCGCGGCAAAGAGGTACAGGGCCAGCGCCAGGGTGACGACCGTCAGGATTAACCCGACTGTCAGTTGGAGCGCTTCGGCCAGCAGGACCCGGAAAAACAAGCTCCCGCCGACATCCCACGTAGCGGTGTTGACCATCAGGGCCGGGCGTAGCACGAGGGCGACCGATGCCAGGATCGCTCCCAGCACGACGCCGACGGCCGGATTGCCTTTGCGCAGCTCCTCCCACTCATCCAGACCGCGCGTGAACCACTGAAACAGGTAGAAAGCCAGATACGCGGCTATGGCGCTCAGCACGACAGCGATGGCCAGTTGAGCCAGCCCCAAGAACAGTTGACCCATTTTCTCCCCTCCTGCTGAACGGTTACGATGACAGCGCCGCCCAGTATACCACAAAGCTGTCTAAACAGCAACCGGTGTAACTACCCACCCGCTACCCCCCGCAGGTTAGAAAGCGGCCGGCAACAGGGCGAGCAGCTCATTGCAGCGCACTTGTGCAGAGATTACACCCAAACCTGCGGGAGGGTAGCTCTGCGGTGCAAACCGGGACTTTTTCAGCACTCTCCTGGCCGGGAGGCGTACGGGCGGAGCGGCGCTCCGCCCCGACCGGCGGGCGGAAAGATGACAATCGGCAACTTTGGCAGGGCCCTGCATCCTGAACCTGGACAGTTGTCAAGGTCACAGAAACCTGGTATAATAACATTTGCTTGTGGACAGACTGGGACCTCAACATTGGCCTTCGGAAGGAGAGCCTTGTGATCCAACTGAGAACACAAACTGAAGCCTATTGGCGCGAGTATGCCCTGAGTGGCGAGGATACAAGTTGCATCTATGAGCTCATTTTAGAAGCCGCCAGGCCGGTTTCGACCCGCACACTGGTCCTGGCCGTGATCAAGGCCCGCTATCTCCAGGAAAAGCGGCTCGTGCAGGCAAAGTTGAGCAAAGGAGCGGCTTATCAGCCGCAGGACCACTATGAGATTGGGCAAAAGCTCATCTTCCCGGTTTTCAACTATGCTCTGGCGACCGTTGTCGGCACCCGGCCCGGACACAACCCCGACTATGGCGACTTTACTGTGATCCAGGTGCAGTTTGAGGGCCAGGATGAAATCCGCGAGTTTGCCTCCGAGTTGCATGGGCAGCACAGACTGAACCGCCAGGAGGGAGAGGAAGAGTGGGGGGTCGCGGATAGTGAGCAGGTGGCCGCAGAACTCGGCGAGAGGTACGGTTCCCTGGTTGAACAGAAGCTCGTGCCTGCCCTGGCCGCCCGCGACGAGTTTGTCCGGGTTGACGACACCTGGTTTTTGCGCGATCTGCTCACCCCGATTACCGAGGGGCACCTGAACATCGCCGAGGCCCTGATTGACATCAAGGCGATGCCCCTGCCCGCCGCCGAACTTGTGTCGCACCTGGACCTGCCGGCTGAGGTGCCGGAGGAGATCCAGCTCCTGTCGCTCACTCTGGCCCTGAATGCCGATCCCCGTTTCGACAACGTGGGCGATAGCGGCCGGGATATCTGGTATCTGCGGCGATTGACCCCCGTTCCTGTCATAGACCCACCGGTTCATCTTCGTCTCGTGGTGGAGCCTTATGACCGGCAGGCCATCAACCAGGAATTGTTGTTGATCGAACGGGAGATTGATGATGAGGGCAGCGGAGAAGAGGTGTTCGGCCCCAGCCGCCCGCTCTACAAAACCAGCCTCACGCTGACCTATCCCCACTGGCGGGCGGGCACCCTGCCGCTGACGGTCCGGACCCGCGGCCTGTTCCCCACACCGACCCATCACCATTCACCGATTGTGCTGGTGGATGGCCAGAGCGGAGACAGGATGCAGGGCTGGGTTGTCCATGAGCATCGGTTTGTTTTCGGCCTGGGCGACTGGTATGCGCGCTACAAGGTGCCGGTCGGAGCCCTGTTGAAGCTGGAACGAACCCGCGACCCGCGCGTCATCACGGTGGACCTGGAAGCGCGACGGCTCAAGCCGGTGTGGTCCAGGTTTGCTGTCATTCAGGATGGCAGGCTGGTGTTTCAGGTGCGCAAGATGCCGGTTGCCTGCGAATATGATGAGCTGATCGCCATCGGCGAGGTCGATCCGCAGGCAATTGATGAATTCCGCCTGCAAGTGGCAGGCCGGGGGGAAAGCCTGTTTCAGATCATGGTCCGGGTGATGCCGGAGTTGATCAAACTCAGCCCGCAAGGCACAGTTCACGCCAAGACGATCTACAGCGCCGTGAACCTGTTAAAGCGTGTCCCCCCTGGGCCGATCTTTGCCCTGCTTTCAACCGAGCCCTGCTTTGTGCCCATGGGCGGCGGGTATTGGACATTCGACGAGGCATTGGTCTGACGCCGGGAATAGGGGGTGATCACATGGCCAGGTGGGTGAAGCCAACGATAGACACGAAATTTCACATAGATTTCGACTGGTGGGAGGAAGAGGGACGGAATTTTCGAGTCCACCTGTTGAGCCATCTTTGCCCTGAATGCCAGAGCCGATATCAGGATTACCGGCAGGCCGGGCTGGTGGATTGGATTGATGCCGACACAGCCGAGGTGACCCAGGTAGATGGATTGTGGCATTCGCTGCGTACCTGTTGCAGTCTCAAACCCGATTATATCAACGAACTGACCCCCCTGACGACCGCCATCTTTCGCACTTTTTTGGCCAATGGCAATGAGCCCCTGTCCCCCATTGAATTGCAAGAGCGGGTGCACAGGTCGGCGGAGACTATTCTCCGCACGGTGGGGGGCTTTAAGGTGTACGACGGCATCAAGCCGGTGCGCGAAGAAGAGACCTGTCGGCGTAATCCACCCCTCAAATGGTAGGCACCCCTGCCCTGGACGGCCGCCAGGGCCGCCCCTGGGAGACCGCTGAGAAACCTCTTTTCCACCGGGATGGTTCAATTTTCTGGGGAAGTTGGTTTACACTTTTGACAGGCTAAAGTTCCGCCTGACCCTCACCCCTCCCCCTGCCCCCTCCCCTCTCCCGCTCGC
>DAOTYI010000078.1:0-2342 GCA_034434895.1 Anaerolineae bacterium
CCAACAGGAGGGGGGTGTCATCCACCCGTTCTGTAATGATAGTCAGTTTCTCAACCATACCGTGATGATACTCCATTTCTCAAAACTCGCCAAAATTTGAGCGAACGATGGGTTAGAGATTGGAGATTAGAGATTAGAGATTGGAGATTAGAGATTGGAGATTGGAGATTAGAGATTGAAAGCCCGGAAGCCACCATCCAATACCCAATATCCAATATCCAAATATCCAATATCCAATAACCCGATCTCCCTCTTTGTCCTGCTGTTCAGCGTCTACCTGCTGACCTTCAGCGGCCGCTACCACTCCAGCGACGAAATGGCCATGCTGGCCACCACCGATAGCCTGGCCCGGCGAGGGGCATGGGATATCGAGTTGCTGCGCTGGATGGGTGAGCAGCAGGGGTCCTACGGGCCGGATGGGCATCTCTACTCCCGCAAGGGGTTGGGCATGACCCTGGCGGCGCTGCCCCTCTACTGGCTGGCGCTGCGGTCGGAGCAGGTGGGCAATGTTCAGGCGGCGATGCTGACCAACGGCCCGGCCACCGCCCTGACCGGCGCCCTGCTCTATCTGGCCCTGCGGCGGCTCCGTTATAGCCAGGGGGTGTCGCTGGGCGTTGCCCTGGCCTACGGCCTGGGGACAATGGCCTGGCCTTACGCCCGCTATCTGTTCAGCGAATCGCTGGCTGCCCTGGGGTTGATGCTCAGCTTCTACTTCCTGCTCCGTTTCCGCGACCTGGACGACCGGCTCAGTCCGCTGCTGGCCGGGACCGGGTTGGGCCTGGCCCTGCTGGCCCGGCTGAACAACGCGATGGTGATCCCGTTCCTGGGGTTGCTCCTGCTGGTGTACCTCCACCGCCACCACCGGGGGGAGTGGCGGTCCTGGGCTGTGTCGCTGCTGCTCTTTGGACTGCCGCTGCTGGCGGCGCTGGTGGTCACCGGCTGGTACAACTGGTTACGGTTCGGCAATCCTTTGACCACCGGCTACCTGGCCGGGGAACGTTTTGCCACCCCCTTTTTCGAGGGCTTCTACGGACTGACCTTCAGCCCCGGCAAAGGGCTGTTCTGGTATAACCCGCTGCTGTTGGCTGCGCTGGCCGCCTGGCCGGCCTTTTACCGCCGCCACCGCGCTGAGGGGTTGCTGGCCGCGGCCGTGGTGGTGGGCCACATCGCCTTCTACGCGCCCTGGTATCTGTGGTGGGCCGGGCATGGTTGGGGACCGCGCTTCCTGGTAACGGCCCTGCCCTTCGCTATCCTGCCACTGGCCCCGGCTCTTGAGGTCGCTGGCCGCCGCCGGGCCGTGGCGGTGGGGGTGGGAGCGGTGGCCCTGTTGAGCATCGTGGTACAGATTCTCGGCGTTGTCGTCAATTTCAACGTCTACCTGGAGGAGATCTATGCCAGGTTGGGCCTGTACCATCCCGCCACCCTCTTCAATCCGGCTTACAGCCCGCTGCTGCGGCAATGGAGCTACCTCCACCCGCAGAGCCTGGACCTGGCCTGGGTTCGGGCTATCGGAGCAGCCGGTGACAGGCAGCAGGGAGTGGGCATCGCGGCCACCGTTGCCTTTCTGGGGCTTGTGGCTCTCCTGTCGGCCTGGGCTTTGTGGGCAGCGTGGCGAGGCCGGCTGCCTGCCCGGCTGGCGGGGGGCCTGCTGCTTCTGGCCGGGATCGGCTCTGCCATCTCGCTGCGCGGTTATGCGCCGGGCGGTGACGTGGCGCAGGCGGCCGATCTCCTGTCCCGCATGGAGCGCCCCGGCGAGGCCGTCGCCCTGACCGATCCGCTGCTGACCGAAGCCTGGCAGGATGCTTATGACGGGACCCTGGCGGTGTGGGGGGTGCCGGCCTGGCGGGAGATCGGGGTCGGGCAGCAGGCGACCTGGGCCGTCGGTTCCGGCGACCCGGGGGCGGCAGCAGCCCGCTTCCAGGTGGGAGCGGTGCGGCTGGACTACTACTCGCCGCCCGGCCAGCCCTTCGACGTGGCCCGCCTGCCGGCTGTGTCGCCGGAGAGGAAAAGGGTGGGAGAGGTAGCAGAGCTGCTCGCCCTGCAGGTCGAAAAGACAACGGTCCACCCCGGCGGGGCGCTGCCGCTGTTCCTCGGCTGGCGGGCGCTGGCCCCGACCGCCACCTCCTACACCCTCTTTGTGCAGGTCATTGACCAGGCCGGGGTCAAGGCCGGGCAGGTGGATTTCCTGCCATGCGACGGCGGCTGTCCCACCAACACCTGGCGGCCCGGCGACCTGGTCGGCGAGTGGCTCCAGGTGCCTGTCTACCCCGACGCGCTGCCGGGCCGCTACCGGCTCCTGATCGGCCTGTATGACCTGTCCACCGGAGAACGGTTGCCCTGGT
>DAOTYI010000079.1:0-15418 GCA_034434895.1 Anaerolineae bacterium
CAGGATGACAGCATAGAGGAGCAGCAACGCGGCCATGTTGAGGATGCGGGCGGCCTTTTCTCCGATCCGGACCGGCAGGGTGCCCACCCCCTTGCGCCTGTCCTCCTCCAGCTTGTCAATGTGCTTGCCGACATTGATGCTGGCTACACTCAGGCCAAAGGGCACCCCCGTCAGAGCCACATACCACCCGTTCCCGGTCCAGCCCTGGGCCAGGACGACATACACCCCGACAACCAGGATCGGCCCCCAGATCAAAAAGATGAACAGCTCCCCCAAGGCCAGGTGCTTGAGGGGCCAGGTATACAGCAGCAACACCAGGGCACCAAAGGCAAAGAGGGCCATGACCAGCGGCGAAAAGTGGGTGTAGAACAGGGCGAAAAGGCCCGACAGGACGGCCAGGATGCCGCTGACCGCAAACCAGCGCTTCTGCTGGTTGAGGGTCCAAAACCCCTGGACCAGAGGGTGGACGCCGTATTGGGTGCGGAAATAGTTGTCCTGGTCTATGCCCCGTTTGTAGTCGGTATAGTCGTTGAGCAGGTTGTTTGTGCCGTGGGCGATAAACAGGCCCAGGGTGACGATCAACCAGGGCAGCAGACTAAAGTAGCCATCGCGCCAGGCCAGCAGCCCGGCGATGATACAGGAATAGAGGGTCACTGTGGTCACAGCCGAGCGGGTGGCGATCAGCCATTTGGAGATGACGTCCAGCCGATCCCACTCCTCTTTGCTGTCCATTTTGACCAGGGTCCACAGGGCGGTCTTCCACATAGCAAAATTGATCTTCATTCAGCCTGTCCCCCTCTCGCTGGCAGGTTAGTCGGAGAAAACATACCATAGTTCATCTATTTCGTCAAGCCGCGTTTGCCGGACTTCAAAAATCAGGGGGATCATCAGGCCTGGGAGGTCTTTCAGGCGCTCCCGCCGTGTCTGTGACCCGGCGGTCCTTCCGGATCGGTCCTGCCGGTCTGCCAGAGCCCATCCGGCAAGGGGGCCTGGGCGGGGAGGACAAAAGGCCTGCCGGACCTGTTCCGCTCAGGAGTGTGGGCGGTGATAACGGGGCGAGCGCAACGCCAGGGGGTTACCCTTTCAAAGCCCCGGCCAGGATGCCCCGGATAAAGTAGCGCCCCAGGACCAGGAAGAAGAGGAGCGGCACAAGCAGAGTGATGACCGCGGCCGCCATCTGCAGATGATAGTTGGCCACAAAGCTGCCCTTGATCTCCACCAGTTTCATCTGGATCGTTTGGGTTTTGGGGGTAGCAAAGGTCAGCGCCAGCAAGAACTCGTTCCATACCTGGGTAAAGATGATGATCGCGGTAGAAGCATAGGCGGGCAGGGCCACCGGGGTGATAACCCGAAAAAAGTTCTGAAGCCGCGAGGCGCCATCTACCTCGGCCGCTTCTTCCAACTCCCTGGGGATGGCGGTGAAAAAGGTGCCCATCAGCAGGGAGGCGAGGGGGACATTCAGGATCAGATAGCTGGCGATCAGGCCCCACAGCGTCCTGGTCAGTGGGACCCCGCCAAAGCTCCAGGTCCCGATCGTAACCGGCGGGATTTTGATCGAGGCCATGATCTGGGTCAGGGGGATGAGGATGACCTGATAGGGCAGATAGATCGAGATCCCCACCAGGACGAACAGGACCTTAGCAAAAGGGGTCCTGGCGCGGCTGAGGTAATATCCCCCCAGACCGCCGAATAGCAGCGACAGAAAGGTGACCGAGAAGGAGATGATCGTCGAATTTTTCATCGCCGGGAAGATCAGCCTGAACGCCTGGGTATAGTTCTCAAACTGCAGGCTGAGGCTGGGGATCAGGTAGCGTCGCTGGGTGATCTCGGCGATGCTTTTCAGCGAGGTCACAACCGCCACGTACATCGGCAGGACATAGGCGATGGTCAGGATCAGCAGCGTGATCAGCACCAGAATCGTCAGGCCGGGGTTTTTGATCTTCATTCGAACCACTTCCTGAAGGCATAGATGGTATACGGAACGACGATGATACAGGCCAGGAGGAAGATGATCACCCCGATCCCGGCCCCCAGGGAGACCAGGTGTTGCTGAAAGGTGGCGACCAGCATGTAGAAGGCCAACACGTCGGTGGCAAAGCCGGGGCCGCCAAAGGTCACCACGTACACAATGTCAAAGACCTTGAGCGAGGAGATGAGCAGGAGCGACACCAGGACGAGGATGCCACCCCGGATGTTGGGCACGATCACCTGGAGCAGGATGCGGAACCGCGAGGCCCCATCCAGCAGGGCCGACTCGATCATCTCCTGCAGCTCCGTGGTGCGGAAGGCCGATTGGAGGATGATGACCGAGAAGCCGAGGTACTGCCAGACAAAGATGACAATAAGCCAATAGGTGGCGGTGGCCGGGTCGGTGACATAACGACCCTCAAGAAAACCTAATCCCAACCCCCGGAGGAGAGTGTTAAAGACCCCCTTGTCCGGCTGATACATCCACGACCAGATGGTGCCGGTGACGATGAACGACATGGCCACCGGGTAGAGGATCAGGGTTCTGGTGTAGTTTTCGGTTCCCCGGATGGAGCGGATCTCCAGCAGGTAGGCAATGAACAGGGCGACGATGACGGTGGGCAGCACCCCCAGGATCAGCCATTTGAGGTTGTTGCTGACGTCGGCCTGGAAACGGGCCAGGTCGAACATCATCTTGTACCATTTGAAGCCGATCAGGGTATAGTTCGGTTCGACCCCCTCCCAGTTGGAAAAGGAGACCCAAAAGGTCCGGATCAGCATGTAGTAGAGCAGAACCACACACACCAGCAGGGGAAATAAAAAGATCAGGAACTCCCTGAAAGTCCACCCCGCCCGGCGGTCTCTGCGGAGCCATCTGTGTTTGAGGGACCGGCTGGTTGCGCTCACTCCACTGCCTCGTTGGAGCAGGAGCCTTGCGGAGGTCAGGGCCTCCGCAAGGCTCCGGGTGATGACGGCTGGTTGTTTACGGCCACTGATACCAGGCGGACTTGTTCTTGACGTCGTAGGTCTGGAACAGGGTCGCTACCTGGTTGATGGTGGCGTTGATGTCCGGCTGCTCGGCGGCCATAAAGCCGGCAATGACGATCCAGTACTCGTTGGAGAAGGCAGCCGGGGCGATGCTGCCGTGCTGGTCCAGGATCAGCTTGCCCGGGTTGTCACGGACATAAGCCTGCATCTCCTGCCGGATCGGATCGGGGAACTTGGTGGGGTCAATGTCAATCCGGGCAAACATCCCGCCCTGAGTGACGTCGGTCGGGATCTGCAGTTCAGGCGAGGCCACGACCCGCAGCCAATCCATGGTTGCCTTCGGGTGAGGAGCACCCTTGGCCAGGCCGTAGGTATCGGGGTGGAAGAGCAGAATCCGCTCCGGCACCTGCGGGAAGGTCACGGCCCCAAAGTCTACGTTCGGCGTCCAGCCGTTGCTGATGAACGCCCCGATGGCCCAGGTGCCCATGAGGACCATCGCCGCGTCACCCGAAACAACCAGGCCGACCGACTGGTCCCAGGTCAGGTTGGAGTGGTAGGGGTAGACATACTCCATCAGTTTGGCCAGCTTTTGGAGCGAGGCCTTGAAGGTCGGATCGGTCTTGACATCCACCTCACCCTTGAACAGCTTGACGTAATATTCAGGCCCCCCTTCCTCGACGATGATGCTGTCCAGGACAAAGGCCGCCTCCCAGTTCTCGGTGGTGCCCAGACCCAGGGGCGCCTTGTTGGGGTATTTTTCCTTGATAGCCTTGCAGACGGCCATCAGTTCGTCAAAGCTCTTGGGTGGCTTCAGCCCCATGCCGTCGAACAGCTTTTTGTCGTAATAGAGGATGTTCTGAATGTGCATGTTCAACGGCACGACGTAGGGGTGGCCGTTGATGGTCACCGCGTTGTACAGGGGGCCGGGGATGACATCCTTGTACTTGAGTTCGGCGTACAGATTGTCCAGCGGCTCGAGGGCGTTGCCATCCACGTAGGCTTTCAGCTCTGCACCCCCCAACGTCTGGAAGGTGTCGGGTGGCACACCGGCTGCCATGCGGCCCTGCAAGACGACGCGGTGGCTCACCCCTCCCCCGCCGGCCACCGGGTTTTCGACCACCTCGATGTCGGGATATTTGTCTTTGAGCGCTTTGAACATGGCATCGGCTGCTTCGCGCTCACCTGGACCGGTCCACCAGTGAAAGATCTCCAGCTTTCTTTCCTCAGGGGGCGGTGTGGCCGTGACCACGACCGTCTCTTTGACGACCGACGGGGCAGTTGTTGGGGCGGGCCCACAGCCGGCGATCATGGGGACCACCATGATCAACGCCATTGCCAGGAAAACAACCTTTTTCATCTCTACCTCCCTTTTCTTCTCTCCTTTTTGAATGTTGCTCGTACCGTGGACACAAGATTTCAGGGGTCTCTCGTCCTTCGATCACCTCCTTTCACTTCTGACGAGCTCTCCTGGCTCACCTGCCGGGCAGGTGGGGCCAGAAAGCAGCCTCTAGGCCGACTCGCGGATCACCAGCTTCACCTCCAGATGGACGGGAGGGAGATCGGCTGCCGGATCGTTGAGCATCTCCACCAGGCGGAGCACCGCCTGCTGTCCCAGTTGGTACTTGTCTATATGCACTGTGGTCAGGGGCGGGGCGATCATCCCGGCCAGGGGGATGTCGTCAAAACCGACGATGGCCAGACTCTCCGGCACGCGGCGCCCCAGTTCCTGGCAGGCACGGATGGCTCCTACGGCGATCAGGTCGTTGTAGGCCAGAATAGCCCGTACCTGGGGATAGCGGGTGAGGAGTTGCCGGGCCGCTTCATAGCCACGGTCCATATCCAGGTTGGTGGCGCCGGTCAGGATCCATTCCTCCACGACAGGCAGGTTATGGGCCAGCAGCGCTTCACGGAACCCCTGGACGCGCTCCATCAAGTGCAAGGGGGTTGCCCGCCCGGCCAGCATCCCGATGGCGGTGTAGCCTCTGCTGATCAGATATTCCACTGCCATCCTGGCCCCGCCCCGGATGTCGTTCAACACCAGCCCCATGCCCGGATGGCGGTCAAAGACGCGGTTGACCACCACCAGCGGTTTGTACTGGCTGGCAAAGATCTTGAGCTCCTCTTCGTTCTCCCAACAGGGAAAGATGATCATGCCATCCACGTTGTGATCGGCCAGAGAATAGAGGGCATGGATCTCCTGCTGGGGATCATAGTCGGAGTTGCAGAGAAAGACATCGTAGCCTTGCGCCTGGGCGGTCTGCAGGACCCCGCGGGCCACTTCCGAGAAAAAGGGGTTGGAGATGTCGCCCACGATCAGGCCCAGAGTGTCGGTGCGCTGGGTGACCAGGGCCCGGGCTACCTTGCTCGGCCGGTAGCCCAGCCGTTCAATCGCGGCCAGCACCCGCTGACGGGTCTCATCGGAGATTTCTCCCTGGTTATTGACCACGCGAGAAACGGTTTTGATGGAGACGGCAGCTTCTCGCGCAACATCCCGCATGGTGACAGCCACAGAATGATCCCCCCGTGCGCACCTGGCCCCGGCCTTGTCTGGCCTCTGGGCGGCTGACAACGATGACGACACCGATAACGACTACGTTGACGACAGCGTTGTCAATAGTATACCATATCTTTTGTCCGTTGTCAAGTCCTGTTTTTGAAAATTTGAAAAAATGGCCCCGCTTTGGGGCCAGGGGGTTCATGACGGGCGCTGGACGAGGGTGGCACATCCCTGACCGACGCCGACACACATGGTTACCAGGCCATAGCGCATTCGTTCCCCGGCTGCCGCTCGCCGTCGCATCTCATGCAGCAGGGTGACCATCAGCCGGGCGCCGGTGCAGCCCAGGGGATGCCCCAGGGCAATCGCTCCGCCATTGACATTGGTCCGGGCGGGATCGAGGCCCAGTTCTTTCATACAGGCCAGCGCCTGGACGGCAAAGGCTTCGTTCAGTTCGATCAGATCAAGGTCATCCACGGTCAGCCCGGCCCGCTCCAGGACCTTGCGGGTGGCCGGAATGGGGCCGTATCCCATCGTGCGCGGATTCACTCCGGCCACGGCTGAGGCTACCCAATGGGCCAGCGGTTGGAGGCCCAGCTCTTTTGCCTTCTCCTCTGTCATCAAGAGCAGGGCGGCCGCTCCGTCGTTGAGGCCGCTGGCGTTGCCGGCCGTCACCGTGCCCCCGGCGCGAAAGGCGGGGCGCAATCTGGCCAGCTCTTCCGCGCTGGTGTCCAGATGCACCCGGCCATCAGGGTCAACCCGGATGCGGGGGTGCTCGTCGGTGTCCACCACCAGAGGCGGCCCCTTGCGTTGCGGGATCGGCACCGGGACGATCTCATCCCGAAAGCGTCCGGCCTCGATGGCCGCCGCTGCCCGTCGCTGGCTCTCCAGAGCAAAGGCATCCTGCTCCTCACGGCTGATGCCGGTCTCGGCATAAATATTCTCTGCGGTCTCGCCCATGCTCTCCAGGGGAAAGAGCTGCTCCAACCGGGGATTGGGATAGCGCCAGCCGAGGGTCGTATCATACATGGTCACATGGCCCCAGGGAAAGGCCCGCTCCGCTTTGGGGACCGACCAGGGGGCACGGCTCATGCTCTCCACCCCCCCGGCCACAAAAATCTCCCCCTCGCCGCAGCGGATGGCGCGGGCAGCCTGGTTGATCGCCTCCAACCCCGAAGCACACAGACGGTTGACGGTGACCCCGGCCACGTGAAAGGGCAGGCCGGCCAGCAGGAGGGCCATGCGTGCCACGTTGCGGTTGTCTTCACCGGCCTGGTTGGTACAACCCAGATATACATCCTCGACCAGGCCGGGTTCAATGCCCGCCCGGGCCACGACCTCCCGGATGACCAGGGCGGCCAGGTCATCCGGCCGGACTGTTGCCAGGGCTCCGCCGTGCCGCCCGACGGGGGTACGCACTGCCTCAACGATGACTGGCTGTCGCATAGGTTCCTCCAGATAAGCTGCCTGTCACCCTGGCACAAAGCCGGTCTGGGCGACAGGTCATAGATTCGCCGGGTCCTGAGGGCAGCCCGGCCGAGAGGGCGCGGAATCAATGCCACGTTGCGCTCTTTTCCCTTCTCCGTCCACGACGGCCGGCAGGCAGACCGAGAAGGTACTTCCCACCCCTGGCTGGCTCTCGACTGTGACCACCCCGCCGTGCGCTTCGGTGATCTCTTTGACCAGGGCCAGGCCCAGGCCGCTGCCGCCATACCGGCGCCGTATCGTCCCATTCACCTGATAAAAGCGGTCAAAGATGCGATCCAGATGTTCGGCCCCGATGCCGATGCCGGTATCTGATACCCGAAGCACAACCTGGTTGTCCTCCAGCCCAAGGCTCACCGTGACCGTGCCCCCTGGCGGTGTGAACTTGAGCGCGTTGGCGATCAGGTTGTCCACCACATTCCGCAGGTGCTGGGCGTTGCCCAGCACGGGCGGCACCCGGCCTATCTCCCCGTGCAGCTTCAGGCCAGATTGGCCGGCGAGCAGTTGAAAGTGAGCGACGGCGGTGACTGCTATCTCGTCCAGGAACACCGGTTCGCGGATCGGCTCGCGAGTCTCGTTGTCCAGGATAGCGGTGATGGTTTCGACCAGATTGCTCAGGGCGGTAGCCCGTTCCAGGATGGCCTCTACCGCTTTTGCCTGCTCGGCGTGCATCTCACCGATCTGCCCGGAAGCCAGAAACTCGGCATATCCCAGGATGATGGCCAGCGGGGTGCGGAATTCATGGGACACGTTGCGGATGAGCTGATCTTTGAGGCGATCCAGCTCGCGTTGCCGCTCCAACGCGCGGGCCAGAACGGCAGCCCGCTGCTGCTCCAGAGCATACATCTGCGCATTCTCCAGAGCGATGGCGATCTGGGCAGCCATGATGGACAGCAGATTCCGTTCACTCGGTGAAAGGAGGGGGACCGGCCGTTCGGAGACCAGGTGCTCCAGGGCGAGAATGCCGACACGATTTCTGGCCGTGCGCAGGGGCACCAGGATCTGAACGGCCGCACCCGGCTCCATTCCCGGCAACCCCAGGAGCGGTTCCAGGCCTGCCTGCGACCGACCCTCCAGCACCAACGGGCTTCCCTGATTCAGTACCTGGGCCACGATCCCCTGCCCAGCCGGTATCCGTCTGTCGTTGGGGGCCTCTTTTGGCAGGCCGACCGCCGCGGTGACGCGCAACTCCTCCCGTTCCCGATCCAGCAACAGGAGAGCAGCCCGATCCACCTTCATCTGCCGCACCACCACCCCCAGCAGGCGCCGGGCCAGCGACTCGACATCGCCTGTCGTCATCAGGGTCTGGCCGATCTCCAGGATGGGCAACTGGGCCTGCATGCGCAGCCGTTCCAGCTCCTTTTGTCGCCGATAGAGGGCTTCTTTGACCGTGGCCGCCAATTCCTCAAAGCTGAACGGCTTGAGGACAAAGCCCCGTGCTCCGGCGTGCAGCGCCTCGATGGCCCCTTCAAGGCTGGCGTAGCCGGTGATCACAATGGCGGCCAGGTTGGGATCCAGCTCGAGCCCCCGGCGAAGCAGGGCCAGGCCGTCCAGATGGGGCATCCGCACATCGGTCACCAGCAGGTCAAAGGCCTCGGCTTCCAGGAGGGTGAGGGCCTCAGACTCGTTGCTGGTCCCCTGCACCCGGTAGCCCAGCTCCGTCAGAATCTGGACGCACAGTTGGACGATATGCGGCTCGTCGTCAACGACCAGGATCTTTTCGTGGGCCATGCTGCCCCCTTTCGTCCGACGCCGGTACAGGCAGCCACACGGTGAATCTGCTCCCCTGCCCCACCTGGCTCTCCACCGTGATACGCCCCCCATGTTCCTGGACGATGCTCAGACTGACCGACAGTCCCAATCCTGTACCCTGGCCCGCCGGTCGGGTGGTGAAAAAGGGGTCAAAGAGGCGGGGCAGGTGATCGGCCGGTATCCCGGTCCCT
The DNA here is from genome assembly GCA_034434895.1 of Anaerolineae bacterium. Lineage (GTDB taxonomy): Bacteria > Chloroflexota > Anaerolineae > JAAYZQ01 > JAAYZQ01 > DAOTXL01. Next base: position 8,881 of record DAOTYI010000079.1, read on the forward strand.
GTATCGCTGAACTGGATCATGACTTCCTCTCCCACCTGCCCGGTGCTCACAATCAGCGTCCCACCGGAGGGCATGGCATGCAGGGCATTGGTGATAAGGTTGAGAAAAACCTGTTTGATGCGGTTGGCTGCCAGCGGGAGAAGGGGCAGCTTTTCGGCGTAACTCTCCTTCAGGTTGACATGGCTGTTTTCGATCTGCCAGCGGAGCAGGGACAGGGTTTGCTGCAACAGATGGTTGACATCGGCCGGCTGGTAGGAAGATTCGGTCTGGCGAGAAAAGTCCAACAGATTGCGCACAATGTCCCGCGCCCGTTGTGCTTCGGCCACGATGACCGTCAGGTCCTCTCTTCGCGGGTCATCGGGAGCTGTGTTCCACAACAGCAGATCGGCAAAGCCCAGGATAGAGGTCAGGGGGTTGTTCAGTTCGTGAGCCACACCGGCCGCCAGACTGCCCACGGCGGCCATTTTGGCCGACTGAATAAGCTGGGCCTGGGTGCGCTTCAGATCCTCCATCTGTCGCTGTAGATCGGCGTATAGCCGGGCGTTGGCAATGGCCCTGGCAGCCTGATCGGCAAAGGTCTGAGCGATCTGGGCCTGTCGTCCGGTATAGAACCCCGGCTGTCTGTGGCCCAGGTTGAGCAACCCGATCGCCTGGCCCTGGACGGCCAGGGGAACGCCCAGCCAGCAACGCACATCGCCCGTTTCTGGTCGGTGCAGCCAGTCTGGATCGGCGGTGATGTCGGCGATGATGGCCGGCTGACGGCTTTCCAGCACCCTCTGGACGTGGGGCAACCTTTCGACAGGCAAGGGGGGCAGGATCGGCTCTTCGGCCTGAAAGCCCCGGCCAGCTACCAGCCTGAGCGTTCCATTACCGATCAGCATGATCGAGGCGTTGTCATAGGGGACGACGCGGGCCAACTGGTCCAGGATTAAAGCCAGAACCTGTTCGCTGTCCAGGCTGCTGTTCAGCACATTGGCCACTTCGCGCAGCGTCTCGGCCAGCACACGCTGCTCCCGTTCGGCGGCCAGCAGGCGGGCGTTCTCCATAGCCGCCGCTGCCAGCGGGGTGAAGCGTTCCAGCAAGGCCACGTCGTCTGCCGAGAAGGTGCGTGGCGCGTCGTCCAGCACGTCCAGCACCCCCAGCAGCCGGTCGCCCCAGCGGATGGGCACGGCCACGCAGGCTGTAAAGCCGGCCCCCTCGAACTGGGCCGCATGTCCTTCCCAACCGCTATAGTCGGCCACAACCAGCGGCCTGCCGCTCTCCAGCACCTTGCCGGACAGCCCTTCGCCGCGCCGGAGCACGACCCCCGTCAAGTCGGGGTGCAACCGGTAGGCCAGGACAAACTCCAGGTCATCGGTTTCAGGCCGGTAGAGGTAGATGCCGCCCCCTCTGGCTGCCAGGAGTTCTACCGCGCGGGAGACGATGGCCCGTAGCAGGTCTGGCAATGCCCGCTGCGCGGCCAGGTCCAGGGCCGTGTCATGCAGCGCGGCCAGCATTTCTGCCTCAGGCAGCCGCCTGTTGCCCTTCATCTCTCCTTTCCCCGGAAATCATCTGTTTTCAGACCAGTTCTCAAACCGTACCGGCCCCCCCACACCGAGATAGATGGAGTGGGCTGCTCCGGCGGCGAAAAGGTGCCGCCCATCCACCACCACGGGGGGAGGGTTCAGCCGGCCGACCACCTCCTCCGGCTTCAGACGCAGGTACTCCTCATGCCGTACCATCACCACCGCCGCATCGCAACCCTGAAGGCACTCCCCCAGGTCGCCCCGGTACTCGGGCACATGGGGGTCATGCACCACGACCTCCGCTCCCAGTTCCCGCAGCCGACGCACCAGGGCGGCGCTGGGCGAGTTCCGTGTGTCGTCCGAATTCTCCAGGAAGGCATAGCCCAGGACGGCCACCCGCGCCCCTCGCACCTCTTTTCCGGCTGCCCGCAACCCCTCCACCACCAGGTCGGCCACATGCAGCGGCATCCTTTCATTCACCGCCCGGGCAGCCGGGATGAGCCGGGGCTGAAAGTCGGGGGAAGCATGGGCGATCAGCAGCCACGGGTCCTTGGGCAGGCAGTGCCCACCCACCCCGGCCCCCGGCAGGTGCATATCCCGGTAGGGACATTTGTTGACCAGTTCCCGTACCCGCCAGACGTCGGCCCCCAGGTTTTCGCACAGGAGGGCCACCTCGTTAGCAAAGGCGATCTGCACATCCCGATAGGTGTTCTCGGCTGTCTTGACGATCTCGGCGGTGAGGGCATCGGTGGCATCCAGGTCGGCGCGGACGATATGGCGGTAGAGTTCCACGGCCAGGGCAGCCGCTTCTGGAGTCATCCCACCGACCACGCGGGGCAGGTTTTCCAGGTTGTGGAGGAGTTTCCCCGGCGTTACCCGTTCCGGGCAATGAGCCAGATGCAGCTCCTCCCCGGACCGCAGCCCGGAGGCCCGCTCCAGGAGGGGCTGCACCAGACCGGCCATGGTGCCAGGGGCGATGGTGGATTCGACCACCACCAGGGTATCCGGGGAAAGGTGTGGGCCGAGAGATTCCAGAGCGGCGCGCAGAGCTGTATAGGCCGGCCGATGTGTCTCCTCATCCACCGGTGTCTCCACAGCGATCAAGATGGCCCGGGCCGACCGGCAGGCGGCGTACTCGCTGCTGGCATGGAGCCGGCCCTGGCGCACGACCCCGGCCAGGAGTTCGGCCAGGCCCGGCTCCTTCCCCCCGATGGGCGAAAGGCCCTGCCGGATCTGCTCCACCTTGTCCGCGTTGCGCTCGATGCCCCACACCTCAAAGCCGGCCTGGGCAAATTTGCAGGCCACCGGCAACCCCACATAACCCAGCCCGATGACGGCCAGGGGGACTTGCCGGCGGCGGATGGCTTCCAGAAGTGCTTCCGACATCCCTTCTCTCCTCTCAGAGCTGGTCTGAAAAGCTTACCACAAGGACACAAAGACACAAAGGAACAAGAAGGAAACGAATAAAAACCGCATAGTGTCCTTTGTGTCTTGGCGGTTTTCAGACAGGCTCTCAGGCAGGCGGTCCAAAAACGCGATGCTCCTTCCCCGATGCCAGCAGTTGCAGGGCCAGGGCCAGCACGCGCCTGCCATCTTCCCCCCCAACCGGCGGAGGCTGGTCGTTTTCCACGGCCCGGACAAAGGCCTCCAGTTCGGCCCGCAGCGGCTCCTTGCGGGCGATGGTCAATTTCAGCATGTTGCCCTCGCCCACGCCCTTCAGAATGCCCAGGCTGTCCCAGTTGCCGGCGGTATAGGTGTTTTCGTAAAAATAGAGGTCCTGGGTCAGATAGTTGACCAGGAACATGCCCTTTTCCCCGGTGACGGTGAGTTCGCGGACCTTGGTCGGGGTCAAACGGTTGATGTCCAGGAGACCCAGGGTGCCGTCGCGGAAGTAGAGCAGGCCGGTCAGCAGGTCTTCGTGCCGGGCGTGGACCCAGCGGGCCGTCTCGGCATAGACACGTTCCACCTCCTGCTCCAGGAGGTAGAGCATCACGTCCAGGTCATGGGCAGCCAGGTCAATGACCACACCCATATCCTGGATCCGCTCCGGGAAAGGGCCCAACCGACGGGCGTGGAGGAGAAAGATGCGGCCGGCCTCCCCCTGCCCCAGGCGGCGCTTCAGCTCGATCACCGCCGGGTTGAAGCGTTCGATATGGCCGACGGCCAGTTTCACCCCCTGCCGACGGGCTTCCTGAATCATCTCTTCCGCCTCCTGCAGATCGGAGGCGATCGGCTTTTCCACCAGGACGTGGATGCTCCGGGCCATGGTCTCCAGGGCCACGCGGTGGTGCAGGAAGGTCGGGACGGCGATGGAGGCCAGGTCCGGTCTCTCCCGGTCCAGCATCTGGAGGTAATCGGTATAGGACGGCACCTTGAAGCGTCGGCCGATGGCCTCAACCCGCCGGGCATCGGCATCGGCCACGGCGACCAGTTCCACGCCCTCCAGCTCGTTATAGACGCGGGCGTGGTGTCCGCCCATCGCCCCCACTCCGATCACGGCGGCGCGAAGCATGAGAGCCTCCTTTAGGTATTGCGTATTACGTGGAATGCAGGGAAGCGACGGCCTCTACAATGGTTTTCAGATCTTCCTGGCTCAGGGCGGGATGGACGGGGAGGGAGAGCACTTCGCGGCAGGCCTGTTCGGCCTCCGGCAGGGAATCATCATAGCCCATCTGCCGGTAGAGCGGCTGGTGGTGCACCGGGAGCGGATAGTACACCCCCGTGCCGATGCCCCTGGCCCGCAGTTCCTCCACGGCCCGGTCGCGGTCTCCCCGGAGGCGGATGGTGTACTGGTGAAAGACGTGGGTGTAGCCGGGACGGACGGTGGGGGGGATCACGTGCGGCAGCTCCTTCAGGTGGGCGGTGAGGCAGGCGGCGTTGCGGATGCGCATCTCCGTATGGCGGGGGAGTTTTTCCAGTTGGGCCAGGCCGATGGCCGCGGCGATGTTGGTCATGCGGAAGTTATAGCCCAAGGTCTCGTGGTGGTAGCGCCGGCGCTGGCCGTGGTCGCGCAGGAGACGACAGCGTGCGGCGATGGCCTCATCGTCGGTGGTGATCATGCCCCCCTCGCCGGTGGTGATGTTCTTGGTGGGATAGAAGGAAAAGCAGCCGGTGGCGAAGGAGCCGGCCCTTTTCCCGTTGAGCGAAGCGCCGTGGGACTGACAGGCGTCCTCCAGCACCAGCAGATCGTAGCGGTCGGCCAGCTCCAGAATGGCCGGCATATCGCACAGATGGCCAAACAGGTGCACAGGCAGGATGGCGCGGATCCGCCCGCCCTGAGCCCGGCGTCTGCGGATGACTGTCTCAGCACTTTCAGGGTCCAGGTTGAAGGTGTCCGGCTGGATGTCGCAAAAGGCCGGCCTGGCCCCGCAGAAGAGGATGGCATTGGCCGAGGCGATGAAGGTAAAGGGGGTGGTCAGGACTTCGTCGCCGGGGCCGATGCCCAGGGCCAGGAGGGCGATGTGCAGGGCGGTCGTCCCCGACGAGGTGGCGATGGCGTACCTGACGCCACAAAAGTGGGCAAAGGCCTCCTCGAAGCGGGCCACCTGCTCCCCCTGGGCCAGTTGTCCACTCTCCAGGACGGCCAGGACGGCGGCCTTTTCCTCTTGGCCGATCATCGGTTGGGCAATCGGAATCACCGGGTCACCTCCAGGTTGTATTCGCGCCCGCAGGCCGGGCAATGCATCAGCCCTCCTTCTGCCGGGACCAGCCTTCGGCCGCAGGTGCAGACGTAGCCGATCAGGCGGGCCGGGTTGCCCACGGCCAGGCCGTGGTCGGGCACATCCTGCGTGACCACGGCGCCGGCCCCGACCATGGCCCAGCGCCCGACCGTGACCCCGGTGACGACCACGGCTCCGGCCCCCAGGGAACAGCCGTAGCGGAGCAGGATGTGGCCCTCCTCCCAGTCGGCCCCTCCTTTCAACGTGCCGTCCGGGTTGATGGCGCGTGGGAGTTTGTCGTTGGTCAGGCAGACATGGGGGCCGATAAAGACGCCATCCTCCACTGTGGCCCCGTGGTAGATGGAGGCGTTGTTCTGAATTTTCACATGGTCGCCGATGGTCACATCAAAGTCAATGTAGACATTCTTGCCGATGATGCAGTTCTGGCCGATGCGCGCCCCCTCGCGCACCTGGGCCTGATGCCAGATGCGGGTGCCTTCCCCGATGGTGGCGTGCGGAGAAACGTCGGCGGTTGGGTGAATCACAGGTTATCCTCCTGAACTTTTACGGGGATTATATACGGGGAAGAAGCCCTTGTCAAATTGGCAGCGTTCAAACCGCATGATAAGATTGGGGCCGGGAAAGGCGGTCAGAGGTGGCAGGCCGCCCAGGATGAGGATATGGCCACAGGACAAACAGCCAGGCAATATCATGAGGAGCGTCAAGCCCGCCGCCGGGAACGCCGGGAAGAGGAGCGGAGGCGATGGCTCCAACGGGTGCGCGGAGCCGTGCCCGAAGTCGCTCGACGGCATGCCGGCGTGAGGCGGGTCTATCTCTTTGGCTCCCTCACCCAGCCGGGCCGTTTCCGAGCCGATTCCGACATTGACGTGGCCGTCGAATGCGACTCACCCGAAGCGGAAAGCGCTTTCTGGCGGGAACTGGAACATACCGTGGGGCGTGAGGTGAATGTGCGTGTTTGGGGTGAGGTCGCCGGGTTCATGAGTGGATGGGAGGAAATATATGGACGAGAAAGTTCTTCTCCTGGAACGTAGCATCCGTCGGGATATTGGGGTTGGTCCTGGATAAAGTGCTGGTTCTGCAAAAGGTTTACCCCACTCTGCTGAAGCGGTTTATCGCTTTCCTGCGAACGCTGGCCGGATGATTGGCCTGGATGGGTGTCTGAACAGGGGCCAACCTGTTGTGAACCATCCCAATTCGTAACTACTCAGGCAGGCGACTTGTTAACCACAAAGGACACGAAGAATACAAAAGAAAACCTTGGTGTCCTTCTAAAAAGAGCTATGTCTGAGTAGCTCGACAATGTTAGATTTGACCTCACCCCTACCCCTGGCCCCCTTCCCCTCTCCGCCGCGG
>DAOTYI010000080.1:0-5120 GCA_034434895.1 Anaerolineae bacterium
TTCATTTCCGGTGAGTCGTCTGCCTACTACCGGTAGTGCCGTTCCTCGGTGGAGCTACCATAAGTAGTATGATGGTCGGCTTGGTGAAACTGAAAAAAGCTGCCTAACGAAGCACGAAGCTTTCGCGATGAAAAATTTTCTTTTTGTTCTTTTGGCCTCGCCGGAGGCGGGTTTTGGAGATTTTCCCGCCCCGTTCTGAAAAAGGCCAAACTTCAGGGCCGGGTAGCCGAAGGCATTGCCTTCGGCTACCCGGTGTGATTTCCAATCGCCCGCGCCTTGATGCCTGTGGCCCTCCACCCTGTGGTCCAGGCCCTGCCCCTGGCCATGGCCTACCGCCCGACGATCCCCGGCCCCCAGAACATGACTGCCATGGCGCCGATGACCAGATACGGGCCGTAGGGCATGGCGGTAAACAGGGAGTAGCGGCGGAAGAGGACCGCCTGCACGAACCAGTAGAGCAGGCCGGCCACCCCTCCCAACAGCACGGCCAGAAAGAGGGCGGTGAGCACATCAGGGAAGCCCAGGATCAGGCCGATGAAGCCGCCCAATCGCACGTCACCAAAGCCAAAGGCCACAGTGTCAGGCACCCTGCCCTGTCGCCTGCTCAGCACCCGGACGAATAGCTCGCCGCCCAGGTAGACCAGGAAGAGCAATCCGAAGCCGGTCACGCCTCCCAGGAGCGCCAGCCGGTAAAAGTAGAGCCGGGGGTGGAAAAAGCTGGCCAGGAGCGCCACTGCCCAGGCAGGATAGATGACCAGATTGAGGATCAGCCGCTGCTCCAGGTCAATCACCAGCACCAACACCAGGATGGCCGAGTAGAGGGTGTAGGGGATCAGCAGGGCGCTGGTGTGGTAGCGCTGCCACACAAAAGCGAACAGGGCTGCCGTGCCCAGCTCGACCAGCGGGTGCCGCCAGGAGATGGGGGCCGCGCAGTAGGGACATTCCGGCTTGAGGCGCAGGTAGGCCAGCGTACCGATCCAGGCCCACGGCGGTCGGGGGCGGTTGCAGTAGGGACAGACCGGCGGCCAATGGAGCTGCCGGGTGCGGGGAAGCTGATCGGCGCACAGGTTGAGAAAGGCACCCACCAGAAAACCGAGCAGAGCATAGAGCCCGATCATCATCGCGAATACCTGTGACTGTCTATCAGGCGGCCGTGGCTGTCGCGCAGATAGGCGGCATCGCCGTCATTATCCCACACTGCGTCACCGACCAGCCCCCAGAACAGGATGTGGCCGAGGTCTTTTCCCTGGCCGCTGTGCAGTTCCAGCACCTGGCCCGCTGCCAGCCGCACTGCCGGGAAGGTGTACAGATGGTTGCCTTCATCCTTCAATGTGAATCCGGTCAGATCCACAGCCTCTGCCCCATCATTGATGATCTCTATCCATTCCCCATTGGGATTGTCGGCATCTTCGCCAGGTGCGTCGTAGTAGATCTTGACGATCCGGAGCGGGATGTTGGCCGGTTCCCACAGGCCGATGCCGGCCTTTCGCGCCTCGGCTTCGGCGGCGAGAAAGAGGTCGCTGTAGCGCACGTTGGGTGGGGCGGTGTAGGCGTTGGCGTAGCCCTGGCGCAGCAGCTCCAGGTTGACAAACTGCTCGCCGACCCACAGGTAGGCCAAGGTCCGGCCAAACTGGTCGGTGGTCTGCAGGTCGAGGACCAGCCAGCCCTCCTTGCCGGCCACCAGGCGGCGGTTGGCCTCCGTCGCCTCCTGGTAGAAAGGCTGACCTCGTTCAGGGGTGTTGAGGCCGATGTAGCGGACCACCCGGCCGTCGCTCAACTCCACCGTGTCGCCATCCACCACACGGGCCACCTTCACCGGGGTGCCCTCTGCCGGCCGGCGAACAGTCGTCGGCCGCCCGCAGGCGACGAGCAGCAGGCCGATAAGGGTCAGAGCGGCTGTGGTTCGGGTGCGGGACATCTTCTCACTCCTGGGGCCCCGGCGGCCGGCGGGGATCGTCAGGCTCATGGCGCAGTTCGGCCAGTTGTCGGCGGGCCATCTCCAGCCAGAACGGGTCCCGGCCGCAGGCCAGGTAGCACTCCAGATCGGCGATGGCTTTTTCCGGTTCGTTCCGCAGTTTGTAGGCCATAGCCCGGTTGAAATAGGCCTCCGCCCAGGTCGGCACCAGTTCCAACACGCGGGTCAGGTCCTGGATGGCGCGGTAGTGGTTGCCGATCTCCCGCCAGTAGAGCACCCCCCGGCTGTAGTAGGCCAGGGCGTAGGTGGGGTCGAGTGCTGCGGCACGGGTATAGTTCTCGATAGCCGCCCAGTGTTCTTGCAGGTCCCCATAGCTGTTGCCAAAATGCCGATGGGCATCGGCCAGATGGCGGTAGAAGCGCGAGGCGATCCAGCTCCAGGCACGCCTGAGGATCTGCTCACTCATATCGTGCCCTCTTGATCCGCAACCCTTCCCACCGGCATGCGGGGTTCTTGCAGCGGTAGCGGGCCACCGGCACAAAGAGGTCCAGCAGGCGGTCAAGGCGATGGCGGTGGATGCGGTGCAGTTCGCCGCCGCAATGGGGGCACAGCCGCGTCGTCAGGCGGGGCAGGGTCATCAGCCGCCAGCGGGCCCGCCACACCACCAGAGCGACGACCAGCAGCAACAGGGCATATCCCACCAGGTCGGACAGGGTGGTAGCCCGGACAGAGGCCGCCACGCTGCGCAGGAGGGCGTTGCCGAGTCCAGAGAGGGCCTGCAACCCGCGCCGCAACCAGGCGAACAGGGTCTGGCGGATCTGCATCCGTTCCACCAGCAAAAAGATGCCGAATGCGGCCAGAAGGAGGATCAACATCTCCACGCGCCATTCGGCCCACAGGGAACGCAGGAGATGGCGAAGGCGTGACCGGCCTGGCGGTTGGTGAGCAGAGGATCGGTTTGGTGCCGACCCGTCCGGTTGAGGCATGGCGCTACAGCTCGATCGGCTTTTCCAACACGGCCAGCAGCAACCGGACCGCCTGTTCCACATCCCCCATATCCACCATCTCCGACGGGGTGTGGGAATAGCGGCAGGCGATAGACACGCAACCGGCCGGCACCCCGCTGCGGGTCAATTGGATGGCCGAGGCATCGGTGGTCCCATGGTCGAGCACTTCGAGCTGGTAGGGAATGGCCTGGGCCTCGGCGGTCTCGATCAGCAGATTTTTCACCCCAGGATGGGCCAGCATGTTTCCATCCATGACCTTGATGCATGGCCCCCCACCCAGTTTCATCGCCAATTTATTGGCTTCAGGGGTATCGGCGGCCACCGTGATGTCCACGGCGATGCCGACCTCCGGCTCCAGGCCGTAGGCGCTGGTGCGGGCCCCACGCAGGCCCACCTCCTCTTGAACGCTGAAGAGGAAATAGAGGTCGTGGGGTGAGCTCTCCAATCGGCGCAGGGTCTCGACCAGCACAGCACAGCCGATGCGGTCGTCGAGGGCCTTGGCCACGATCCGCCCTCCCAGGTCGGCGAAGGGCCGGACAAAAGCGACCGCCTGGCCCAGACGCCCTCTGGCCTCGTCGCGCCCTGTGGCGCCGATATCAATGTACAACCTGGAAAGCTCTGGCTCTTTTTTGAACTCCTGTCGCTTCTCCGGGGCAATGACCCCCACCGCCCCGTCGGCGAACTGCACCCGCCCGCCGACCAGGGTCATCACATCCACGCCGCCGATGGGCTGGAAACGCAGGAATCCCTGCTCATCTACATAGCTGATGATCAGGCCGATCTCATCCATGTGAGCGGCCAGCAACACCCGTTTGCCTCCGCCCCGCCCCTTTTTCAGGGCAAAGAGGTTGCCCAGCGCATCTACCCGTATCTCATCGGCGAACGGTTCCACTTCGCGCCGGATCGTTTCCCGGATCTGCTCTTCGTGGCCGGAAGGGCCGTAGGCTTCGGTCAGTTTCTTGATCAGGTCTTTCATGCAAGATTCTCCCATTTCTCCGGCAATGCCTGCAAAGTCGCTTTCATCAGCGCCACCGCATGGTCAAAATCGTTCAGGCTGAGCAGACTGGCGGGGGCGTGGATGTAACGGCAGGGGACCGACACAGCGGCCGTCGGCACACCGGTTTTGGACAGGTGGATCGCTCCGGCATCGGTGCCGCCGATCCCCGGCTGTTTGAACTGATAGGGGAGGCCATGAGCCTCGGCAGTCTCGATCAGCAGGCGGACCAGGCGCCTGTCGGCGATGAAGGAATGGTCCATGAGGGTGATGGCCGGCCCTTTGCCCAGCTCGGTGGTGGGGCTGACATCCTGGTCCTTGGGCATGTCGTCGCACACGGTTCCCTCCAGGGCAAAGGCCACATCCGGCTCGATGCGGAAGGCAGCCACCCGTGCCCCGCGCAGGCCCACCTCCTCCTGGGCGCTGAAGGACAGATACAGGTCTACAGCGTACTCCTCATCGGCCAGGGCAGCGGCGACAGCGCATCCGGCCCGGTCGTCGAAGGCTTTGCCCTTGACGACCCGCAGCCCTTCCCCGGTGAGCACCTGGAAGCGCGTGTCAAAGACCGCATAGTCGCCCAGCCTGACCAGTTCTCTGGCCTCCTCCTCACTCGTCGCCCCGATGTCAATCACCAGTTGGTCAATCTTGATGACCTCCTGGCGTTGCTCCTTTTTGGTCAGGTGAACGGGAGGGGCCAGGATGACCCCTGGCAACCGCTTCTGGCCCACGATCACCCCTTTGGCCAGCAGCAACCGGTCGTCTATGCTCCCTACAGCCCGAAAGCCCAGGGTGCCGTTCTTTTCGATGCGGGTGATCATCAACCCCACCTCGTCGGTGTGGGCGTCCACCAGGACCTTGAGGCGGGGAGCGGGGCCGGTGCCCTGTTTGAAGGCGATCAGGTTGCCCAGGGCATCGGTCTGCAGACTGTCTACCTTGTCGCGCAGCGCCCGGGCCAACACCACCCGCACCTCCTGCTCACAGCCTGATGGGCCGAAGGCGTTGGACAGTTCTTCTAGCAGCAATTTGACCTCTATTCTCTGGGATGGTTCAAAATTGGTTGACACTTTTGTGACCGAAGGCCTTCATTGCCCCTCACCCCCCTTTGTCCCTCCTCTCCCTCTGGCCTTGCGGCCAGGGGAGAGGGGGGATCAGGAAGGGGTTTTGCGGCGCGCGGCTTCGCCGCCCGCCGCAAAACCCCTCCTCC
>DAOTYI010000081.1:0-5603 GCA_034434895.1 Anaerolineae bacterium
CAGGTGAGCCTGACGCTGGACACGCAGGTCAACCTGCGGGTGGTGACCGCCGAACCGGATGCGCCGGCGCTGCTGTCGCCGCCCGATGGGGCCACAGACCAGCCCTTTGCCCCGACCTTCGAGTGGGAGCAGGTCCCCTGGGCCGCCGATTATCGCCTCCAGGTGGACCGCAGCCCGCTCTTTGGCGACCCGCTGCTCGACGTGGCAGACATCGCCGATACCCGGTACACCCCCGCCTCACCCCTGGAAGGGGGCCTCTGCTACTGGTGGCACGTCCAGGGGGAGAACCGTTGCGGTGACGGGCCGTGGGCCGATCCCTTCCACTTTGCCACCGTGGCCCTCGGCATTGCCTTCCAGGATAACCTGGAATCGGGCACCGGCAACTGGTCCCACGCCGCTGCCCAGGGCGCCGACCACTGGCAGCTCTCCACCGCCCAGTCCCACAGCCCCACCCACGCCTGGTTCGTCCCGGACGACGCGGTGATCACCGACAGCCGGCTGTGGAACACGACGCCGGTGCCGGTGGGCGGGGGCAGCAGCCTGACCTTCTGGCACCGCTACCAGTTCGAGGGCAACGGCTACGACGGCGCGGTGCTGGAAATCTCCACCAACGGCGGCGGCACCTGGACCGACCTGGGGCCGTACATCACCGCCGGCGGCTACAACGGCACCATCAGCATCGGCTGGAACAACCCGCTGGGCGGCCGCCAGGCCTGGGTGGGCGATCTGACGACCTGGACCGAGGTAACGGTGGACCTGAGCGCCTTTGCCGGGCAGAATGTCAACATTCGCTGGCGCATCGGCTGCGACTCCTCGGTCAGCGACGTGGGCTGGTACATGGATGACGTGCAGATCACCGCGCCGCTGCCGCCCAATCCGGCACCGGCCGTGCTGAGCATCATTCCCAACTCCGGCTCGGCCTACGAGCAGACACCGGTGGTCATCGAAGGCAACAACCTGATCGAGATACCGGCCGTCCGCCTGGGCAACACCTGGCTGTTGTCGGTGACGCTGATCAGTTCGGCCACGCTGGAGGCGGTGGTGCCGGCCGGAATGCCCGGCGGCGTCTACACCCTGACCCTGTACAACGGCGATTGCCAGGAAGCCATGCTGGCCGACGCCTTTACCGTGATAGTCGAGTGCGTGACACCGACAGCCACCTTCACGGACGACAGCCCGGTGGAGCTGGGTCATGGGATGCACTTTACCGCCATGGCGACCGGCACGAAGCCCCTGACCTACACCTGGGACTTTGGCGGGCCGGGCTACGGGATCGGGCTGACCGACCCCAACCCCGTCTACACCTACACGGCCTACGGCCCGTTCACCGTGACCCTGACGGTGGAGAACCCCTGCGGGCGGGCGGTGGTCAGCGACCGGGTGGAGGTGCTCTGCTTCCCGCCCACCGGCCAGGTGAGCAGCACCGGCCCGGTGACGCTGGGCCAGCCGATCTACTTCACGGCGACGGTCACAGGTACGCCACCTCTGACCTACACCTGGGACTTTGGTGGACCCGGGGTGGGGGCCGGGCTGGACAGCCTGACGCCGGTCTACACCTACACCCAGGCCGGTGACTTTCTGGTCAGCCTGGTCATCACCGGGCCGTGTGGGTCGGCCACGCTGACCGAGACGGTCACGGTCAGGGAGGTGGAACGCCCCTACTTCCTCTACCTGCCGCTGATCCTGAAATAACGACCAGGTGGCCGACGGCCATGCCGTCGGCCACCCAACTGTTGCCTGTGGTCAAACGACTGATCGTCAACGCCGATGACTATGGCCGGTCGCCGGGGGTGTCGCGGGGCATCCTCCATGCCCACCGGCAGGGGATCGTCACCAGCACCACGGTCATGATCAACCAGCCGGGCGTGGAGGGGCAACTGGCCGAGGCGCTGGCCTGCCCGACGTTGGGCGTGGGCCTGCACCTGGTGTTCACCGCCTGGCGGCCGGTCCTGCCGCCGGAGAGGATCCCGGCCCTGGTGGATGAGCAAGGGCTGTTCCTGGAGCAGCACACCCTCTGGGCCCGGGCCGAAGCGATCCCTGTGGACCAGCTTCGGGCAGAGCTGACCGCCCAGGTGGAGCGTTTCCTGGCGCTGGCTGGCCACCTGCCTGACCACCTGGATTGTCATCACTTTGTCCATCTCTACCCGCCCTTTTTCCAGGTCTATGCCGACCTGGCCGCCGGTTATCACCTGCCGCTGCGCGTGCCTTTCCCCCCGGAGACCGATTTTGCCCAGGCGGTCAAGACACTGCCCTTTCTGGAGGGCTTTCCCCACGACCTGGTGCGGGGCATGATCGTCACCGACAGCGCCCTGGTCCGGGCGCGGCGGCTGGCCCATCCCGATCACTTTATCGGCACCTTCTTTGGCCGCCGGGCGCTGACAACGGCGCACCTGATCGGCCTGCTCGAAACGCTGCCTGAGGGGGTCACCGAGCTGATGTGCCATCCCGGCTACCACGATCCCCCTCTGGATTCCAGCACCTACCGCACCGAGCGCGAGATCGAGCTGGCGCTGCTCACCGGGCCGACGGTGCGGGAGCGGGTGGCGGACCTGGGGATCGAACTGGTCACCTTTGCAGAATGCAGGCAGCCGGAAAAGGGCCGATGAGAAAGGTGTGGCGACGGCTGGTGGCCGTTGGCTTTCAACTGCTGTACAATGAGCTGGCCTGGCTCTATGATCCGGTCAGTTGGGCCGTGTCGTTGGGGCGCTGGCGGGCCTGGCAGCAGACTGCGCTGACCTGCCTGCCCTCGACGGGCAGGGTGCTGGAAGTGGGTTGTGGCCCCGGCCATCTGCTGTCTGCCCTGGCTTCAGCCGGATACCGGGCCGTTGGCCTGGACCTGTCGTCGGCGATGTTGCGCCTGGCGCGGCGGCGGGTGCTGCGCCATCGGCTGCCGGCCCTCCTCTGCCGTGGTCGGGCGGAGGCGTTGCCCTTTGCCGCCGGGACATTTGACGCCGTGCTTCTCACCTTCCCCACGCCATTTGTCTACGACCCGGCCTGGATCGAGCAGTTGGTCCGCGTGCTGGCCCCCGCTGGCCGGCTGGTCATCGTCGAGACGGCTTCGTTTCACAGGCGGAATGCCGCCCTGGCCGGCCTGGAATGGCTGTACCGCATCACCGGTCAGCGCGGTCCGGTGCCAGACCTGCCGGCGATGCTGCGCCGGGCCGGGTTGAGTGCCCGGCGAGCGGTAGCCGAAGTAGATGACACCGCCGTCGGCCTGATTCTGGCCGACTACCCTCCCGCAGGTTAGAAAGCAAACCGGCGGGAGGATAGGCAGTTGTTGACGGATTGCCCATTTCGCGGTATACTGGCTGCCGTGACTTTTTGAAAGGAGAACGAGATGCAACCGATCACCGTGGCCGTGGTCCAGATGTACCCTCAACTGGGCAAGGTCGAGGAAAACCTGATCGCCATGGGCAAATTTGTAGACAAAATCTGCACCGGGCAAAAGACCGACCTGATCGTCTTTCCTGAGCTGGCGACCACCGGCTACGAGCTGGGCCTGCGCTTTACCGACGTGGCCGAGCGGGTGCCGGGCCACATAGTCAACCTGATGGCCCAACGGGCGGCTGACTATCATACCCACCTGGTCTTTGGCCTGGTGACCAAGGAACGGGTGGAAAGCATCCTCTACAATGCGGCTGTGGTTATCGGCCCTGATGGAGAAATGGTGGGCGAGTACCGCAAGATCCACCTGCCGGGCGAGGAACGGCTGGCCTTCCGGGCCGGTTTCCGGCTGCCTGTGTTCGAGACCGCCTTCGGGCAGATCGGCGTGTTGCTCGGCTGGGACCTGGCTTTCCCTGAGGCAGCCCGCAGCCTGGCCCTTGATGGGGCGGAGTTGCTGTGTGTGTGTGCCAACTGGGGGCACTCTCCTGCCCAGGAACGGGCCGCTTTTGTCCAGGAGTGGCAAACCTACGTCCAGGCCCGCGCCCTGGAAAACGCCCTGTTCGTCGTCGCCAGCAACCGCATCGGCGAGGAGTATAGCTATCAGTTCCTGGGCAACAGCATGGTGGTTGGACCTCGCGGCGAAGTCTATGTCTGCATCGAGGAAGAGAACGAAGAAAGCTATGCAGTTGCCATGCTGGACCTGGAGGGGGTGCGCAAGGCGCGGGAAGAGCTCCAGATCATCCAGTGCCGCGTGCCCCAGGCCTACCGCGCCATCGTGCGCAGGTATTAGGTGGCATAAGCCATCGCCACCTCTCGTTCCGACTCGTTCAACACATAGTTGCCGGCCAAAAGGTAGACCGGGCAGGCGTGGCACTGTTTCGACTCGTCGCCGAGGCGGCGAGCCCAATCCCAACAGGGAGTGCTGCGATCCTGGGCTGCCACACAGTTGGCCTTGGTTTCCGGCGAACAACCCCTGATCTCCCAACAGGGGATCAGGGCCAACAGCCGCCTCAGCCCCTCTTGATTCAACCCCTTCTCGTGAATCAGATAGCGGATCGAGTTGATCCATTTCAGATCATTCACTGAGTAAAAACGGCGGTTGTTTTTACGCGCCGGGCGGAGCAATCCCCCTTCCTCATACAGGCGCAGAGTGCGCGGATGGATGTGGAGCAGTTCGGCTGCCGTGCCGATGGTATACACCGGGCGCCCTTCGTCGAGCATGATCTCCTACCCTCCTTGTTCTGAGAGCTTCACCGATCTGGCATTGTACCATCCCCTCCCCAAGTTGTCAACCGGAATGATCGAGTTTTTGCACAACAGGTCTGGATACAAAAACGGCATCCATCACGGATGCCGTCTTGAGCCGATTACCCGGCGCTGTCCTCTTGCTCTTCATGCGGCGACGCCGCAGGACACGCCTCGCTCAGTCAGGTCGAGACGCCCAGGCGGGGCAGCACGAAACGCATCAGCATAAACCAGCCTGCCAACACCAGGACCCCTGCCAGAATCTCCATCGCAAGCCTCCTCCCTCTTTTCAACTTGAGAGCCCCCGGCCCTCACCGACGAATGCCTCAAGTACCGCCGCTGCCGCATGCGCCAGCTGCCGAGGTCACCAGGTCCCTTGAGGTGCCGCCAGAGCCGGCCACCCCAAACAGCGACCAGCCCTTCTTGACCCGGCTGCTGCCACATTCCGGGCAGTTGACCTCCGCCACCGTGGCCATCGAACGGACAAATTTCTCAAACTGTGTACCACATTCCAGGCACGTATACTCGTAGATCGGCATCCTATCCCCCTCTAGCACAGGCTGAAGCTTCCTATCCTCCCGCAGGTTTGGGCGCAATCTCCACTTGCCAGCCATTTTCTAACTGCGGAAGGGTAACGGGTGGGCAGTGACCATTATTGACAAAAAACCGGTCCTGTAGTAGAATTGGCTTATACCCCCACTGGGTATGCAGGGCCAATATAGCAGAAAAGAGGACGGCTGTCAAATTCAAGGTGCCGTTGATCAAGCATGGCAGCCAGCAAGTAGTTTTGTAACCCTGGTGTCTTCGTGGTAAACAGAGAACGCGGTAAACAAATACGGGGATGGTTCAAGGATCAGCGAAAATTGGTTGACACTTTTCACACGGGCAGAATTTTATAGGACACGGATGACACGGATTTCACGGATGAACACGGATGATCGAAGGTAAAATCCGTGTTGATCCGTCTCATCCGT
>DAOTYI010000082.1:0-2764 GCA_034434895.1 Anaerolineae bacterium
GGGTTGGGGGATGGGGCGAGGTCCACCCTGGCTGCCATTTATGTTAATTTAACATTGTCGAGCTAACCGGCCTGGTCGGAAGACTGCCCCCCTGCCACCGCCCGCCGGCCGCGGAGGAACGCCTGCCGGTTCAACTCGACAAAACGAGGTGGCACCCTGGCCTGAATGACCTGCAACCAGATTTCGGGCGACACCTCCAGAAAGGTAGACAGCGCGCCCAGCAGCACAACGTTGGCGATGCGGGCATTGCCCAGCTCCCTGGCGATGGCACTGCCGGGCACAACATACAGCCGATCTGTCAACTGCCCATACACCGCCGCCAGTTCTTCTGCTGTGGGATAGTGCGCCCCACCGGCAGTCACGGTGATGGGCACAATGGTCTGCTCGTCCACAATGGCCGTCCCCCCTGGCCGCAGGAACCCGGCGTAGCGTAGCGCTTCGGCCCGCTCAAAGATCAGCAACATGTCAGCTTCCCCCAGGCCGATGAGGGGGGAATAAACCCGTTCGGCATCCCAGCGGATGTGGGTGTTCACGCTGCCGCCCCGCTGAGCCATGCCATGCACCTCCGATTTCTTGACGTCAAAACCGGCGGCCAGGCCCACCTCGGCCAACAGATTGCTGGCCAGGATGGTCCCCTGCCCGCCGACGCCGGCGAGTAGAAAATTGTAGCTCTTGTTCATTTCACCCTCCCCCCGGCATGGCCCGGACTCAAGCCTGGACCCCCTGCACCTGATCCCGAAACAGGATCGCCCCCCGGGGACACACCTGGGCACACACTTCGCAGCCGGTGCACAGCAGGCGATCGATCCGCGCCTTGGGCCGCTGCGTCTTTTCGTCCAGTTCGTCGCTCTTCAAGATCGCCGGGCAGCCGATGCGGAAGCACATGGTGCAACCGTTGCATCTGTCGGCCATCACCTCCAGCGGCAGCCAACGCTTGCGGGCTTCGGGCAGTAGCGCGCACTCGCCGCGGGCGATGAGCACGCTGGGGCCGTCGGCCTGGAGGAACTCTTTCATCGTCTCGTCCAGCGCCTTGACGTGAAAAGCCGACACCGTCCTGACCCGCTCGATGCCCAGCGCCCGGACCAGCGGCTCAAGTTCAATCGGCGGTGTTTCCCGCAACTGGAGGGTATAGCCGGTGCCGGGGTTGTGCTGATGGCCGGTCATGCCGGTGGTGCGGTTGTCAAGGATGACGGTGATGACATTGCTGCGGTTGTAAGCCACATTGAGCAGCGCCGGCATGCCGGTATGGAAAAAGGTCGAATCGCCGATGACGGCTACCATCCGCTCAGCCAGGCCCGCCTGGGCCGCACCGTGGGCCTGGCCGATGCCGGCCCCCATACAGCCGCAGGTGTGGACAGCCGACAGGGGCGGCAACAGGCCCAGGGTGTAGCATCCGATGTCGCCGGCCACCGGCACCTTGCGCTTGTTGAGCACATGGAACAACGCCCGGTGTGGACAGCCAGGACAGAGGACCGGCGGACGGGCCGGGATCTCTGGCTTTTCCAGCTCTGCCAGCGGCACGCGCGCCGATTCTGGCAGCAGTCCGGCCCGAATGGCGCTGTCGCGCACCACACGCGGGTCAAACTCGCCGCACAGGGGGAAGATGCTCTTGCCTTCGCAGGGGATGCCCAGCAGCCTGATCTCCTCCTCCAGGAAAGGATCCAGCTCTTCCAGGACGATCAACCGCTCCACCCCGGCAGCAAAGTCGCCGATCAACCCGGCCGGCACCGGGTAGGTCATGCCCAAACGCAAGATCGAGGCCTGGGGAAAGACCTCCCTGGCATACTGGTAAGAGATGCCACAGGTGACGATGCCCAGGCTCCTGTCGCGCCACTCGACCCGGTTGAACGGAAAGGTCTCGGCAAAGCGGGCCAGTTGCCGGATCCGTTCCTCAATCACCGGATGCTTTTTCCGGGCATTGCCCGGCACCATGACATACTTGGCCGGGTTGCGGGGGAATTTGTCAGGGAACGGTTGGCGGGGAGCCGATGACTCGCCGCCATCCATCAGCTCCACGGCAGAGCTGGAGTGACAGAGACGGGTCGTCAGCCGCAAAAAGACCGGCGTATCGAACTGCTCGCTGAGGTCCAGGGCCACGCCGACCAGGTCCTTGGCTTCCTGGCTGTCGGATGGCTCCAGGCAAGGGATACGGGCGAACCGGGCGTAACGGCGGTTATCCTGCTCGTTTTGCGAGGAGTGCATCTCCGGGTCATCGGCGGTCACAATGACCAGGCCCGCCTCAATGCCTGTCATCGAGGCATAGAACACTGCATCGGCCGCCACGTTGACGCCCACATGCTTCATGGCTGCCAGCGCCCGCCGTCCGGCGTAGGCCGCCCCCACCGCCACATCCACCGCCACCTTCTCGTTCGGCGCCCACTCGGCATAGACATTGGGGAAACGGGCAAACTCTTCTACAATCTCGGTACTGGGGGTGCCCGGATAGGCGGAGGCGACCTTGACGCCTGCCTCCCACGCCCCCCGGGCCACTGCTTCGTTGCCCGACAGCAACCGCTTCATCGCCTTCACCTCCATTGGTGCTCTCAATCCGATTATACCACAACCGGATACCGGCTCAAAATAAAGGGTTGTCCTGGTTTTCGAAGCAGAAGAACTGGGCATCCCACCCGCCCTGCTCCCGCCAGGTCCGTGACCTGGCGGCCCCCCACTGTAGGGCAACTGCTCGCAGTTGCCCTACAAACGCACCAGCCTTGCGCCCCCCACTGGCGTTCTGCTTCGAACACCCTGTCCTCTGTGTCATCCG
>DAOTYI010000083.1:0-11087 GCA_034434895.1 Anaerolineae bacterium
CCCCTGTATCTCCCCCTGCATGGACCACGGCCCGGTCCGGGTAATGCGCACCAGAGCCAGTCGGCCGGTCCAATCGGTTTCCTCTGTATCGAAAAAGACCAGCTTGTTGCTCCGCGTCCGACCGTGCCACCTGCCCTTATGCCGCCCTTCGACCAGCAATTCGACCACCTGGCCCAGGAGCCGGGCGTTGATCTCGCCCACGATCCGCTCCTGAAGGTCGTCCACGGCCCGGCGGCGGCGTTCCTTCTCCTCCGGCGGCACGTCATCGGGCAGGCGCTCGGCGGGGGTGCCGGGCCGGGGCGAGTAGGCAGCAACATGAACCATGTCGAAGCGCAGTTCCTCCAACAGGCGGAGGGTGGCCTCAAATTGGGCTTCCGTTTCGCCTGGAAACCCGACGATGACATCGGTGGCCAGCCCTGCGCCCGGCATGGCAGCGCGGATGCGGGCCACCAGGTCGCGGAAATGGGCGACCGTGTAACCCCGGCCCATGCGTCGCAAGACCGTGTCGTCGCCCGACTGGACCGGGATCTCGATATGCT
Source organism: Anaerolineae bacterium (assembly GCA_034434895.1). Taxonomy (GTDB): domain Bacteria; phylum Chloroflexota; class Anaerolineae; order JAAYZQ01; family JAAYZQ01; genus DAOTXL01. The sequence continues at coordinate 540 of DAOTYI010000083.1, forward strand.
CGCACACCTTGGGCAGCCGCGCCGCCGTCTCGATGAGGCGCTGGGTCATGTCGGCCGGGTAGGAGGTGAGGAAGCGGATGCGGGCCAGCCCCTCGACCTGGTGGACGGCCTCCAGCAGGTCGGCCAGGTCGGGCCGGCCGGGCAGGTCATGGCCGTAAGAATCCACGTTCTGGCCCAGCAGCGTGACCTCTCGAACGCCGTGGGCTGCCAGTTCCTGCACTTCGCTCACGATTTCGTCCACCGGACGGCTGATTTCCAGGCCGCGCCGCAGGCGGACGATGCAATAGGTACACAGGTGGTTGCAGCCGTGGCTGATGGGCACCCCCACGGAGACCGGATATTGGATAGCGGAATATTGAGTATCGGGGCTGATCCCCTGCTGCCGGGCCATCGCCACCACCGTGGCAATGTCGGAGGGGCGGATGAAAGCGTCCACCCAGGGGTAGCGGCGTTGTAAGGCCGGAATCTCACCGACAAAACAGCCCATCACCGCCAGCCTGACCTCTGGGCGGCGGCGCTTGAGGCCTTGGAGCGAGGTCAGGCGGCCGATGACCCTGTCCTCAGCACTCTGGCGGACAACGCAGGTGTTGAGCAGGATCAGATCGGCCTCCTGCGGGCGGTCGCTTTTCTGAAAGCCCAGCTTTTCCAGCTCCTGCGCCACCCGCCGCGAGTCGGCAAAATTCATCTGGCAGCCGATGGTCCACAGATAGTACTTCATGAGGCGAATTATATCACACTGTTCGGGATGGTCCAATTTTCTGGGGAAATGGGTTTCGAAGCAGAACATGGGCGTGGGGCACCCCATTGCCGCCAGGTCACAGACCTGGCGGGAGCAGGGCGGGTGGGATGCCCGGTTCTTCTGCTTCGAAAACCCTTATCTCTGTTTGTTTGCCCTGATGCTGTTTTTGAGGTATAATATGGATAGCGACAGGCACATAGTCAGCCCATTCGGGAAAGGAGAGCACCGATGACAGCATCCGATGTCCGCATTGTCCCCGTGACAGGCCAGAAACAGCGGCGGGAGTTTGCCACATTTCCGTGGCGCATCTATCGCCACGATCCCTGTTGGGTCCCCCCGATCCTGGGAGATCGCCTGAAGCTGCTCGACCCGGCGAAACACCCTTTCTGGGAGCACGCCGAACAGCAGCTTTTCCTGGCCCTGCGCGGCGACGAGGTGGTGGGCACCATCAGCGCCCATATCAACCACCGCCATAATCAGGTCCACGGCGACAGGGTCGGCTTTTTCGGGTTCTTTGAGACGATTGAAGACGAGGCGGTGGCCGGGGCGCTGTTCGATGCGGCGTCGAACTGGCTGCGGGCACGGGGCATGGAGGCCATCCGTGGGCCGGAGAACCCCTCCCAGAACGAAGAGTGCGGCCTGCTGGTGGAGGGCTTTGACCTGCCGCCGGTGGTGATGATGACCTACAATCCCCGCTATTACCAGCGCCTGATCGAGGGGGCCGGCTTCTATAAGGCCCAGGACCTGTACGCCTGGGACATTCGCACCGACATCTTTGACAACAATATCCAAAAGCTGCCGGCCAAATTTCTGCGCGTGGCCGAGCAGGCCCGGCGACGGGAAAACCTGGTAGTGCGCAAGATTGACCTGAAGCAGTTTGACCGCGAGGTGGAGATCGCCAAGCAGGTGTACAATCTGGCCTGGGAAAAGAACTGGGGCTTTGTGCCCATGACCGACCATGAAATTGAACACCTGGGCCAGGAACTCAAGTTGATCCTCGACCCCGATCTGGTGTATATCGCCGAAGTGGACGGCAGGCCGGCGGGCATCTCGCTGGGCGTCCCCGACGTGTACCAGGCCCTGCTCAAAGCCCGCCCCCAACCCAACACCTGGAGCTTTCCGCTGACACTGCTCAAGCTGCTGTGGTATCGGCGCCAGATTGACGCCTTCCGGCTGATGATCATGGGGGTGGTGCCCGAATACCGGGAATTGGGCATTGATGCCCTGTTCTATGTCGAAACGGCGCAGGTGGCCTTTGCCAAAGGCTACAAGCGGTGCGAGATGTCCTGGATCCTGGAATCCAACGACATGATGAACCGCATCATCGAGCGGCTGGGGGGCAAAATCTATAAAACGTATCGTATCTATGAGAGGAGGCTGTGAGACAGATGGGATTCAGAGCCAGGAACGTATCGGCCATCCTCCTTATCCTCCTGGGAGCGGTGGGGTGCGCTCCTGGGGCAGGCCCCCAGGCGATCGCCGGGCCGTTGTTATCCTCCGAAATCGCACCGATTTCGCCTCAGGTTCCCATCCCTACCTTCTGCCCGACAGCTACCCCAGAACCGTTGTGGGTTGATCCGGTTCTCTCCCCCACCGGCCGGGAGGCACAAACCATCGTTGTCTACCTGGGCAACGGTGAGGCCGTGACCGTCACCTGCGAGTCTGGCACCTTCACCCAGACCGGCAGCTTTGGCGCGTATTGGCCGGCGCGGGTCAAGATAGACCTCCTGCCCGACACCATCCATCACCTGCGGGTGGATGGCAGGGTCAGGCGCATCGAACAGAGTGGGTGTCTCTATGGCGGTTATACTCTCAGCACCAACCGGGACAGATATGGCGCTCCCCTGATCATCGTCCAGCGCACCGACCTGTCAACATCCTGGCTCCCCATCGTGCTCAAGGAGCGATGAAAAACGGACATTCTTTGTGGTTCAAGGGGACGGCCATGCGGGGGAGGAAGCACTGCCCCACCTTCTCCATGAATTGGCCTCTGTCATAAAAGCTGGTATAATGGCCCGTGCCTGTGAGGGGGGCGCGCCCGGCCCTTGCAGGCACGGACCATTTGAGAGCTTGCCTGAAAAGTCTACCACAAAGGCGCACAAGACAAAGAAATGAGAGGAAATTGACACAAATTCTTTGTGTCCTTCGTGTCCTTGGTGGTTTTCAGACCAGCTCTGAGAGATCTGCTCCGCATCTCCAAGGGGGTCACACAGGAACGATGGAAACGACCAACCGAGCCTGGCATACCTTGAGCGTGGAGGAGGCCGCGGCCGCCCTGGGCACCGATCTGCTCCAGGGCCTGAGCGAGGCCGAGGTCCGCCGGCGACAGGCCCAGTTCGGCCTTAACGAGCTCCGGGAAGCACCCCGTCGCAGCTTCTGGCGGATGCTCCTGGACCAGTTCAACCAGTTTCTCATCCTGATCCTGATCGCAGCAGCCATTGTCTCTGCCCTGATCGGCTGGCGTGAGTTTGCCCGCACCGGCAACACCACCGAGTTTATAGACGCGGCGGCGATCATGGCCATCGTCATCCTCAATGCCGTCTTGGGCGTGGTGCAGGAGGGCCGGGCTGAGCAGGCGCTGGCTGCCCTGAAAAAGATGGCCGCTCCCAATGCCCATGTGCTGCGCGACGGTCACCTGGTCACCGTGCCCTCCCGCGAGCTGGTGCCCGGCGATCTGGTACTCCTGGAGACGGGCAACTATGTCCCGGCCGATGTGCGGCTGGTGGAGAGCGTCAACCTGCGCATCGAGGAAGCGTCGCTCACCGGCGAGTCGGTGCCGGTGGGCAAAGATGCCCGCGACATCCTGCCCGCCGAAGCGGCCGTGGGAGACCGCCACAACCTGGCCTTCATGAGCACCCTGGTCGCCTACGGGCGTGGTCAGGGGGTCGTCGTGGCGACCGGGATGAACACCGAAATCGGCAAAATTGCCACCATGCTGCAAGAATACCAGGAAGAGCCGACCCCCCTTCAGGTCAAGCTGGACCAGTTGGGCCGGGTGTTGGGCGTCGCCGCCCTGATCATCTGTGGTCTGGTGGGCCTCATTGGCGTGGTGCGCGACACGCAGCTTGGGGTTCTGTTTGCCGATGGGGTCCGCGCCTACCTGGGCCTGGAAGAGACGGTGCCCAGGCTGATCGAAATGTTTATGGTGGCCGTCAGCCTGGCCATCGCGGCGGTGCCGGAGGGACTGCCGGCTGTCGTCACCATCTGCCTGGCGTTGGGGATGCAGGAGATGGTCAGACGCCATGCCCTGATCCGCCGCCTGCCGGCCGTCGAAACGCTGGGGTCGGCCACGACCATCTGTTCCGACAAGACCGGCACCCTGACCCAGAATGAAATGACAGCGGTGCAGATGTATGTGGACCGCAGCCTGCTGACCATCACCGGCGAGGGCTACAAGCCGGAGGGCGGTTTCCTGGACGAGGACCAGCCGGTGAGCCTGGCCGGGTATCCGGGGATGAGGTTGCTCCTGCGGGCCGGCCTGTTGTGCAACGACGCCCGCCTGGAGCGGATCAGCAACAACGGCTCGACCGTCTGGCGCATCGCCGGCGATCCAACCGAAGGAGCGTTCGTCGTCGCTGCGGCCAAGGCCGGTTACTGGCGGGAGGAACTGGGACGGGAATACCCACGCCTGGCCGAGATCCCCTTCGACTCGGAGCGGAAGCGGATGACCACCTTCCACCCCGATCCCCGCTACGGCGACTATGTGGCCTACATGAAGGGTGCGCCCGATGTGGTGCTGGGGTTGTGCGACCGCGTCCTGGAGGATGGGGTCATCCGCCCCTTGACCCAGGAGCGCCGTCAGAACATCCTGGAGGAGAATGAAGCCCTGGCGGCCAACGCGCTGCGGGTTCTGGGGGTGGCCTTTCGCCCGCTGAAGCAGGTGCCCGCCAACCTCCATCCTGACGAGGTGGAGCGTGATTTTGTGTTCATCGGCCTGCTGGGCATGATTGACCCCGCCCGGCCGGAGGTCAGGCCGGCGGTGCAGACCGCTCGCCGGGCCGGGATCAGGTCGGTGATGATCACCGGCGATTATCTGAACACGGCGGTGGCCATCGGCAAGGAGATTGACCTGTTGCGCGAGGGGGATAGGGCGCTCACCGGCGCGGAGCTGGAGGCGATGGAGGATGCCAGGTTTCAGGCCATCGTCGAGGATGTGGTGGTGTATGCCCGCGTCTCGCCGCAGCACAAGGTCAAGATCGTGGAGGCACTCAAGGCCAGAGGACATATCGTGGCCATGACCGGCGACGGGGTGAATGATGCCCCGGCCCTCAAGCGGGCCAACATCGGCGTGGCGATGGGCATCACCGGCACCGATGTCTCCAAAGAGACGGCCGACATGGTGCTGACCGATGACAACTATGCCAGCATCGTCTCGGCTATTGAGCAGGGGCGGATCATCTACTCCAACATCCGCAAGTTTGTCTATTACCTGCTGTCGTGCAACATGGCCGAGATCATGATCCTGTTCCTGGCGATGATCCTCGGCTGGCCGCTGCCGCTGGTGGCTATCCAACTGCTGGTGCTGAACCTGATCACCGATGGCGCACCGGCCCTGGCGCTGGGCGTAGAAAAGGGCGACCCCGACATCATGGACCGTCCACCCCGGCCGGTGGGCGAGCCGATTGTCAACCGCGAGATGCTCATCGGCATCGCCGTGCAGACGGTGGCCATCACCACGGCGGTGCTGGTGGCCTTTCGGCTGGGGCTGCCGGCGGGCGAAGCCCACGGCCGGACGATGGCTTTTGCCACCCTGTCTATCTCGGAGCTGTTGCGGGCCTACACCTCCCGCTCGGAGCGCTATTCGCTGCTGGCCTTGGGGGTCTTTTCCAACAAGTGGATGCAGATAGCGGTGTTGACTTCGCTAGCGATCCTGCTGGCCATTATCTATGTGCCCTTCCTGGACCCGGTGTTCGACACCACCTTCCTCACCCTCGCCGACTGGCTGGAGATGCTGCCGCTGATCCTGCTGCCGTCGGTGGCGGCCGAGGTCAACAAGTGGGTGCTGCGGCGGACGGGTGGGCAGGCGTAGCCAGCGACAGGTTGATGATCGGCCACTGCTTGCCGGGGAAAAAGGTCATCCTTGCTTTTTTGTTTTTACTGGCCATTTTCCCCCTGCTGTTGAGCGCGGATATGCACAAGCCCCTGGACCATGACGAGCACCAGTTCGTCGCCGGTGGGGTGTTGCTGGCCGACCGCCTGCTGTTGCCTTACAGGGATTATCCCTACTTCCACATGCCCAACCTGACCCTCCTCTACGCCGCTCTGTTTGCCGGGACCGATTATCATCTGCTGGCCGCCCGGCTCTTTTCCACCCTGTGCGCCTGGCTGACCGTGGGGGTTGTCTTTTTCCTGACGCTCCGCCTGTTCCCCCGGCTCCCTGAGCCGCTTCGCTTCCTCGTCGCCGCCGGGAGTGCTCTGCTCCTGCTGGCGAACCCTCTGTTCACCTATACCAGCGGCAAAGCGTGGAACCATGATCTGCCGGTGTTGCTTACTCTGCTGGCCTTTGCCGTCCATAGCCGTGTCGCCCGGCAGGAAGGGGGCAAGAGGTGGGCTTTTCTCAGCGGCTTGCTGGTCGGTCTGGCCGCCGGAACGCGATTGTCTTTTGCCCTGGCGGCCATCCCCTTTGGAGGCACGCTCCTTCTGTTCCCCTCCGACACCCGGCAGAAGCGATCCGCCCTGGTGGGGGCATGGGCGGTGGGGGTGTTGCTGGCCCTGGTGCCTTCCCTGCTGCTGTGGGCGTTGGCCCCCCGCCAGTTCCTCTTTGACAACCTGGACTATGCTCGCTATAACACCCTCTACCGCCGCGAGGTGGGCTTTGCCGCAGGGGATGTAAGCGCCATCGCCATGACCTTTGCCGGCAAACTCAGCTACCTGGCCCGCTACGTCATCAGCGCGCCGGGCAACCTGCTCCTGTTGTTCTCCTTCCTGTTCTTCGCCCTGACGATGAACATCCCCAACCGCTGGCAGGGTCCCTGTCGCCAGGAGCTGATCCTGCTCTGGCTGTTGGTGCCCTTCCTCCTGGCCGGCTCCTTTGCCCCGACACCCGCTTTTTTCCAGTATTTCTATGCGCCGGTGCCGTTCCTCCTGCTGGGGGGGGTGTATGGCGTGGCTAACCTCCAGGAACAACAGGCCAAAATGAAATGGAGCCTGGTGTTGCTGGCGCATGTCGTGGTCATGGCCGGGGCCTATGGGCTGAAAAGCTATGAAAGCGTTAAGGATCTTCTCAGAATCGAGGGCTGGCTGCCGGTCCAGGCCCATCAGGTCGGGGTCGAGATCGGGGCGACCGTCGGACAGGGCCGGGTATTGACCCTGGCCCCTCTGTTTCCCCTGGAGGGCAGGGCGCAGATCTATGAGCAGTTCGCGACGGGGGCATTTGCCTGGCGGGTGGCCCCTCTGGTGCCGGAACAGGACCGACAGCGGGTGGAGATCCTCTCCGCCGACGACCTGGCCGACCTGCTGCACGCCCGACCACCGGACGGGATTCTGGTTGGCTATGAGGGGGAACTGGAACAGCCGTTCCTGGAGTACGCTCAGGCCAACGGCTACCGGCCGTTGCCCCTGGCGAATGGCACGGTGTTGTGGTTGCCCCCTCAGCCGGGCGAATGAACCTGCGGCCGCGGAGAGTCACCTGTTAGAGCCAGTCTGAAAAGCTTACCACAAAGGCCACAAAGGGACACGAAGGAAACGAATACCCTGGGTGTCCTTTGTGTCTTGTTGGTTTTCAGACAGGCTCTTAGGGCCTGACCACCGGCAATTGGGCAAAATCGTCCGGGCCGAGGAGGTCCATGTTGGTTTCCCTGGAGGGTGGATAGCTGCTCAGCGCCTCCTCCTGGGTCGGCGAGAAATCGGCCGGATAGGCCACATCCAGGATGCGGGTGTGGTTGGTGTCGGCCGGGGCGCCGCCAATGCGCCACTGCTGCGCCGTCGGTTCCACGTCGCGCACACGCCACACGCCGCTGGAGGGATAGCCCTCCTGGCTCAGGACCACGGCCAGGTAGCCCCAGGAGGCGGGGTTGAGAGCCGTCACCTCCACACCCAGATGCCCGGCCAGGACCTTCTTGGGCAGGCGGATGGTGATCCGCTGCTGGCCCGGATCGCTGACGATGTTCAACGTGCCCGCGTCGCCGATCGGCACCGGCTGGGGGGAGGTGGCGGTCGGTGGGCCGTACAGGCCGGGTGTCCAGCCTTCCGCCCAGACGGCAAACTCCCAACCCTGGTCGGCGGGCAGGGCGGCGTTGCGGCCGGGCAGCAGGCGGCGTTCTCCTCCCTCCGCCGCATCCACATACACATCCAGGGCATAGATGCCCATGCCGTTGGGCGCCCCCCAATCGTTGTTGAGCGGCCCGGCGAAGGTAAAGCGGAAGATCAGGTTGTTTTCGTCCTCGGCCACAGCAAACTCGGTCAGGTCGAAGGCGCCGGGGGCAAAAACTTTGTCCAGCGGATATTTGTAGCTGCCGGGCCCGTGATCATCCCCCTGCGGGTCGGTGACCGTCAGGATCGGCGTCGTCAGCCCCAGGTCGGGCACGACCAGGGCGCCGGGGCCGCCGCCGGGCACGAGCTGGATGTCGCGCTGCTGGCCCTCGCTGACCACGGCACGCAATTTGAAGGTGTCGCCGGCGTCGGGTTTACCAAAGGTGCTGTAGGGCAGGGCCACCTCCAGCGTATTGCCAGCCACGGCCACCGGCAGGCCGTCCGCCGATTCGACATAAAGGCCGCCCTGATCCACAGCATAAAGGGTTGCCGTGGCAGTCCCTTGCTGCCTGATCGTCACCTCCAGGAGCAGGTTGGCACCAAAGCCCAGCAACGTCCCTTCGCCGCCGATGCGGCTGAAGGGGGACTCTGCGCCACCGCCGGGCCGGGTCAGGTAAAAGCCGACCCGTGTCTCCTCGCCCACTTCGGCCCAGGGGCGGCGGGCGTCCAGCCGCAGGTAGAGGGTCTCCCGGTCAAAGCCGTACCACAGTTGGCCGACGATCTGGTCTGGCGTGGCCTGCACGCCCCCTTCCTCCAGATAGTAGCCGGCCCCCTGCCATTCGGCCTCGTCGCCCTGCCCGTCAATCTGGGGCGAGATGAGGGCCGAAGCGCCGGCCTGCGGCGGCTGCGCCTGCTGAGGGATGACCGGCACCTTGAGGAAGGTGGGCACCGGTTCGCCCATGATCTCATAGACGCGCATCAGGGTGCGGCGGAACTGGAGGTCAAAGCTGCCATCATCGCCGCTGTTCTGGTCGGCGCCGTACCACCAGAACCAGTCGGAGCCTTCGGCGGTGTAGATGGCGTCCATGACCTTCGCCAGGGTGGCCGGGTCGAGAGCCAGTTTCTTTTTCTCCACGGCGGCCCGCACCCGCCCCAGATAGTCCCAGGCGCGGTTCTCCTCCTCCTCGCCGATCCAGGTCAGGTAGTCGGGGCTGACCCAACTGCCGGCCCATAGCTCCTCCAGGGAGGGCTGGTCGGGGAAGCGTGTCACATAGTCGCCGGGAGTAATGGTCTGGATGGTGCCTTTCTGCTGCTCCTCTTGCAGCCGCCGGTAGAGGGTGTGGAGGAATTCTTTGCCGTCGTTGGGATAGTGCTCCCAGGCATTCTCGCCGTCGAGGATGACGCTGACCAGGTGTGGCCCTTCCGCTCCGCTCTCGGCCAGCCGCTGCCGGATGGCCAGGATGCGGTTGATGAAATCGTTGGCTGCCGCCGTGCCGCTCACGCCGCTGTACGTAAATCCCACCTTATCGCTGATCACCTTGTCCCTGAAAATGATGTACATCTGGTGTTCGCGGCTGCGGACGAGATAGGGCCGGTAGAGGGCATCGGCCTCCTGGACCGTTTCTTTGGAATCCCGGGCAAAGGCGGTCTGGCCCAGGCTGCGGGCCAGCACCTCCTCGTCGCTGGCCATCCATTGCAGGCCGGCCCGGGCTACCATGCCCACGATCTCCTGGGCGACGGCGCCCTCGGCGGGCCACATTCCCCTGGGTGGCCGCCCAAAGTTCTGCTGATAGAACTGGAGGCCCTGCTCGATCTGGGCCACGGCGTCAAAGCCGTAGGTATAGCGCGGCGGCAGTTTGATGTCGGGCACGGCCACGGCAGCCAGGTTGCTGTCCAGCAGCAGCGGCAGGATGGGGTGGAAGAAGGGGGTCATGGTCACTTCGATCTGGCCCGCCTCTTGCAACCGTTTGTGCAGCGGGATCACCTGGGCCACCAGCCGGGCATGTTCGTCCAGGATGACCTGTTTGTCCTCTTCGGCATAGTTTCGCCCTTTGGCGGCCAGCCCGGCCAGCGGCTCCTGGGCCAGCCAGTCGGGGTCGGTCCAGGCCAGGTTGAAAAGGACTTGCAGGTCGCGCCAGGTCTGGGGATCCCACTGTTCCCAGTTCTCACGGTCGTCGGCGATCTCCTGGTAGCGGGGGAAGCGGGCGATGATCTTGGGGTTGATGTCGAAAAAGCGGTCGTGGATGAACCCTTTTTGTTCGGCGGTCAATTGGTCGGCGGGCAGCAGAGTGTGCACCTGGTAGAGGTCCACCGCTCCGGCCTCCAGGTCGAGCAGTTGGCGCAGCAGGGAGGGGGTGAGGTTAAAGGTGGCCCGCACATCGGGATAGTTTTCCAGGAGGGCGGCCATGTCCACATAGTCTTTGGCGGCGTGCAGGCGTACCCATGGCTTCTGATAGACGCCGGTCTCCGGGTCTTTGAAGTAGAGCGGCTGATGCTGGTGCCAGATGATGGCCAGGTAGAGCGGCTCTCCTTCCACTGCCGGTGTGGTGGGTTGGGCGGTCGGTGGGGAAGTGGGGGCGACCGGTAGCTCGCCCCTGGTGGGTTGGGCGGTCGGGGGC
>DAOTYI010000084.1:0-12999 GCA_034434895.1 Anaerolineae bacterium
GGGCCAGGGGGTGGGGTGAGGGGCCAGAACACTGACCACGCCAGCACCAGGCCTGGCAGATGGCAGGCAGTTACCCCGGCCGGCCTTTTTTGTCCCTCACGCAACGCTCCAGGCAACGCTTTGGAAACGCCATCTGTGCTATACTGATCCGTGTCGAGAAGGCTGCGCAAACCCATGGATGAATTTCATCGTCGGCTGCCGGGAGAGCCTGTGCCCCAACCTTCTGTCGCTGCGAACTCCACAGAATCTCAGCCCCGCTCCCAGTTGTTCACCGTGCGGGTGTGGCGGGAAGAGCTGGGGGAGGGCCGCAGCGAGTGGCGCGGTCAGGTGCGGCACGTCCTTAGCGGCGAGACGCGCTACTTCCGCGACTGGCCGTCGCTGGTGACGTTCATCGTCGAGAGAACCGCGATGGCAGGTTGAGCGGCAAAGCAAGCGGAGTTTCCCATGCGCCCTGGCGCACCCCCGCTGCGCGGGACGCCGGCCTTGTCTGGGTGTGGGTGATGTGGCAAGGAGAAAGGAGGTGATGGGTTAGACGATACTTGTCAAGGGCCAAAAGCCACACGTGAACTGTGATCCGTAATCAATGACAGGAGGGACAAAATGTCTACCAGGAGAGTGCTTCTCACAATTCTGGCGGCCGGCGCCGTGATGCTGATGGTGGGTATCGGCCCACGGTTCACCGGAAGCGCCCGCGCCTTGCCGCCAGCCCCGGCCGGCGCGACCGTTCCCTATTCCGGCCGCCTGACCGACGATGCCGGCCTGCCGGTGGCCGACGGAGCCTACGGCTTTGCCTTCGCGCTGTATGCCGCCGAGAGCGGCGGGGAGCCGGTGTGGATGGAAACACAGGAGGGAGTGACGGTGCAGGGCGGCGCGTTCACCGTCCTGTTGGGCAGCGTCAGCCCGCTCCCGGCTGCGGCGCAGAGTGGTACAAACTGGCTGGCGGTCGGCGTGCGCGGGCCGGGGGAAACCGATTTCACGGCGTTGAATCCACGCCAGGCGTGGAGCGCCTCGCCGGCCAGCCCCACCAACGGCGGAGCTTGCCCCCACGACCACTTTGGGGAAACCTGGACCGGAACCGGCCTGGCATTAGCCCTGAATAGCAGCTATGCTAACAACGAGACCCTTTACGTTACGAACAATGCCACGTCTGGTGATGGGATTCGCGTTTACAATTCCGGCACAGGATCCACCGATGCTGCTGTGAAGGGAAGCAACCTCTCCTCCGGACTCGGCATACGTGGCTCGAGCGCTACCGGCATTGGCGTAAAAGGTATCAGTGGCTGGGTGGGTGTTTGGGGAGAATCCACGGCGGCGGCCGACGGCGTAGGCGTAGCCGGCCTGGCCAACGCTGCTGGCTGTTCTACCGGCATCGGGGGTTGCTACGGTGTCCAGGGCAGCAGCAAGAACGGGTATGGCGTGGAAGGGTATACCGACGGCGACGGCATGGCCGTACATGCCTACGCCAACAGCAACGGCGTCGCCCTGCGCGTCGAGGGCCAGTATAGCGGCAACCTGATTGAAGCCTATCATGGCCCGATGTTCCCTGATCGCGAGTTCTACGTGAGCAGCACAGGCGAGGTCTACGCCGATGGCCAGTTCCATCCCGGCGGCGCCGACCTGGCCGAGATGCTGCCCGCGGCAAAGGGGCTGGAGCCGGGCGACGTGCTGGCAGTGGGTGCGGATGGCAAGTTGACCCGCAGCACTCAAGTCTATCAGCTTAGCGTCGTCGGCGTGTATTCGACCAGGCCCGGCTTTGTGGGCGGCGATGAAGATGGCGCCGACCTGACCGGCAAAGTGCCACTGGCGGTGGTAGGCGTCGCGCCGGTGAAAGTGACCGCCGAAAATGGTCCCATCCGGCCCGGCGACCTGTTGGTGGCCTCGTCTACTCCCGGCCATGCTATGAAAGCCGGCCCCAATCCGCCCGTCGGCGCGGTCATCGGCAAGGCACTGGGCGCATTGGAATCTGACTCCGGCGTGATCCAGGTGCTGATCACCTTGCAGTAGGAGGTGGGCTGATGAAAACAGGGATCGCCATCCTGCTTGTCCTTCTCATTGGTACCCTGCTCGTAACCGGCATCGTGCTGGCCCAGGGTGGAAGCGGCACACCACACAAGGCAGCGACGCTCAGCGGCGGGCACTACCGGCTGGTCAGCCTGGGGATCGGGGCGGAGGTCGTCACCAGCGGTGGGGGTTACACGCTGCTGAGTCCGGCGCAGCCCGCCCGGTCAGGCAGTGGCTGCTGCTGCACCTATCTGCCCTGCGTGGCGCGGAGCCATTAGGTCAACGGGGGCGCCGGGTTTGACTCGTCCGTAGGGCAACTGCGAGCAGTTGCCCTACAAATTTCAGTCCGTTTTCAGCCACTGCCGGCCGTCCGGCCCAGGAACATAGTGCAGCGGCCCCTGGGGGATGTGGGAATCAATCTGCAGGTAGCCGGCATCTATGCCCTCCCAGATGAGTTGAAAAGGGGCTTTGCCGGCCACCCACTTTTCGACAATCACCACGCCGTGGCCGGGGAGGATGGTAAAGACCAGGGGGCGGGGGTCGCCGGGGTTCTGCAAGGCCTGCGAGCGGGCAAAGGCCGCCTGAATCCCCTGTGCCTGGGCATCGGTGGCGCAGGAGACCAGGTAGTGGTAGTAAGGGGGAGCCAGGGGCACAAACTCCACGTGGTCGGGATGGTAGGCGGCGATACCACGATGGCCGTGCAATTTGGAGCGCACCACCGGCACCGGGCCGGGGTGATCCCATTCCGGCCCCAGGATCACGGTCGGCAGGGGGGCGTCCATGGCCCTCATCTCCACCGATTCGGAGGAAGGGGGCAGGTTGCGCTTTCCTTCCACCTCCTGCACCAGAGCCCCCATCCCGTCCGGCCGCACCCCCACGATGACGGCCAGGTCCTCCTCGGTGATGTCGTCCTTGTTCAGGGGGCGCGCGCTGCCGGTGACCGTGGCGATGAGGGCGCCCAAAACCGGGTCCCAGGTGGCAAAGCAGCCCTCGCTGTATTGACTGGCCACCGCCTCCTCCACGGCCGGCACCTGCACCAGGTCGGCAATGCGCACCATTTCGGTAAAAAAGTGGCGCTCGCCCAGTTGCCGCCCGGCCTGACGCATGGCCCCTGGGGTGGGAAGGCAGCGCCACAAGGAGGAGGGGATCGGTTCGCCCACCACCTGGTGTCTGGTCACCTCGGTCGTGCACACGGTGGTGGCGATGCGCAAGACCATGTCGTGGTAAAAAGCCTCCAGGTTGTCTGCCCGGCTGCAGGGGTGAGCGCCTACCAGGTCAAAGTGATAGACCAGGAGCGGGGTTTCATCGCCGACCAGCAGGAGCACCCGGATGCTCTTGGCCTGGGCCTGGACCAGCCGTTCCAGGGCCAGCAGCGGCCCCCCTCGACGGCCCTGCCCCCACAGCACGCGGTGAGCCTGGGGGGCCAGGCCGGGAAAGTCGTAATCGGCCGGGTCGAGCGCCTCTTTGGCCAGCGCGGCCTGAAAGTGGGCCATCAGGTGCTGGAATGCGGCGGTTGGGGCATGGACCAGGGTGTAGACGGTGGGGGTATGGGAGAGATGAAATCGGCGGCGGCCGGAAAGGAGCACCGACTCGCGCCAGCCCACGACCTGGCCCAGACGGGCAGTGGTCAGGATCAAATCGCTGTCATCGTCCGGTGTCGCCTGGACCTGGTGCCCCTGGGAACGGGCTGCCTGCAGCAGGCCGTCCACCACCTGGGCCAGCAAGGGGGTCATATCGCCGGGCACAAAAGCCAGATGGATGGGGCGCAGCCACGGATGCGTTGGCCTGGCTGTGGTCGGGATGTGAAGGGCAGGGTTCATATCACCCCCGTTTTTCGCCGAGCCGTCGTTCGGTGCCCTGGATCAGGCGGCGGATGTTGGGCCGATGGGCATAGAGGATGAGGGCCCAGGCCAGCAGCCCGTAGAAGACGTAGGTGAAAGGCAGAACGCCGGCCAGACTCAGCGCCAGCAGGATGACCGGCATCAGCGTGATCACCACCAATGAGCCGACCGAGGCGTAGCGCGTGATGGCAATGATGACCAGCAGGAGGAGGAGCAGGCCGGCGGCCGCCGGCGGGTAGATAGCGGCCAATGCCCCCAACGACGTGCCGACCCCGGCTCCGCCCCGGAAGCGCAAAAAGAGCGAGTAGTTGTGCCCCACAATCGCAGCCGCGCCGGCCAGCACCTGCGCCAGCCGCCAATCGCTCATCTGCCCGGCCAGCCAGACGGCCAGCGCCCCCTTGCCCACATCCAACGCGCCGGTAAGCAGTGCCGGCAGCACCCCGGCCGAGCGGAAGACATTGGTCCCGCCTGTCCGGCCGCTGCCCTTCTCCAGCACGTTCACTCCCCACAGCCGGCCGACCAGATAGCCGGCCGGGAAGCTGCCCAGCAGATAGGCGACCATCACCGCAGCCACCATCATCGCCCCGTCTGTCATCCTCCCCTTCCTTGGGAAAAAGACTGACCACCAAGGCCCAAAGGCAGATTCTTCGTGTCTTGGTGCCTTTGTGGTCAGCCTGCCGGGTCAACGGCGTACCCCCTGTGATCGAAAGCAGAATCGGTGCTCATCCGTCCCATTCGTGTCCCATCAGGGGTCAACCTGTTGTGAACCATCCCTGCTCTCTAAAACACAAATGGAGCCCCCTGGTTACGGCCTCACCTGGCATCCTGGCAGGGCACAGGCTCAAGCCTGTGTTGCGTCGGTCAAACGCAGGTCGGGCACCACATCCAGGTCCCAGCCCGCCCGTTCGCCGGCCTGGAAGCGATAGAAGCCGGCACAGGCCACGATGGCCGCGTTGTCGGTACACAACTCCAGGGGGGGGTAGCGCACCGGCACCGGGCTGCGCCGCGCCATTTCGGAGCGCAGCCGTTCATTGGCCGCCACCCCGCCGGCCAGCAACAGGGCCCTGGCCTCGAACTCCTGCGCCGCCCGACAGCTTTTTTCCACCAGCACATCCACCACGGCGGCCTGAAAGCTGGCTGCCAGGTTGGCCACCGGCAGTACTCGGGTCACCGGCGGCTCCGAGGCGCCGATCTGCTCGACCGGGGGCTGGTACTTGCGCACCAGGCGCAGCACGGCCGTCTTGAGGCCTGAGAAACTGAAATCGTAGGTGTCGGGCAGCCAGGCGCGGGGCAGCTTGTAGGCCGTCGGCGAGCCGGCACGCGCTGCTTCCTGGATTGACGGCCCGCCGGGATAAGGCAGGCCCAGCAGCCGGCCTACCTTGTCGAACGCCTCGCCGGCCGCATCATCCAGTGTGCCGCCCAGCCGACGATAGCGGCCATGATCGGTCATCAGGATCAGTTCGCTGTGACCGCCGGAGACCACCAGGCAGACCAGGGGGAAGGGCGGAGGTGGGGGTTCCACCAGCCAGTTGCCGTAGATATGGGCCTCGATGTGGTTGATGCCCACCAGAGGCAGGCCGCGCCCCCAGGCCAGCCCTTTGGCCGCATTGACCCCCACCAGCAGCGACCCGGCCAGCCCTGGCCCGCAGGTTACCGCCACGGCTGTCAGATCGTCCCACCGGATATCGGCCTGGCTCATTGCCTCTTCGATGACCGGCAGGATGCTCAGCAGGTGCTGCCGGGAGGCAATTTCGGGGAAAATCCCGCCATAGCGCCGGTGGATGTCTACCTGCGAGGCCACCACATTGCTGCGGATGTGCCGGCCATCGGCCACCACGGCTGCCGCCGTCTCGTCACACGAGGTCTCGATGCCCAGAATCAGGCTCATGGTCCGCCTCCTGGCCTCGATCTCAGTAGTCGGGCAACTGCGAGCAGTTGCCCTGCCGGTAAGTATAGCAGATTTGACCTCGAATGACCAATGACCAGGGCCCTGCCGTTTGCTGTGCGCCGCTTGACAGCACTCTCGATTCGGGATAGAATGAGCGCTACGTGCGGAGGATTCCGCGAGATACACATTCACCCCTCTCCACAGGGCGAGGGGTGGGAGGAGGGTGGGGCCTGGGAAGGGTGAGACATCCCTGTCGGTTACAGCCCCTGCCTCCACCGCAGCTCCTTTGCCCGTCGAGAAGGGGGCAATTTGCGTCAGAAAAAGATGATCACCATTGAAGGAGAGAACGGGACCACCGTTTTGCGCCATACGGCCGACTCTCAGCCACCCCGTTCGTGGCGCACCTGGCTGATCGGCCGGCCGCTGCCCACGGCCGACGCGCCACATCAGACGATCCGCAAGATCGTCGGTCTGGCCGTCTTTGCCTCCGACGCGCTGTCATCCACGGCGTATGCCACCCAGGAGATGCTGGTCATCCTGGCTTTTGCCGGGACGACAGCTTTTGGGCTGGTCTTTCCCCTGTCGGTGGCGATCGTTGTGCTGCTGGCCATCGTCACCCTCTCCTATGTTCAGGTCATCCATGCCTATCCAAACGGCGGGGGGGCTTATATTGTAGCCCGTGACAATCTGGGGGACTGGATGGCCCAGGTGGCCGGCGCGGCCCTGCTCACCGACTATATCCTGACGGTAGCTGTCTCGGTCTCTTCGGGCGTGGCGCAGATCACCTCAGCCTTCCCTGCCTTCTTTCCCTATCGGGTGCTGCTGTCGGTGGGCCTGGTGCTGGTGATCATGCTGGTCAACCTGCGGGGGGTTCGAGAGTCGGGTGCCGTCTTTTCCATCCCCAGCTACTTTTTTCTGGGCATGATGTTTCTGACGGTGGGCATCGGCTTTGTCCGCTACCTGACCGGGACCCTGGGCCGGGTGGTCAACCCGCCTCTCCTGGAGGTCGCTGCCGTCCGCGTGCTCACCCCATTTCTGATTTTGCGCGCCTTTTCCAGCGGCACAGCCGCCCTCACCGGCGTGGAGGCCATTTCCAACGGCATCACCGCCTTCCGGGAGCCGCGCAGCCGCAATGCGGCGATCACTCTGGTCTGGATGTCGGCCATCCTGGGGACGCTGTTCCTGGCCATCAGCTTCCTGTCCCTGCCGATCGGAGCCATCCCTTCGGAGCAGGAGACGGTGATCTCGCAACTGGCGCGCACTGTGTTCAGAGGACAGGGGGCGCTCTATCTGGGTGTCATTTCTGCCACCACCCTCATCCTGATCATGGCCACCAACACCTCCTTTGCCGGCTTTCCGCGCCTGAGCGCCCTGTTGGCGGAGGATGGCTTCCTGCCCCGGCAACTGGCCTTTCGGGGCAGCCGGCTGGTCTATTCGCGGGGGATTATGGCCCTGGCGGCTGCTGCTTCGCTGTTGATCGTTCTGTTTCGGGCCAGTGTGACGGCCCTGATCCCGTTGTATGCCATCGGTGTGTTCCTGTCCTTTACCCTGGCCCAGGTGGGGATGGCCCGCCGCTGGTGGAGGAGCGGTCACCTGGCGCCGGGGCAGGAGGTTGCAGGCCAGGGTCGGGTCCTGCGCTGCGAGCCGGGCTGGCAACCCAAGATGATAGCCAACAGCATTGGGGCCCTGTGCACCGGCATGGTGATGGTCATCTTTGCTATCACCAAATTCCGTGACGGGGCCTGGCTCGTTCTGCTGCTGATGCCGGCTCTGGTGGCCATCTTTTCTGCCATCCATCGCCACTATCAAAACCTGGCCAGGCACCTTTCCCTGGAGCACTATGGAGCGCCGCCGCCTATCTCACGGCACCGGGTGATCCTGCCCATCAGCGGGGTACACCGGGGCAGCCTGGCTGCCCTGCGCTATGCTCGCTCCCTATCGGAGGATGTGACGGCGGTGTTTGTGGCTATGGACCCGGCCGAGGCGGACAAGATCAGGCAAAAGTGGGAAAAGTGGGGCGATGGGGTCCGGCTGGTGATCCTGGATTCCCCCTACCGGCTGCTGTTGGAGCCGCTGCTGGGTTACATTCAACAGGTTGCCAGGCAGCGCCAGCCCAATGAAGTGATCACTATCGTCGTGCCGCAGTTTGTGCCCCGGCGCTGGTGGACCAATCTGCTCCACACCCAGGCGGCCTGGATGCTGCGGCTGGCCCTGCTGTTCAAACCGGGGATTGTCATCACCGACGTGCCGTATCAGGTGGAGTAGTGCATAGTGGAGCGAGGTGGGGATGAAGATTATCGTGGTGGGGTGTGGCCGGGTGGGGGCCGAGCTGGCCTACCGCCTGTTTCGGAGGGGCCACGAGGTGACGGTGGTGGACCCGGTGGCCGCCGCGTTTGAGAATCTGCCCCCCGACTTTCGGGGGCGGACGGTGCAGGGGGAGGCGCTGAACCAGGATGTCCTGAGCCGGGCCGGGATTGAACAGGCCGACGGCCTGGCTGCTGTGACCAACTCCGACTCGCTCAACGCCGTGGTGGCCCGCGTTGCCCGGCATGTGTACCACCTGACCAATGTGGTGGTGCGCAACTACGATCCGGGCTGGCGGCCCCTGCTGGAAGCCATCGGCCTGCAGGTGGTCAGTTCCTCCAGTTGGGGGGCCAGGCGGATCGAGGAGCTGTTGCACCAGACCGAAGTCCGGTGTGTGTTTTCGGCCGGCAACGGCGAGGTCGGGATCTATGAATTTGAAGTGCCCCAGGCCTGGCACGGCCGTCCCCTCCGGGAGCTTTTGCCCCAAGACCGGTGCCTGGCCGTGGCGATCACCCGGGCCGGCCAGGCGATGTTGCCCCTGGCTGTGGCCCACCTGCAGACAGGCGATGTGGTGCTTGTGAGTGCTACCCTGGAAGGGGTAGAATGGCTGCGCCGGCAGCTTGCCCGGCCGGAGGAGGGATAGATGTTTGTCGTGGTTGCCGGGGGCGGGCGGACAGGATCGCAGTTGGCCAGGCTGTTGCTCGCCCAGAACCACAAGGTGCGGGTGGTGGAACACCGACGCGAGGTGCTCCCCCATCTCCATCGGGAGTTGCCCACCGAAGCGATCTACGAAGGCCACGCCACCGACCCGCAGGTGCTCGAACAGGCCGGCGTGGGCCAGGCTCAGGTGCTGGCAGCCTGCACGGCCAATGACGCCGACAATCTGATGATCTGCTTCTGGGCCCGGACCCGCTACCAGGTGCCCCGCATCATCGCCCAGATCAACGACCCACGCAATGCCTGGCTCTTTGACAGCAAGTTCCACGTGGACGTGGCCCTCAACCGCTCAGAGATCCTGGCCAAGCTGATCGCCGAGGAGATGTCGTTGGGGGATATGATGACCCTGCTCAAGCTGCGGCGCGGCCAGTACTCCGTGGTCGAGGAAAAGATCCCTGCCGGAGCGCAGGCGGTGGGGATGGCCATCCGCGATCTGGGCCTGCCGGCGGAGTGTAACATCGCGGCCATTATCCGTCATGGGAAGATGGTTGTGCCCCACGGCGGGACGGTCCTGAAGGTGGGGGATGAAGTGCTGGCTGTGACCGACAGCGAAGGGGCCGGTCGCCTGGCCGCCCTGCTGGCCCCCCCGCCGGCAGAAAAGGCCGAACCGCCCCCGCCCACAGCCGGTCGAGGCAGGCGGAAGACAGGTCGGGCGCGAAAGGTGGGCCCGACTTAGTCTGAAAAGCTTACCACAAAGACACAAAGGCCACAAAGGAACACGAAGGAAACGAATAAAAACCCTTTGTGTCTGGGTGGTTTTCAGACAGGCTCTCAGGTCTGGTCTACGCCGGTTACATCCAGGCCCGTTTTCGCATCCACAGATACATGCCGAACGGGGTCAGGACCATCAGGAGCAACGTCAGCCCAAAGGCCATCCTGTCCGTCCACCCATTCAGCGCAGCGGTCACCGGCTGGAAAAAGTTCATGCCAAAGAAACCGGCCAGGAACGAGATCGGCATAAACAGGGTGGTGATGAGGGTCAGCGTCTTCATGATCTCGTTCATCCGGTTGTTGATGACCGACAGGTAGGTATCCAGCGCCCCCCCCACCAGGTCCCGCATGGATTCATTGAGGTCGTGCAGCCGGACCAGGTGATCGTACACGTCGCGGAAAAAGATGCGGCTGTCGGCATCAATGGTGGCATAGTCATCGCGGGCCAGCCTGTTGAGCACCTCTCGTTGGGGCATGAGGATGCGGCGCTGGTGGAGCAGCGCCCGCTTGAGGGCAAACAGGTGCTCGACGGTGGTCGGGTCCGGCCTGTCGAAAATCTGGTCCTCGAAGCGGTCAATGGCCTCGTCCATCCGTTCGACCACCGGCATATAGCTGGTCACCAGTTCGTCGGCCAGCCGGTAGAGGAGGTGGTCCGCCCCCTTTTGCAGATGGCGCTCGTCCCGCCGGCAAAGCTCCCATACCCGCTCCACGGCGGCGATGGGCTGCTCATGATAGGTCACCAGAAAGTTTCGGCCCAAAAAGATGTCCAGCTCCGGCGCCTCCAGCCGCCCATCCTCCTGGCCGTCAAAAATCATGGCGTGTAACACCAGGTACAGGTAGGTCCCCCAGTCGTCCACTTTGGGCACGTGAGATTCCTGCAGGGCGTCATCCACGGCCAGCGGGTGAAAGCCGAACGTTTCGAGCAGGATCGGCTCACATACCTCCGGCGGCTCGGCCAGCAGGTCCACCCACAGCAGGCCCTCCGGGTCTTGTAACAGGGTGCCAAATTCTTCCACCGCCAGGTCGGTGCGCATCTGCCCGTCCCGTGGGCGATAGAGCGAGCGGATCATGGTGCCTCCCTCTGGAAAAACAGCGGATTGCACGGGGTGCCATCCCGACCTGCATTGTATAATGAAACCGGTGGAAAAGTCAATGTCCGGCCCCGGCCATGAAGCGCAGGGGAGCAGAAGAACGATTTGACACTCCTCTGGCCCTGACGTATAATGGCTGATGGCCGGGCGATTGAACCGGCCACCAGAGCCGAATTCTGCCCACCCGCTGTTCCTGACAGGGCCGGCGGGAATCGTTGAGGAATGGCGGAGGGAAGATCATGGGGGAGTGGTTGCAATCGTTGCTACCGTGGGGGACGGAGGCGATCGTCTGGGTTCAGTCGTTCAGCCCCCCGTGGCTGGAAGCCATCTTTCAGTTTTTCACCTATCTGGGTTACGAACAGTTTTACCTGATTCTGTTGCCCTTTGTCTATTGGTGTCTGGACCGCAGGATCGGGGTTGGCCTGGGCTATCTGGCGATGGGTTCAGCCTGGCTCAACAGCCTGGTCAAGTATGCCTTCCGCCTCCCCCGCCCCACCGACCCGCGCATCCGGGTGCCGCTGCCTGAAACCAGCCCGTCGTTCCCCAGCGGCCATGCCCAAAATGCCGTTGCCAACTGGGGCTACCTGGCCGGCCGTTTTCGCAACCGCCTCTTCCAGGTTGTGGCCATCGTCGTCATAGTGGGCATCGGCCTGTCCCGGATTGTGCTGGGGGTCCACTTTCCCCAGGATGTGATCGGCGGCTGGCTGATCGGCCTGGTCCTGCTGCTGGTCTTTTGCCGGGCCGAGCCAAAGGTGAGCCGCTGGATCGGCAGTCAGAGTACGGCGGTCCAACTGGCACTGGCCGTTGGAGTTCCCCTGCTGTTCCTGTTCCTGCACCCGGCCGACAATGCCGGCCTGTATCCGGCCGAAGGGGCCCTCACCCCCATGAGTGCCCTGGCGGGCATGGGCCTTGGTCTGGTCATGGAGCGGCGCTGGCTGCGCTTTCGGGTGGACGGCGTCTGGTGGCGGCGGGGCCTGCGTTTCCTGGTGGGCCTGCTTGTGACCGGGATCGTGTACGCCGGCCCCAAACTGATCTCCCCGGCAGAGATGGCCTGCGGTCTGGAGGCAGCGGTGCGGGTGGCGCGCTATCTCCTGCTGGGCTGGGTTGTCACTTTCCTGTGCCCCTGGCTCTTTGTCGAACTGCGGCTGGCCGGGCGGGAAGAGCGGTAGAAGCCTGCCGGGCCTCGGCCATAGGGGACACGGATGACACAGATTTCACGGATGAACACGGATGATCGAACAGGACTTGTGCAATTGCGTTCTCTGCGTGCCCGGCGGTGAAAATAAGGAGGTTTTTCAGCACTCTCCGAAACAGGAAGGAGATCGTCTGGCCTCGACAGGCCTGGCCGACGCAGCGGGCAAAGTGAAGTAGAACAGGCTGCCATAGCCAGGCACCCCTTCGCTCTCGACGCCGACCTGACCGCCCAATTTCTCGACGATACGGCGCACGATCGAAAGCCCCAGCCCGTGCCCTCTGGCGCGCACATGGTCAAGCTGCGTGAACGGCACAAACAGGCGGGGCTGATCATCTGGCGAGATGCCATCTCCGTTGTCACGCACCCAGAAACGCACAACCATTTCACCCTCCGGCCTGTTCCACCCCAATTCCAGGCGTGGGGGCCTGCCCCCATACTTGCAGCCGTTGCTGAGGTAATTGACCCAGACCTCTTCCACCCACGCGGCATGGCCCAGCGCCGACGGCCATTGTGGCGGCAGGAGGATCTCGGCCTGATGCTCCTGAATGACGTTCGCCAGGCGCTCACACGCCGCGTCCACGATGCGGCGCATATCCAGTGGTTGGGGCACCACCTCCGCTTTGCGGACGCTTGCCAGCAGGAGTAGCTCCTCCACAATATTGTTCAGGTTCCTCGCACTGCGATTCAGGGTCTGGGTGCATTTCCTGCGGGTGTCTTCGGATAGATTCTGATAGTCCTGCAAGAGCAGGTCGGCATACCCGATGATGGTGGACAGCGGCCCCCGGATGTCGTGCGCGACGGTGTGGGCAAAGGCATCCAGCTCTACGTTGCGCTCCTGCAGTTCCTCAACCCGCCGTGACAACTCGGCATTGGCCTCCTGGAGTTGACGCGTCAGGTGGCGCAGTGCCAGGTGCGTGCGGACGCGGGCCAACACCTCCTCAGCCTGGAACGGCTTGGTCACATAGTCCACCCCCCCGGCGGTGAAAGCCTTGACCTTGTCTTCCACTTCGCCCAGCGCGCTGATGAACAGGATGGGGATATCGCGGGTGCGCTCGTCTTCCTTCAAACGACGGCATACCTCATAGCCGTCCATTTCTGGCATGACAATGTCCAACAGGATCAGGTCAGGTGGCGCCGCCTGCACAGCGGCAAGCGCATGGGCGCCGCTGCGCGCCGCGCGCACCCTGTAGCCGCTGTCGGTCAACATCTTGGACAGCAACTTGAGATTGGCCGCTGTATCATCTACGATCA
>DAOTYI010000085.1:0-1932 GCA_034434895.1 Anaerolineae bacterium
TGACCCCTGATGGGACACGGATAGTACAGATGGGACGGATGGACACCGATTTTCCCTTCGATCACAGGAGGTACGCCGTTGACCCGGCAGGCTGACCACAAAGGCACCAAGACACGAAGAAGGACCATGAAATCTTGGTGCCTTCGTGTCTTGGTGGTGAACCTGTCATCCATTGCATAAGTCCTGTTCGATCATCTGTGTCATCCGTGTCCTGTAAAATTTTGCCCGTGTGAAAAGTATCAACCAATTTTTGCCGATACGTGAACCATCCCCCTTTTTGCGCCTGAAAATGGGCATCACCGTCATGCCATAACAGCCAGCCAGGCCAGCCCCCCCACCATCCCGCTGATGAGCAGCCCCGGCAGCAGGATCCTGTTCAGCACCCGGCCCTCCTGACCGGCCAAGCCGGCCGTGCTGCAACCCACGATCAACTTTGCCGGAGCCAAAGCCGAACCGACCCCACCCCCTGTCGTCTGGGCAGCCAGGATGACCGGCGCGGCGATCCCCAGCAGTTGCGCTGCCTGCTGCTGCAAGGGGGTCAAGAGGACGTTTGAGTTGGTGTTGCTGCCGGTCATAAAGGCGCCCAACAGCCCGATCAGCGGCGACACCAGGGGGTACAGCGGCCCCGCTGTCTGGCCCAACCCCTGGGCCAGCACGTAGACCATGCCGCTGTTGTCCATCGCCAGGGCCATGCCCACCATGCTCAAGATGCCGAGCGACGAGGGCAGGGCGCTGCTGAGCGTCTTCCGCACGATGCGCCGCTCCACGCCAGGCAGATAGCAACCTGCCCGGCGGTAGACAAGGTAGAAGGCCAGGGCCACATAGGCCAGCAGCGCCCCGGCATGCCCAAAGAGGCTGATGGTCCGGCCCGGTCCGGCGGCGGTCCTCCAGCCGTAACCGGTGCTGACCTCCGGGAACTGGATCCGGATCTCGATCCGGTTCAGCACCCCGTTCAACCAGGGCCACAGCTCGGCGGCGGCGACCACAACGATCAGGGCCAGATAGGGGGCCAGCGCCATTTTCAGCGACATGGAGGGCGGGCTGACAATCTGCTCTGTGGGGATGCCCCGTCGGTAACGCGGCAGCCGGGCCACCCATGCTCCGGCCGCCAGCCCGGCCAGCCCTGCCCCAAAGCCGGCCAAGGTCCACAGGCCGGCCACTGCCAGCCCCGCCTGGACGCCGGCCATGGCCCCGCCCATCAGCACCAGCGCCGGCCAGCCCTGCCGCACCGCCTGCCGGCCCTGAAAGATCCCCAGCGCGGCCAGGCCACAGCCCCAACAGGCAACTCCCAGAAAAGCTGCCGACCAGGGGGCCAGTTCCGTCCCGGATCGGCCTGAGGCGGCGATCAGGGCCTGGAAGGAGGCAGCCACGCTGCCAAAGGTGACTGCCCAGGAGTGGCCGATGGCCACCGCTGCCACCGCTACCACCGGCGAGAACCCCAGCCCGATCAGGAGCGGCGCCACGATGGCGATCGGCACACCGTAGCCTGACACCCCCTGCAAGAAAGCGCCAAAAGCCCAGGCCAGCAGCAGGAGCTGCATCGTCGGCTCGGCCGTCAGGCGGCTGATCCCCTGGCCGATGACGGCGATGGCTCCTGCCTCGTCCACAACCCGGTAGAGGAGCAGTGCCATCCAGATAATGTACAGCACATACAGGGAGAGCAGCAGGGCACGCAACTGCGAATAGAGCAGCACCTCCGGCCCGGCCCTGAAGCGCAGCCAGGCTACCAGAAGCGCCACGGCCCAACCGACAGGACCGGCCCGGTCGCCCCCCCAGCGCAGGCCGACCATCAACCCCAACACCGCCGCGATGGGCGACAGGGCCAGCAGCCAGGTGAGTATGGCCGGTGTGCTTTCTGTTCCCACTGTCCTGGTCCGGTTGCGAAACTATCTCGACAATGTTAGATTTGACCTCACCCCTACCCCCTGGCCC
>DAOTYI010000086.1:0-8329 GCA_034434895.1 Anaerolineae bacterium
GCTACTTGCGCTATTACTTCTGTGAGGCCGCCAACGCGGTACGGATGCGCGACCCGGAGTACGCGGCCTACTACGAGCGCAAGTATCACGAGGTACGCCAGCATCAACACAAGCGCGCCCTCGTGCTCACCGCCCGCAAGCTGGTACGGCTGGTGGTACGGCTGCTGACGACCAACCAGCCGTATCAGCCCAGGAGGCCGTAGCGACTCGACGCCTCCTCCATCCAGGCGCCTGACGCCTGGCCATAGACTTTCTCCCGTTCTGCAGTTGGCAAAGTGCACCAGCAGCAGGCTTGATTCGATGCGTCTCCAGACCGGCCCGCCACAATTCTATGGAGCTTCATGTCGGATTTGACAAATCACCGCATCGCTGTGTATTTGTTTCGCGCATCTAAGATATACCACCGAGACGTAGAGAACGGGCTTGCTTATGGGTGTTCGAAGCAGGAGAACCGGACGCCTCACCCACCCTGCTCTCGCCAGGTCTGTGACCTGGCGGCCTCCCACTGGCGGGGGTCACAGACCCCCGCCGAGCGATGGGGTGCCCCACGCCCCTGTTCTGCTTCGAACACCCCTTATCGAAACTCAATACGGTTCATGGAGAGGCCAGAGTCGAGGCTTCAGCCGGTCTTTCCCACCTGAAGGCTCCACTCCCATCGCTTTCCTGAAGCATGTTGATCATAAACCACAGCCCACGATTGCCCCCATTGGACCACGGACCAGCAGCCCAGGCACGGACTGTAGTTCGCCTTGAGCACAAAAGCTAAATCTATGATAGCCTGCAAGCCGGGTCCGGGCAATCCCTCCTGGCCCTCAACAGGCATGAAAAAAGAGCGATCTCAAGACCGCTCTTTTGGACAGGAGAGCTAATTCTCGTGATAGTGCGCATTCGCTGTGACGGGGTACCGATGCGCAAGATGTAGTAAGCCCCGCGCTACACCAATCCTCGCTCCCGCGCCAGTTGGGCTGCCTCGTAGCGGCTACTGACATGCAACCTGGCCAGGATGTTGCGCATATGGCTTTTGACGGTGTGCAGACTCAGACAAAGCGTCTCGGCAATCTCCCTGTCCGTCCGGCCCTCAGCCGCCAGGGTGAGCACCTCCTGCTCGCGGGCAGTGAGGACGGCAGCTCCCCCTTCGGGAAGCTCCGGCGCGCGCTGGCTCAAGCGCCGGAATTCCTCCAATATGCGGCCGGCCAGAGCCGGGCTGAGGGCGGCCTCACCATGCACCGCCCGCCGCAGCATATCCAGCATGTCGCGCGAGCGGATGCTCTTTAACAGATACCCCTGCGCCCCGCTGCGGATCGCCTCGAACAGCTTGTCGTCGTCGTCGCGCACGGTGAGGATGACGATAACGGTTGCCGGCAGATCGTGCTTGATACGCCGCGTGGCCTCCAGGCCATCGCAGCCGGGCATGGCGATGTCCATCAGGATCAGGTCGGGCACCAGCTCGCGGGCCTTGACCAGCGCCTCCAGTCCATCGCCGGCTTCACCCACCACCTCAAAATCAGGCTGGGCCGCGATAAGGCTTGCCAACCCTTCGCGAAACAGGGCATGATCGTCGGCCAACAAGACACGGATCGGTCCCATCAGCTTCCCCCTCTCACCGGCCAGGTCAGCGTCACTTGCGTGCCCTGACCCGGCGCTGATTGAACGACCAGGCTGCCGCCGAGGCGAGCCGCCCGGGCACGCATGATGCTCAGGCCAAAGTGCTGTCGTCCGTCAGCAGGGCTCACCGCCGGGTCAAAACCCACCCCATCGTCCGCCACGACCAGTGTCGCCTCGCTTCCCCGCTGCTCCAGGCGGACGACGATGCGCCGCGCCTGGCCATGGCGGCGAGCGTTGTGCAATGCCTCACCGACTACACGGAGCACCTGCTCGTTATCATCGGGCGACAGGAGCAGTGGCTGCTGGATCGCCAGGATCAGATCCACAACAGTCTCCCCTTCTCGCACCAGGTCAGCCACCAACCGACCAAGCTGCTCCTGTAGAGCCTGAGGAAGCTGCGGATCCCGCTGGAGGCTGGCGATAACCTGACGCACCTCCTGGCAGGCTCGTTCTGCCGTCGCTTGCAAGCGGCGCAGTTGCGCCCCCGCCAACCCGACCTGGCCTGTGTCCAACAAGTGCGCGATCTGGCCGGCACACAACGCCACGACACTCAAGGTCTGGGCCAGCCCATCGTGCATGTTGGCAGCGATACGCTGCCGTTCTTCTAACGCGGCAACGCGTTCTGCCTGCTCGTAGAGGCGCGCGTTCTCCAGGGCAATGGCTGCCGAGTTGGCCAGCTCGGTCAGAAGGTGCACGGCCTCGCCGGGAAACTGGCCGGCTGCTGTGCCGCCCACGCACAGGGAACCGATGAGCCGTGCGCCGATGCGCAGCGGAGCCACCAGGTGGCTCTGCCGGAACGGCGCAGCCAGGATGCCGCAGCACTCCTCGCATTCGCCCGCGCCACAGGGCAAAGCCCGCTCGCCGACCAGCACCCGCTCCGCCGGCCCGCGTCGGGCCGAGGTATGGTCCCCACTCAGAGCCTCCTGAGGACCACTGACAGCCCGGCTGTACAGGATGTGGCCCGGCTCCTCCAGCAGGCAGAGTACGGCCACATCGGCGGCCAACAGTGCTCGCGCCTTGTCGGTCACCGATTGGAGGAGGTGGCGGATCTCCAGTTGGGAGGTGATCTCACGACTGACCTCCTGCAGGGCAGCCAGTTCGCGGGTGCGCTGGGCCACGCGGGTTTCCAACTCGCCTGTCCAGGCCAACAACTGCGCCCGCATCTGGTCCAGACTTTGTGCCAGGCACTCAACCTCCCGTGGCCCAGCCAGCTCGACCGGTGTCTCCAGGTCGCCCTCGCCAATGCGCCTTGCAGCCGAGGCCAGGCACTGTAAGGGGTGGACGACCAGCTTGTGCAGCAGGAACAGGTCCACACCCAACAGCGACAGCGCGCCAACCAGGAAAGCGGCCTGCACCCAGCGCAAACGGTTGAGTTTGTGCGCCGCCGCCGTTTCGTAGCGCCGCGCTGCTTCGTCGGCCAGGGCAACCAGGCCCGGCGCCAGCTCCTCGATGGCCTGAACGGCAGCCGTCTGCCCGGCGCTTCCCGGCGCGGCACCGATGCGGTCCAGATGGCCGCTGAAGGCAGTCCACATCTCGCGCACCTGGGCCAGTGCCGCCAGGATATCGGGGTCGCGGGTGGCCGACAGGATAACAGGCCGGTCCGGCGGGTAGGCGACGATGCCGCCACTGACGAGAGCATCCAGAGTTTCGTCAAAGGCACGGGCAGCCGCCTGCATGGAGAGGCGGCTGTCCAGGTCGCCATCACGTCCAGCCTTCAGCGCGTCACAGACCATCTGCTGGACCAGCATCCGCTGCCGGCCGGCCAGGTTGACGACGAGGGCATCCTGCTTCTGGGCATCTGCGGCCCACAGGGTGGCTGTCACCGACGCAAACAACAGCAGAAAAAAGGACAGGATTAACAGGCCCGCTCGTGCCCGCAGGCTGACGAGCATCTCCTACTCCCCCGTTCTGTCAAACCGGAGTGGTCCACCTGGGTGATCAGAAACACCACCCTCCCCACACCCGGCATCTGTCCCTTGATCGTTTCTACCCCCGCAACCCGGCGCCCAGCTCCTGGCGCAGCCGGGCGACGATGCGCCCCACCTGCCGGGCGACGATCTCGTCGCTCAAGGTCTTATCCGGCGCCTGGAAGGTGAGGGCATAGGCCAGGCTCTTCTTGCCCGCCGGCACCGGCTCCCCCCGATACAGGTCGAACAGTTTCGCCTCTTTCAGCAAAAAGCCGCCCGTTTCGACGATCAGCCTGTGCACGGCGGCAGCCGGCACCGTCTCGTCCACCACCACCGCCAGATCCTGCCGCACGGCCGGATAGGGCGAGAGCGATTCGACATACCAGGCGGACGGCACCTGGGCCAGCAACGCCTCCAGGTCCAGCTCGGCGGCGGCGACCCGCAGGTCGGGCAGGTCGAACGCCTGGCGCACCGCCGGGTGCAGCTCGCCCAGGAAGCCGATCTCGACCTCACCCAGGCGCAGGCGCGCCGTGCGGCCCGGCTGGAAGGTGGGATGTTCCACCGGCTCGTACACGGCGCCGGAGAGGTGCAGCCGTACCAGCAGTGTCTCGACCACACCCTTGAGGTCAAAGAAATCCAGTCCCGGCCCCGGCACCGCCAGCCAATGCCGGTCTTCACGCTGGCCGGCCATCAGCAGCGCCAGGCGCAGCGGCTCGCCGGGCAGTTCCTGGCCCGGCCGCGGCAGGAAGACCTTGCCCACCTCGAACAAAGCCACCCGATTGCAGGAGCGCAGGTTGGTCGCCGCCACCTCCAACACGCCGGGCAGCAGGCTGCGGCGCATGACCGACCGCTCCTGGGTGATGGGGTTGGCCAGGGTGACATAGGCCGCAGGGTCAAGGTCAGCGGCCGTGCGGCCGGGGACAAGGGCCGCCTCGCGGCTCAGGCTGGTGAGCGCGTAGGTGATCACCTCCTGCAACCCGCAGGCAGCCAGCAGATCGCGCACCCGCTCCTCCAGCTCCAGGGCGCGGTTGGCCCGCTGCGGCGGCAGCCGGTCGGCCAGCCCGGTCGCCGGGATGCGGTCGTAGCCATAGACACGGGCAATCTCCTCAATCAGGTCAGCCGGGTACTCGCAGTCGAGGCGGTGAGGAGGCACTGTCACCCGGAGTGTGGATTCCGGATCGCGTGTGCACCTGAATTCCAGCGATTCGAGGATGCGCTCGATCTCGTCGAGGGTAAACTGGATGCCCAGGCTGCGTTCAACCTCCTCGGCCGTCAGGTCAATGACCACCGGTTTGGCCCTGACCGGGTAGGCGTCCACCATCCCCCGGGCGACCGTGCCCCCCGCCAGAGCGCGCATCAGCTCGCTGGCGCGACGGGCAGCCAGTTCGGCCAGGGCGGGATGGATGCCCCGGCCAAAGCGCAGGCTGGCCTCGCTGGGCAGCTTGAGGGCCTGGGTGGTCCGTCGGATATTCAGGAAGTGGAAATTGGCCGATTCGAGCAGAATATTGCGCGTATGATCGTCAATTTCGGTCTCCAGCCCCCCCATCACCCCGGCCACGGCGATGGGGCCGGCGGTGTCGCAGATGAGCAGGGTCTGCTCGTCGAAGGTGCGGTCCACCCCGTCGAGGGTGGTCATCGTTTCCCCTGCCCTGGCGCGGCGGACGATGATCGTCGGCAGGCCACCGCCGGCGCGGGCCACCAGCTTATCATAGTCAAAGGCGTGGAGCGGCTGACCCCACTCCAGCATGACATAGTTGGTAATGTCCACCACATTGTTGATGGGCCGCATCCCGGCCCTGCGCACCCGGTCCCGCATCCACTGCGGTGCAGGGCCGATCTGCGCTCCCTGGATGACCGTGGCGATGTAGCGGGGACACAGGTCGGGGTCCCAGATTTCGACGCAGGCCAGAGTTTCGACAGGCGGGCCGTCGGTCTGCCAGTCGGTGTCCGGGTAGCGCAGCGTCGCGCCGGTCAGCGCCGCCACCTCCCGCGCCACCCCGATCATGCTCAGGCAGCGGGCCAGGTTGGGTGTCAGCTCCAGGTCCAGGATCGTATCGCCCAGGTAATCGGCCAGGGGAACCCCCACCGGGGCATCGGCCGGCAGGAAGAGGATGCCCTCGTGGTCATCCGAGAGGCCCAACTCCTTCTCCGAGCAGACCATCGCCCGCGAAGGCACCCCCCGGATTTTCGTCTGTTTCAGCCGCGTTTTGACAAAACCTTCCTGATGGCCGTCGTACAGCTCGGCCCCCTCCATCGCGAACGCCACCTTCAGGCTCACCCGACCGGCTCCCTTGTAGGGGAAGAGGTTGGGCGCGCCGGTGACGCACTGCTCGATTTGACCGCCGCCATAGGCCACATCGGCCAGCACCAGACGATCGGCGTTGGGATGGGGCCGCACCTCCACCACCTCGCCGACGACGATCCGCTCCCGGTCCCACCAGTCACCAATGCGCTCGATGCTGCCCACCTCCAGCCCGGCCAGCGTCAGCCGTTCGGCCAGCTCCTCCAGAGGAAGAGTGAGGTCCACATAATCTTTCAGCCAGCTTATCGGTACTTTCATCCTCTTCGCTCCACTCTCTAATATCTAATACCTGATACCCACGCTCTAATCCTAGAACTGCTCCAGAAAGCGCAGGTCATTCCCCCAAAAATAGCGGATATCCTCGATGCCATACTTGAGCATGGCGATCCGCTCCGGCCCCAGGCCAAAGGCAAAGCCAGAGTAGATGGCCGGGTCGTAGCCGCCGTTCTTCAGCACCAGCGGGTGGACCATGCCCGAACCGAGGATCTCCAGCCAGCCGGAACCCTTGCACACCCGGCAGCCTCGACCGCCACACAGGATGCAATCCATGTCCACCTCGGCGCTGGGTTCGGTGAAGGGAAAGTGGCTGGCGCGGAAGCGGATTTTGCGCCCCTCGCCAAAGATGCGCCGGGCAAAATCAACCAGAGTGCCCTTCAGGTCGGTCATGGTGATGTGGCGGCCCACTGCCAGCCCTTCCACCTGGTTGAACATGATCTCGGAGCGGGCGGTCACCTGCTCATAGCGGTAGCACATGCCGGGCAGGATGACCCGGATCGGCTCCGGGCAAAAGTCGCGCATGGCCCGGATCTGTCCCGGCGAGGTGTGCGTCCGCAGGAGTACGCCCGGAGATGTGGTGTAAAAGGAGTTCCACATGTCACGGGCCGGATGGTGAGGTGGCATGTTGAGCAGTTCAAAATTGAGCTCCTCGGTCTCCACATCGGGGGCACGATAGACCTGAAAGCCCATCTCCGCCAGAATGGCACAGATCTCACGCAGCGTCTGAGTGGCAGGGTGCAGCCGACCCGGACGCGGCGGACGGCCGGGCAAAGTCACATCCACCTGATCGGCACCCAGCGACCGGGCCAGAGCCGTCTGGCGGAGTGCCTCGGCGCGGGCCTGATAAGCCGCCTCCAACGCATCCTTGACCTGGTTCAGCCGCTGGCCATAGGCCGGCCGCTCCTCACGGGGCAGCACTCCCAGGGCCTTGACCGCCTCGGTCACCCGCCCCTTGCGGCCCAGGTAGGCCGTGCGCCACGCGGCCAATGCCGCCTCATCGGCGACGGCTTCCAATGCAGCACGTGCTTCTCGCTCAAGTTCATTCAGTTTCTCAAGCATAGAACCTCCATGAATAGAGATCAGGGATCAGGAATCTGATGGAATCAGGCCAGGGCAATCCTGAATCCCATTACTAAAAAGAACGCTCCCGTCCCCTCAGGGACGAGAGCGCACACCCCCGTGGTACCACCCTGCTTGACCGGCCTGTGCCGGCCCACTCATTCTGCCGACGGCAGCGACGGTCGCCGCGATCGGCCGCCCCTGTAACGGTGGGCCTCCGGAGCGGACTACTCTGGCCAAACTTCAATATCTAATATCTAATATCCAATCCCGAATGCCGGTTCAATGATTAGATATTGGATATTGGATATTGGATATTGGATATTGGATATTGCCATTTCACCCGTCAGCTCAGGAGCGAACTTCGGCGGGTTCTTTCCCGGCGGGGCTTCCAGTCACGACCCCGCCTCCCTGGGGGTTGCCCCCCGCTTACTCCTCTCCGTCACAGCCTTTCGGTATCAAACCGGCGCTTATTATATCCGGCTTTCAGCATTTGTCAAACAAGCGCTCCAACAGTGCAGATCCGCTTTTTCCCCCTTCTTGTTTTCGGGGAGGAGAAGGGGGCCCTGCAGAGCCCTGCCAAAAGTGAACCCCCTTACTTGACACCAGAATCCCTCTGTGTTAGACTAGTGGATGGAGGTGGAATTGGATACGGGAAAGGCAATTCGGTGGGTTATTTACCTGGTCTTGCTGGCTGTGGTGGTCATGTTCCTCTTTAACCAGATGAGTTTTCGAGGAACGGAAGCGGAGCGCATCTCACTGCAAAGCCTGGCCAGGGAGATCAAAGAAGGCAGGATAGCGCAGATCTCCATCGAAAACAACACCCTGCATATCAAGCGCCATGGCGGCTATGTAGCGGTTTCCTACAAGGAACAGGGCGCGAGCCTGATCGAGACCCTGGGCAACCTGGGGATCACCGCCGACATGTGGAGCAGGATCAAGGTCGAAGTGGTCCGGCCCAGCGGTTGGAGCAACTGGGTGGGCATTCTCAGCTGGCTGCTGCCGTTGATCCTGATCAGCGCCTTCTTTCTCATCATCTTCCGCCAGGCCCAGTTCAGCGGCAATCAGGCGCTGGCCTTTGGCAAGAGCCGGGCGCGGATGTTCAGCGGCGAAAAGCCGACCGTGACCTTTGACGATGTGGCCGGCGTGGATGAGGCCAAGCAGGAACTGGCCGAGGTGG
>DAOTYI010000087.1:0-15059 GCA_034434895.1 Anaerolineae bacterium
TAATCGCCGTGGGAACCCCACCGGGCCTGCATCATGTCCTGCTGGCCCACCAGGGTGGGCAGGCCGGTGGAGGGGCCGCCCCGCTGGACGTTGACCAGCACGCAGGGGGTCTCCAGCATAATGCCCAGGCCCAGGTTTTCCATCATCAGCGAAAAGCCGGGGCCGCTGGTGGCGGTCATGGACTTGACCCCTGCCCAGGATGCCCCCAGGATGGCGTTCATCGAGGCCAGCTCATCTTCCATCTGGATATAGACGCCGCCCACCTGTGGCAGGCGGACCGACATCCGTTCGGCGATTTCGGTGGCCGGAGTGATGGGGTAGCCGGCGAAGAAGCGGCAGCCGGCCAGGATGGCCCCCTCGGCGCAGGCGTGATCCCCCAGCATGAAATGTTCGCCGGTCAACAGCCCCTGGGTCGGTTTCGTGTCCCACCTCCCCGGTTTTCTCATCCTTTCACCTCACTTTTGCGGACCGGTTCGATCTTGTCGGGAGGGTACAGGCCGCCATTTTCCACATAGATGGCGAAATCGGGGCACAGCAGGGCACACAGGCCGCAGTTCACGCACCCGGAACCGTCGGTGATCTCTGGAGGGTGATACCCTTTGGTGTTGGTCTGTTTGGACATGACCAGCACCCCCCGCGGGCAGAACTCGACGCAGAAGCCGCAGCCTTTGCACCGTTCCTCGATGATCCGGACGATGCCGCGCGGCACGCGGACCTGATCGCGGTCCAGCGGTTGTCTCCAGTAGGTCACGCTCCCTCCTCACCCCTTCAAGCCAGTTGTGCGACCAGATCGGCGATCTGTTCCGGGTGGCTGGCCACCCGCACTCCGACCGCTTCAAAGGCAGCGATCTTTTCGGCTGCTGTGCCCTCTCCCCCTTCGATGATGGCTCCGGCGTGGCCCATCCGTTTGCCGGGTGGGGCGGTCTGGCCGGCGATAAAGGCGGTCACCGGTTTGGTCATGTACCGGGCGATGAACCCGGCTGCCCGTTGCTCGTCCGTGCCGCCGATCTCGCCGATGAGCACCACCTGTTCGGTCTGGGGGTCCTCTTCGAACAGTTTTAAAATGTCAATAAAATCGGTACCGACGATCGGGTCGCCGCCGATGCCGATAGCGGTGGATTGGCCCAACCGCCGGGCCGTCAGGGCATAGACCACCTCGTAGGTCAGGGTGCCGCTGCGCGACACCACGCCGATAGGGCCGGGGGTGTGGATGTGTCCGGGCATAATCCCCACCTTGGCTTCGCCAGGGGTGATGATGCCGGGGCAGTTCGGCCCGATCAGGCGCGTGGCAGTGCGCTCCAGATGGGCGCGCACCTTGATCATATCCAGCACCGGGATGCCTTCGGTGATGCAGACCACGACCCGGATGCCGGCATCGGCGGCCTCCAGGATGGCATCGGGGGCAAAGCGGGCCGGGACATAGAGGATCGAGGTGT
Source organism: Anaerolineae bacterium (assembly GCA_034434895.1). Lineage (GTDB taxonomy): Bacteria > Chloroflexota > Anaerolineae > JAAYZQ01 > JAAYZQ01 > DAOTXL01. The sequence continues at coordinate 1,437 of DAOTYI010000087.1, forward strand.
TGGCTTCGGTGGCCTCCACCGCTTCCCGGACCGTGTCGAACACCGGCACGCCGGCCACCCAACCGCCGCCCTTACCCGGCGTGACGCCGGCGACGACGTTGGTCCCATACTCCAGCATCTGTCGGGTGTGAAATTCCCCCTCCCGACCGGTAATGCCCTGGACCAGCAGGCGGGTCTCTTTGTTGACCAGGATGCTCATGGCGCTCTCCCTTTACTCCCGGCCTGTGGGCCGGTTCGCTCGTGCGGCTGCGACCGCTTTTTGCGCGGCTTCGGCCAGGGTCGCGGCGGTGATCATCCGGGCTTCGGCCAGGATGCGGCGTCCTTCCTCTTCATTGGTGCCCACCAGTCGGGCGACCATCGGCACCTGGATGGGCACCTCCTTGAGCGCCGCCAGGATGCCCCTGGCGACCTCATCGCACCGGGTGATCCCGCCAAAGATGTTAAACAGCACGGCCTTGACGTTGGGGTCGGAGAGGATGATGCGCAGGGCGGCGGCCACCTTATCCGCCTGGGCCCCGCCCCCGATGTCCAGAAAGTTGGCCGGCGCACCGCCGTACAGCCTGGTGATATCCATGGTGGCCATGGCCAGTCCGGCGCCGTTGACCATGCAGCCGATCTCCCCATCGAGCTTGACGTAGCTCAAGCCATGGCGGCGTGCTTCCTGCTCTTCTGGTGTCTCCTCGTCGGCATCGCGCATCTCGGCCAGCTCAAAGTGGCGAAAGAGGGCATTGTCGTCCAGCAGGATCTTGCCGTCCACAGCCAGCAGCCTGCCCTCGTCGGTGACCACCAGGGGGTTGATTTCGGCCAGCGAGGCATCGCACTCCACAAAGGCGGTATACAACCCCTGGGCGATCTGGACAAAATCGCCCACCAGTTCCTTGCGCAGGCCGATGCCGAAGGCCAGTTCGCGTCCCTGGTAGGCTTGCAGGCCGAGGAAGGGGTCAATGGCGATCTGGACGATCCGTTCTGGTGTGACGCGGGCCACCTCCTCGATCTCGACGCCCCCTTCGGCCGAGGCCATCATCACCGCCCGGCGGCGGGCACGGTCTATCACGATGCCCAGGTAGATTTCGGTGTCAATGGCGGCTGCCTCGTCCACCAGCACCTTCTTGACCGTCAGGCCCTTGATGTTCATGCCCAGGATCTGGTCGGCGACCCGTTCGGCTTCATCGGGGTTGTTGGCCAGGCGGATGCCGCCGGCCTTGCCCCGGCCGCCCACCAACACCTGGGCTTTGACCACCACCCGCCGGTCCAGCCGGGCGGCGATCTGGCGGGCCTGCTCCGGGGTGATCGCCACATCGCCCTGGGGGATCGGCACCCCATAGCGGGCAAAGATCCGTTTCGACTGGTATTCGTGCAGCTTCAATTCTCCCTCCTCCGCTCAGGGTCTGGCAGCGGGGCAGATGGCCGGGCCGGGCGGCCAGATAACAGGGAGCCAGGCACACTCCCGATCCCGACCGGCCGGGGGTCGAGTGGAGATGGCTGGCTCCTCCTGTCTGACCCGGTTTCCTCTGTCACCCCCATCGCCCCATTGCGCGTTTGACGGGGGATATTATAGCACGCTGTGGCGGGGGAGGCAAGCCAGGAGGCGACCTGGGCAGGACCTTGCAGGGATGCCTGGCCTGGACAGGGTTATGACTCGGGCCGATCAGGGCCTGTTCCTGACGATCAGGGGGAGATAGGTGCGGGCTACCTGCCGGGTAGAACGGGAAAAGTACACCTCACTATTGGCGGAGAGGCCCTCTTGCCAGACGAGGAAGACCTCATCGCCCCCTGTGGCCAGGACCGAGTAACGGCTCTCGGCGGTCGAGGTGTACACCTTTTCTTCCGGTCCCCAGGTGGTCCCGTCGCCGCTCTGGTAATAGATGTCCAGGTTGGTGTGGGTACCGCCGATCCAGGTCCCTTCACTCCAGGCCAGGTGGAGCCGACCGTTGTCGTCGGTGGTCAGAGAAAAGCCGTTGATGGCCTGGTTGTTGTTGTAGGCTGTGACCTCGGTGTTGTCACTCCATGCCGAACCATCCCAAACCCGCTCCCAGAGGGCCGATTTGAGGGATTCGGAGGAGTAGAGATAGGCCGGATCGGACCAGAGGAAATGCAATTTTCCCTGAACATCAAAGGCCATGCCGACCATATTGGCGACCCCTGTGTCGTCCGAGAGGTTCAAGGGGGCAGACCAGCCTGTTTCGTCGTGACTCAGGTAATAGGCATCGTAGAACCAGGGCTCAAGCCCGACGTTGTTAGGACCGTAGGCCGCCACATGCCACCGCCCCGTCCCATCCACCAGCACCTGGGCAAAGCTGACACCCAGGCTGTAATCCCACGCTGTCAGCTCTGACCAGACACCAGCCCGATATTCGGCCTGACGAAATCCACCATTCCAGACCACAAACAGCAACACACTGTCGGGGGTTTCGGTCAGGACCAGGCCATAGACGCCAGGGAGGAAGGCATCGAGATGGAGCAACACCTCCTCGGCCGACCAGGTTGTGCCATCCCACAAGCGCCACATCACGTCTGTGCCATCTGCGGGGGCACCAGAGGCTGCAGCATAACGCCGCACCCACAGCAGATGGCCCTGTCCCTGCCAGTCGAACAGCAGTGCCGGCCCCTCGTCCTTCCATGCTGAGTTGGACAGGTTCTCCATCGGCGTCCAGGACCGGCTGGTCGGCAACCAGCGGCGGCCCACAACCTCTTCCTGGCCAAAAGGGCCCTCTTCCCATACAACGAACAGCTCTCCTGAGGCCGGGTTAAAGGCCAGCTGAGCCCAATTCGATGGGGCAGAGCTGACTGACAAGTTTTCCACCGGTGCCCAGCCAGCGGCAGGCGGGTTTGCTTTGACCGGGGTCAGGGTACCCTGAACAGTCAGACTGAGGAGGAAGATGCTCAGAAAGTTCCATCCCAGCCGGAAGATATTGGATGAAGGCATGGCCTATCCTCCATAGAGAAAGAGGGCCACCGGCTATACCGGTGGCCCTCTCCACAAACTGGCGTTGGATTAGTCGTAGGGGAAGCCGTTGTACACCAGACCACTGTCACCTGTGGTCGTGCCGCCACGCTCGTTGCAGATGCCGGCCAGGACGACGCCTGGATCCCCTTCCACCCTCACGCTACCGACCCAGCCATCCGGCAAGGGGGTGTCAATGCAGGCCCCAAGTTTCTGGTTGCACTCCAACGACTGGTTGGGGTCCAGCGAAGGGGACGTCCAGGTGTAGCTGCTGAAGCCAGAGCCATCAAGCGCATCATAGTAGACCTTCACTGCACCAGGAGCACTCCCAACGTTGACAATCTGGAAGGCGGTGTTCCACTTGGCACCGGCATAGTTCTTGATGATGAAGGGGAAGGCCATCTTGCCCTTGAGCAGACTGTTGTTCATGCCGCTGTAGGTCAGACCCAGATTATACCCGGCACCCGTCTTGCCACGCTCGTTGACGATCGCCACCGCCGAACCACTGGTCAGGTTGATGACACCCGCACCACTCCAGCCATCCGGGATGGAGCCGGTGGTATAGCCGGTATCGGTCTTCATATTCCACTGCAGGGAGCCATACTTGTTCAGGTTGATGTTCAGGGTGGCGTCAGGGGTAGACTCGCCTGTCTGATAGAAAGAGATAGTACCTGCCGTGCCGTCAGCCAGGGCCACCACCTGGAAGGCGGTGCTAAAGTTATAGTAGTTCTTGGCCAGGAAGGGCATATAGATCTGGCTATCACCGCTGGCAAAGCCCTCATAGTTCAGCAGAGTGCCCTGGGCATTGGGGTTCTCGTTCACCACACCGGCTACCGGCTGGTCAGAACGGACAACCACCACCCCGGACCAGGGCGCGGTCAGGTCGGTATCATCGGTCTTTTGATTGCGGTAATAGGAAGCGCCTGGCTTGACGGTGAAGGGGCCTTCCGTCTTGACTGGCGTGGTGGAGCCGGTGGGGTAAAAGTCCAGATTGATCGTCGCGTCGCTGCCCCCTGCGTTCTGGATGGCAAAATCGGTGTTATAGCCATAGTACTCATACATCACGAAGGGGAGAACGATCTCGGTGGCCGTCCGGGTGTCGGGGATGCCGCCGTACGAACCACCGGCGTAGAGGACATTGGGCGGCGCCGGCTCGTTGATGTTGGTGATGACGGCAATCGGTTCCGTGGACTCGATCACAACCGAACCCCGCCAGGTCGTCTGGCCGCAGATGCAGGAAGCAACCGGGCTGCTGCAAGCAGCGGCCTGGTTAAACTGGACCGACTTGAAGGAGCCCAGGGCCGACACAGTATCGGTGCAGGTCTGGTTTCCTGTCGAAGCGTCATAGTAATAGATGGTCATGTCGGCCGGGTTGGTGCCCAGGTTTTCGATCTGGAAAGCGGTGCTGCGGGTACCCTGTGCCCAGGCAGCAGTCACCACACCAACCAGCAGGATCATAGCGATGCTCATGCTCAGAATCTTTTTCATTTTCTTCTATCTCCTTTTTTTGATTGGGTTTGATATGTACATCACCTGCATAACAATTCGCTCGATACTTGTCTGTGGTACCAGGCCTCCTTTCTTCCACAAAATCCAACTGTCAGGATCATAGTCGCCCTGATGTACTCTCATCATACATGGTTTGAGGGTGAAAGTCAATAACTCATTGGAGGTATTCGGGTTGGGTTTTCGGGTGCTTACGGGAATGGCTGGAACCTGGCGGCTGTAAAGGGGCGGTTGGAGCTATAACCCTTCTGGGTTATTCACGGCTGTGGGCCGCAATAGAAGGGTAATGAGCAGTCCGATCAGTTCGATGACGGTCAGCCACAGCCGCGAAGCCAGGGAGATGACGGCAGCGACCGGGGTGGGGAGATACCGGCTCAACAGGAGAACCAACAGACCCTCGCGCACACCCAGGCCGTTAGGCGCAAAAGGGGCCAGAAAGCCGGCGATGAGCGACAGGGTGACGATGCCGGTCAGGGCCGGGAGGAGGTGCAGAGGCAGGGGATACAGGCTGTTGACAAAGAAAAAGAAAGCGACACCCACCACAGCAGCTCCGGCAGTGTACAGAGTCAGCATTCCACCCACGTTGCCCGGCAGGAGGGATACCTGCGGGGGGGTATCCAGGCCGCCTTTGCGGGCCATGAATCCCAGCAACCCGTTCAGAAGCCGGGGGTGCAACAAGATCAACCCGATGGGCAAGATCAACAAAACCCACCCCATTTTGACCTGTCCCTCTGGCCAGAAGGGGAATGAAAGGAGGAACAGGGTGGTCTGGGCCAGCAAGATCAGCAGGATCTCCAGCACCATGCTCAGGATCGCCCTGGGAGTGGAAATGTGGCGTTGGGCGCACAGGTAAGCACGGCTGACATAGTTCCATACACTGCCGGGCAGGTATTTGCTGATTTGAGACAGATACCAGACCCACAGGCTCTCTCGCCAGCGCAACCTGGTCTGCAAAAAGAGCTTCAGAATCAGACCCCAGGCCAGAGGGGTTAAAAAGTTCACGCCCAGGATCAGGACGGAGGCCAGAGCCAGGCTGGGCAGGCTCACCCTGAGTTCATAGTGGGCCAGTTCGCGGGCGTGGCGATAGATGTACAGGCCCAGGAACAACAGGATCGTGCCACTGAAAAGGTACTGCACCGGCCGACGGTGCTTCTTGACCACGGCCACGATCCGGGCGGCAGCCTGGCGGAGCAGACTACCGGGTCCGACGATAGAAAAGGGAACCATTATCAAACACCGCCTCTAACCGGTATCGCCCGCCCAAAATCTGCTCTGGCCGGGAGCGATAGATGTCATACCATGCCCGATCCTCCGGCCAGGCGAACATTCGCTCCGTCAGATAGATCCCCTCCACCTTCACCCGGGCCTCGATCTGGCCAACCATCTCCAGGGTGACAGGGGTCCAGATACAGGCCCGATCCCCGTACCAGCTTACCAGGTCCATGGCATCGGACATGAGCACTGCCCCGGCGTGGGTGCGGGCCTGGATGTAGCTCATGGCCTGACCATACTCTGTCAGATTCCGAACCGGCAGGAGGCGGGGATAAACCCCCTGCCGCAGCGCATCCGGCAGCTTTTCGAGCACAGGCAGGGTGAACACCACTACGGCGATCATCAGGATCGGGATGCGCAGCCGGCGTCGCCAGCGCGGGGTAACCTGCCCCAATGCCGCCCCCTCGCTCCATGAGACCAAAAAGTTTACGCCACACAGCAGAAGGAGCGGGTAAAAAGGAAAGAACAGGCGAGGAATGAGGTGTAAGACGGTCATCCCCAGGAGTTGGATGATCATCATGGCGCCTGTCAGGGAGCGAAAGGCCGCCCTCGATCTATCGAGAGGCCAGAACAGGCTGGCAACAAAGAAGATCAGGGTGTAGGGACTGCCGCCAGTGAGCGACATGTCGGTGGGTGTGTTGTGGTAAAAGTCGAGCAGGGTGTCCCCGATCTTGGCCATCACCTCGGTCCAGTGGTGCATGAGATATGCGGCCAGAGAGGGATGGGTGGCATGCTTCCACAGGCTGTAACCGGGGTAGGTGGGGGTCTGCATGAGTATAGCCCATTGTTGCATGCTGAACAGCGGCTGTTGAAAAAGGATCAGGTTGCGGATTAACCACGGGGCAGCGGTGATCAGCCAGGCCACCAGAAAGAGGCTGACGCGAGGCCAGCGCTGTTGCCTGCTGGCCAGATACAGGTAGATGGCTACCAACGGGACGAACAGGATCGTGTTGTAGCGGGTCAGGTAGGCCAGCCCGGTCAACACGCCAGCCAGAAGTGGCCTGCCCCGCGAGTCCGGTTTTTGGGCACTCTCGTAGGCCAGGTAGAGCATGGCCAGGAAGAGGACGACAAACAGCGGTTCACTCAGGCCGGAGACACTCATCTTGAGCACCCAGCCGCTCAGGAGATAGACCAAGGTGGCGATGAAGGCCACAGCAGGGGTAAAGACCCGTCTCCCCAGCAGGTAGAGGATCGGCACCGACAGCAAGAAAAAGGTGCCGGTGCAGAGGACTATGGTCCGATCCCATGGACCGAACAGGGCAAAGGCCACGGCCAGGGTGACAGGATAGAGCGGTGCACGGATGACATCTGGAAAAGGAAGATGGTCGGTTACAGATAGTGCCAGGGGAGGGACCTGATAGGTGGTGATACCCTGGCGCCACATGCCCCGCCAGATGTTACGGCCTATCTGGGCGTAGTCGAATGAGTCGCCGAAGGAGGAAGACAGGCCTTCAAACGGTTGAAAAGCATAGAGCCACCAGACGGTCGCGGCCAGGAGTTCCAGCAGGATCAAGGCGGTCAGTTGTTTTTGCCAGCCTGTTCTAAAGATCTGCCGCATCTGTTTTCCAAACCTGTCAGCTCTTCCTGGCTTTGGTAGCGACGGCCAGCAGGTCGTTGCACAACAGGAGCCGCAGGCCAGGCAGCCGGATGATTTGGTTCGCCAGGCAGGCCAGCCGGCCATGGCCCAGAGCCTCAGGGTGCAGGTTGTCCACCCATACGTGGGGGATCAGGCCGGCTTTCCGCAGCGAGGCTCTCAGTCGCCAGACATCTTGCTCGTTGACATGCACATGAACATTATACTCAGACCGGGCACGGGGATTCCTGGGCAGGTACCGCCCGCGCAGCCGGTTCAGCAACCGAAACAGAGGATAGCCCAAACGGTAGTACCAGCGGTTGGGCATGGTATGGACCACCAATTGCCCTCCTTCCCGTAGCACGCGTCGGGCTTCGGCCAGGGTCAGTTCCAGCTCCCAGGGATGGAGGTGCTCTACCAGGTCCAGCATGAATACCCGGTCAAAAGAGTTGTCGGGAAAGGGCAGGGCTTTGACATTGCCCATCTGAATGGCTATACTTTCCAGATGTCTGACTGTCTCTCGGGCAATGCGGGCAGCCACCGGTGAGTAATCCAGGCCCCAGGACCAGGCTCCCCGTATTGCACACCGGGTTAGAATCTCCCCCCGACCGCAGCCCAAATCCAGTATGCGCATCCCAGGCGCTACGCCGGCCAGGTCCAGTGCCACCTCCAGCCGCCGTGACAAACCCGAGCCATCTTTGCTGGCAAAGGCCTCGTACCCCTCGCACAGGGTATAGTACCGTTCGTCGTACAGGTCGGCCACGACCGTCGGGCGTTCCAAATCTGACATCTCACCTCCGCCAGCACAGATAGGCAAAGCTGAAGGCAAAGTTGGTCGGCGTCAGCGGCGAGGTCAGCAGGCTGAGCAGCCGCTTCGGATGGGTCAGGAACCAGCGCACATCTTCCCACGAGCGGGGAAAGATGCTGTTGTACTTGACGATCCGATAGACCTGTAACCCATTGGCCTCAATCAGGTCCCGCCACTCATTTTTCGCCGCAAAGCGCTCGATCACCTGCGTATGGCTGGGGCCGTAGCCGGTGCGCCACACCTTCCAGATCAGGTCAATGGCAAAAAAGGTGTTGGGTAACAGCAGACAGGCCCGGCCTCCCTGTCGGAGCACGCGGGCTATCTCCTGGATTCCGGCTTCGGGATACCAGTAATGTTCCAGGCTGCCCAGGTTGGTCACATAGTCGAAGGTCTGGTCGGCAAAAGGCAGGCGTTCGCCATTGCCCACCAGCACCAAAGCCTGGGGAGCCCTCTCATGGCTGATGGATGCTGCCGCAGTAGCGATGTCTAACCCAAAGGTGGATACCTGTCGGCGCAGTGCCCAATGCAACAGATGCCCCTCTCCGCACGACACATCCAGGATGCGTGCCGGTCCTCGGACCTCAAGCAGGTTCAGGACCCAGCGGTAGAACGAATCTGAATCCCGGATCCCCCGGTCGCGATATTGGGCATCGTAATCCTGGCGGACCTGCGCCGCCGAAACAGCCGTTGGTCGTTGCATTTCATCCCATATGGAATGGCCAGCGGCCCCTCAGCCGGGACTTGACGGTTCGCCAGTAGAACTTGAAGGACGGCGCTGGCTTGAAAATGCGGCTGCGGGTCAGGTACTCGTTGAAAATCATATAAAAAAGCAGATACAAGCGTGTCAACGGTAGCCAGATCAGGAAGCGGGCCACAGGCATCAGCCAAGGGGCCTGCACCAACAGGCCGAAAAGATGGTGCAGGTTTTCCACCTGGCGGCGCTGTTTCGGCTCCATCTTGATCACGGTAGAGCGGGCATAGGACGATGGAATATCCTCTACGGTGCCCTTGATTAATCCCAGGGAGGCGGCATATTCCCGGATCTCTGTACGTGGGTAGGGCTGGAGCAGCGTCACCGAGGTGGCATGGGGTCTGACAGCCTGGTTAAGCCGTACTGTTTGCCAATCGTCCTCCAGCGAGCTGCCGGGGTTGCCCAGGATATTGGTGGTATACAGCTTGAGACCCAGGTCGTGGATGATACGGGCTGCCCGGTAGATCTGCTCGTCGGTCATGCCCCGTTTCAGGACGGTATTGCGCAGTCGCTCATTGCCCGTTTCGATGCCCATGCACACACTGTAAGCGCCTGCCCGGGCAATGAGGCGCATCCGCTCCTCGGTCACCACGTTGGCCCGAATGTTGCACAGGAATGGGATGCCAACCTTTGTCGGGTACTTGTCCGCGAACTCGGCCAGCCACTCGGTCATCAGGTTAAAGGTGTCATCGGCAAAATAGACGAATTGCAAGCCATAGTCCAGCTTGAGCTGAAGTGCCTCTTCGATCACATTGTCCACGCTGCGCCGCCGCACCCGCCTGCCTTCCCCCCCATACAACTCGACGTAGGCGTGGTTGAAGCAATAAGTGCAGCGGTAGGGGCAGCCGCGTGCCGTCATGATCGAGCGTTGCCCTGGATATTTGAGCAGGTATTCCTTAGAACGCATCAGTTCCCGGTCAGGGAAAGGGATCGTGTCCAGATCGGCGATCAGGGGAGCCAGCGGGTTGCGTTGGATCTGGCCATTGTGCCGGAGCCACCAGTTCTTCAGATCGGAGAGCGGCTGGCCATTTTCCAGCCGCTGGACCAGGTTCAACAGGGCCGCTTCCCCCTCGCCCAGACATACCCCATCTACCCCTTGTTCCTCGATCATCTCTGGGAAAAAGGTGGGATGGGGGCCACCGAAGGCAGCGAAAAAGGCTCTCTCTTGCTTGAGACGGTTATTCACAGCCAGGTGGTACTGCTGCACGCCAGTATGCAGGCTGTAAGCCACCACATCTGGCCGAAAGCTGCGGGCGGTGGCCAGCACATCCTCTTCGCTGATCACCGCCAGCGCGGTTTCGTGCCCGGCCTGCTTCAGCACGCTGGACAGGTAAAGGATGCCCAACGGCTCCATGTAGATGTCGTAGGTGACAAACAGGACCCTCATGGGAGCGCTGTCCCCTTCCTGGCTGTCTCCACATACAGGTCGCGCAACCGGTGCGCTGCCTGGGCATAGGAAAAACGGGCAGCCTGCCGCCAACCGCGCCTTCTCAGTTCGTCGGCCAGGGCCTGATCAGTTGCCACACGATATATCGCAGCGGCCATCTCTGCGTCGTCCAGGGGGTTGTTCACCAAGATGGCGGCTTCCCCCACCGTCTCTGGCAGGGCACCCCCTCGTGTGGTGATCACCGGCACACCGCAGGCCATCGCCTCCAGCGGTGCCAGCCCAAAACCTTCGTGTAAAGAGGGATAGACAAACAGATCGGCAGCGCTGTAGAGAAGCGGCAGGTCCGCCTGAGGTACCAGGCCGGTCAAGTGCACCTGGCCTTTCAGTCCCAATGTGTCGATCAGCCGGCGAACCGTTGCTTCATCGTTGCTGGTTGGAAATGGGCGTCCGGCTACCACCAGGTGATGGGGCAAATCCACAGTTTGCTTCAGTCGGGCGTAGGCGCGCAGCAGGGTGGGCAGATTCTTTTTCCGGGCCAGGATGCCCACATACAGGAAGAAGCGGGCGGGCAGGCCGTACCTTCCTCTGGCGGCTGACACCTGCTCCGGGTTGGCCGGCAGCCGAAAATCGTCCCCCACGGCCGGGTAGATGACTACAATTCGCTCCCCGTCCAGGCCCAGGAGGGCTTCCATCTCCCGGCGCGTGTTGTGAGAGATGGCGATGACGCGGTCGAGCCGGCGCAGCAGACGCGGTTGCACCCACCGCCAATACCAGACATCCAGCCAGGGATAGAACTCCGGGAGCACCAGGATGGTCAGATCGAAGATGGTCATGATGGCAGGGCAGGGGGCACCGAACACGGCCAGGGCCCGCGTGTGGTGTATCAGGTCAAACCTTTCCCGGCGCAGGATGCCCGGTAACCGGGCCTGAGCCCAAAAACGCATCGCCAGCCGGCTGCGGACCGGTACCAGCCGTTGCTGAAAGTTGGGAAAAGGGTCAAAGGTCGGCTCCGGTGTCTCCAGGAAAAGCTCGTATCGGTTCTCGTGGTCCAGCTTCCCCAAGGCCACCAACAGATTGAGCGTCGCTGTCCGTCCGCCGCCCCATCGTCCGATGCCCAGAGCGTCTACCGCGATCTTGAGCGTCATCCCTTCTGCCCTCGTGCTGCTATGGCCTCCTCCAGGATGGCCCGCAGTTGCCGTCCAATGGCCTGCCGGGTGAACCGCTCCCGAAAGAGGGCCAGCCCCGCCTGGCCCATCGCCTGTCGAAGCGCCTGATCCCGGTACAGGGCCAGGATGGCTTCAGCCAAGGCTTGAGCGTCGCCACCGGGCGTCAGCAGAGCGTGGCGACCAGGCTCCAGGATCTCACGGATAGCCGGTGAGTCACCGGTGATAACCGGCTTGCCCATGGCCAGGGCCATGTAGACCTTGTGGGAGATAGCCCGCCCGGCCTGAACTGTCGTGCCGAATGCTCCCAGGCAGATGTCTGCCTGGGCAAAGGTCTCCGGCAGCCTGGCCAGATCGATCCACCCGGTATGCCACTCGACGTTCGTCAGCCCCAACCTGATAGCCAGAGCCCGTACCGGTCCCTCTTCCTGCCCCGATCCGATCAATTGAAAGCGGATCCCTGTCTCGCCGGCCAACCGGTGGGCCGCCCGCACGATGGTCTCCACACCATGAACAGGGTTATATTTGCCGATGTACTGGACAATGAACGGTCCGTTCCCCAGCCGGGGCCGGGGATAAAAGAGTTCCTCATCCGCTCCCAAATACAGGCAACCGACACTGCCCGGCGGCAGATGGTGCAATTCCTCCAGAAAGCGGGCGTTGGCCTGGGTGTCTATCAAAGGCACATCAGCCAGGCGACAGGCGGTGGCTTCGAGCCAGCGGATAAAGTGTGCTTTGATAGAGTTGGGTGCCGTCAATCGCCGTTCATGGACGATGCTGTTGTAGAGGCTGACCATTATGTCCAGGGCCACCGGGGCGCCCAGCCTTCGCGCCAGCGGCCGCCCCAGGAAAATGTCCAGGTGACCGGTGTAGCCGATCATCATCGCGTCGTAGCGGCCGGCGCGCCGATGTTGGGCCACCAGGCTGGCCCAAGCTCCCGCCGCCTGGACCAGGAACCGGGGCGATTTCCAGCCCCCCGTTACCCGCGCGATCCGCTCCGGCGTGGATCCCCACAGCGGGGCATTGCAGGTCACAACTTCTGTGCCCGCCAGGCGCAGCCCGGCGACGAGGGTCCGGTTGCGGGGATAGTCCGGATCATAGGTGCCGAAGTAACAGACTCGCATCCTGATCCCCTGCCGCGGCTGCTATCACCCGCAGTCGCTCCACCGAGAGACAGATCCCGGTCGCCAGGTCGGTCCGAGGCTGCCAATCCAATGCCCGCCTGATAGCGCTGAGGTCGAAATATAGGTCACCGGTCTCGATGCGTTGATACTCATCCGGCCAGGGGACCGACTCGATCCAACCACGGCCTACCACCTCAACGATAGTCCGAGCCATTTCGATGAACGGGATCGGCTGGCCACCGCCCACATTGAAAACACGTCCGACTGCCGCCGGGTGGGACCCGGCCAGCAGAAAGGCATCCACTGCATCGCCGATATACAGATAGTCGCGCACCTGTCGCCCGTCACCAAAAACCCGGAGCGGGCCACCGCGCAACGCCTGCCGCATAAAGTAGTTGACGATATTGTAGCGCGTCTGATGGTTGATCGGACTGGGACCGTAAGGGTTCGAAAGGCGCAGGACAGCGGTCGGCAGGTCATACAAGCGGTGGTAGAGCAGGTGGTACTTTTCCCCGGCCAGCTTGTGGATGCCATAGATGCATAAAGGCTCCATGGGGTGCATTTCATCCACAGGTAGATAGCGCACCGGGCCATATTGCAGCCGGCTGCCAGGAAAGACCACTCGCACCTTGGGGTTCAGCCGTCGGCATGCCTCCAGAACGTGGAGCACGCCCCGGCAGTTGGCTTCCAGATCGGCCAGTGGGTGTTGGTTGCTGATCAGAGCTCCTGATCGCCCCGCGACGTTAAAGATCACCTCCTGGTCGCTCACGATGGCCTCAATCGCGGTCGGATCTTCCAGATGTCCGGCTACAAATCGAGGGCGCTGATCGGGCGGCAGGAGATCCCAAACCTGGCCACCATCCCGGGCAAAGGCAGTGACCAAGGCGCCGATCTGACACAGCCGCTCTACCAGGTTCCAGCCGAGAAAACCGGTGCCCCCCAATACCAGCACCCGGCGCCCCCGATAAGCACTCTCCAGTTCGGGCATTAATCCACCCGGCGGTGCTGGACCACAATCAGGTCGGCCAGCAACCCCATCATGCCGATCAGAAAGGCGGTAACCAGGATGATCACGTCCGATTCGCGGATGTTATG
>DAOTYI010000088.1:0-6253 GCA_034434895.1 Anaerolineae bacterium
GAAATAGAGCGCGCTTTCGCCAATCTGGAGCGCGTAGGGATCGCAGACCAGGCATACAAGCGAGCCGACGAGCTGAGCGGGGGGCAGCAACAACGGGTGGGAATCGCCAGGGCGTTGATGCAGGAGCCGCGCCTGATGCTGGCCGATGAGCCGGTGGCCAGCCTGGACCCGGTGCTGGCCCATTCTATCCTGCAATATCTGGAGCTGCTCAACCGTCAGGATGGCATCACCGTGTTGTGCAGCCTGCACTTCCTGGACCTGGTGCACCGCTACGCCAGCCGGGTCATCGGCCTCAAGGATGGGGAACTGGTGTTTGATGGCCTGCCTTCCGAACTGACGCGCCAGCGGTTCAAAGAGGTGTATGGTGAAGAGGCCGAGATGGTCACTGTGGGCGGCATGGGATAGAGCGGGCAAGATGAGCGAGCGGAATCAACCGGGCAAGAACAGGCCGGCAGGGCTGGCGGCGCTGCTGTCGCTGGTCGTGCCGGGCAGTGGACAGATTCTGGTAGGGGACCGGGGGCGAGGCCTGAGCCTGCTGGGAGCCATCCTGGGCCTGGGGGTGCTGATCGGCTGGCAGGGCAGCACCGCCCTCCTGGCTCCGCTGGTGCTGATCTGGCTGTGGAACGTCTGGGATGCCTGGCGCCTGGCCGGCGGGCGCAGAGGGAGCGCCACCCTGCCCATCCTCCTGGCAGCGCTGATCATCTACGGCCTGGGCCTGATAGCCACCGAGGTGCGCCCCACACGCCTGCTCACCGGCTGGCCCTCCATGAAACCCTATCTCGTGGCCCTGACCCAGCCGGAACTGCTCACCCACCGCACCGAGGATCAGATCGGCGTTGTGCCCTTCCAGGTGCCATGCGTCAGCCCTTTGCCCCCGCCGGGCAAATCGGCTTCCGTCCGGCCCAGACTCACCCCCAATGTCCCCTGCGCCGACGTGGGCGAGACCATCACCGTCAGCGGCGAAGGCTTTTTCCCCGATTTTGAGGGGGAGGTGTGGTGGATCAACCCCATCGGCGACGAGCAGCGGATTTTCAAGGAGGGCAACCCGCTGCGCTTTACCACCGACGCCGGGGGGCGGTTTCAGGTCTCATTTCAGGTGCCGCTGGCCGTGCCCCTGACCAGCCTGCCCAAACCGGGCGAGACCCAGACCCACGTCATCCGCGTCGAGCAGCACAAACCCTACGGCCCTCTGGTGCCGACCCAGACCCTGAGCCTGGTGCTGGAAAAGATCGGCGAGACGATAGCCCTGGCTTTTATGGCCACCGTGCTGGGCCTGATCTTTGCCCTGCCGGTCAGCTTCCTGGCCGCCCGCAACCTGATGGGCGGCCATCCGGTCACCCGGGCGATCTACTATGGGGTGCGGACCCTGCTCAACGTGGTGCGCTCTATCGAGACGCTGATGTGGGCCATCGTCTTTGCCGTGTGGGTCGGCATGGGGCCGTTCGGCGGGATGCTGGCCCTGATGTTCCACACCATCGCTGCCCTGGGCAAGCTCTATTCCGAGGCCATTGAGAGCATAGACCCCGGCCCTATTGAAGCGGTGCGCGCCACCGGGGCCAGTTTCCCCCAGATGGTGGTCTATGCCGTGTTGCCCCAGATCGTGCCTGCCTTTCTGTCGTTCACCCTTTACCGTTGGGACATCAACGTGCGCATGTCCACCGTCATCGGCCTGATCAGCGATGCCGGCCTGGGTTTTCTGGTCGTCCAGTGGATCCGGCTCAACAACTTTCGGGCCATGGCCACCTCGATCATCGCCATTGTGCTGGTGGTCGCCCTTCTGGACTATCTGTCGGCCTGGCTGCGGGAGCGGGTCATTGTCGGCCGGCCGGCGGGTCGCCGTGCCGGCCCCCTGCGCCGCTACGCCACGACGGGGGTGCTGATTGTCGGCCTGGCGGGCATCTTTGCCTGGTCGTGGAACGTGTCCAGGATCAATTTCTACGATCTGGCCGAAGGCACCCCCAGGGGCTTGAAAATGATGCGCGACTTTTTGGTGGCCGAGTTTTTCACCCGGCCCACCGAGGAGCACAGCATCAGCGCCACCCTGCCGGTGCCATGCGGTGCCGGCGAACCGTCGCCGTCCCAGGCGGAAGGCCCGCGTGTAGACCTCTCCCTCCCCTGCGGCAATGTCGGCGATCCGCTGCTCATCACCGGCCGCGGTCTGCCGCCCAACAGCAATGTATCGGTGCGTTGGGCGCTGTCCGACGGCGCTTTCCTGCGGGTGAAAGAGAACTGCTGTACCACCGATAGCGCCGGCAGCCTGACGGTGGAGACCAAAATCAGCCCCCTGATGGAGGTCAGCCCCGATTCGGGCCGGCCCGAGCCGGGGAGGGTCGAGATTGTGTGGAAAGAGGTGGTCGGCGGGCCACAACTGAGTGCGGCCTTCAAGACGGTGGTGAACCTGTCGCTGGTGACGCTGCTCATGGCCCTCATCGCCACCACGCTCGGCTCCCTCATTGCCATCCCGCTGAGCTTTGTCGCCGCCCGCAACATTATGGGCCGGCATCCCATCGGCCGGGGCGTTTACTACCTCTTTCGGACCCTGTTTAACCTGTGGCGCTCCGTCGAGCCGATGATCCTGGCCCTGATCTGCTCGGCCTGGGTGGGGGTGGGGCCGTTTGCCGGGGTGCTGGCCTTGGCCCTCAACAATATCCCCAACCTGGGCAAACTCTTCTCCGAAACCATTGAAGAGATTGACACCGGGCCGGTCGAGGCGATCACGGCCACGGGGGCCAATCGGTTTCAAACCCTGGTCTATGCCGTGATCCCCCAACTGGTGCCCAGGTTCCTGGCCTTTATCCTCTACCAGTGGGACATCAATATCCGCATGTCCACGGTCGTTGGCTACGTGGGCGGCGGTGGCATCGGCCAGCAGTTCCGCGTCTGGGTGCAGTTGGACCGGTACAGCGCTGCCGGGGTGGCCATGTGGGCGATTGTGTTCATGGTCTGGACGATGGACTATCTCAGCGCCAAAGCCCGTGAGCGGCTGACGTAGGACAACTGCGAGCAGTTGTCCTACAGTTTTCAAGGGTCATGCTGACGATCATTCTCGACTTTGACGGCACATTGACGGCCGAGGAGGCGCAGGTTGAGGGGCTGGCCGCCCGCTCGCTGGACACATTGGCGGGCGAGATCCTCGGCGTGCCGCGCTCCCAACTGGCCGCCGAGTACCAGGCCACGCGAGCGCGGCTGCTGGCGGCCCCCCATCGCTACGGCTGGGAGGTCAACGGCCTGCTTGCTTCATACTGCGACGAGGGGGCGTTCATCCTCAACACCACCACCCTCCAGGTGATGTTGCGCGACAACCTGGCCTACGCTCAGGCGGTGGCGGCCGCCTTTCCCCAGGCCGAATATGACCCGATCGTGGATTGCACCAACTTCCTGTTCCACCGCCATACCGCCGAACTCCCCCCGGCCTTTCGGCCTGCTGCCCGCCAGGTGCTGGCCTGCCTGGCTGCCCATCCCGACCGGAGGCCGCTGGTGCTCACCAATTCACGGGGCGACAAGGTGCAGCGCCACCTGGCGACGCTGGCCCTGGACGACCAGGTGGCTGTTTTGGGCGACACACGCCAGTATGAGATGGATCCGACCTGGGCTTTCGGCACCCTTCAGGTCTGGCCGGTGGACCCGCTGCATGGCGTGGACCTGCGCCGCCCGGTTTACCACCGTGCCCTGCTCCAGGCGGCAGCCGATGGCTCGCATCTGGCCGTGGTGGGCGATACGCTCTCCCTGCCGGGCGCCCTGCCGCTGATGATGGGCATCCCCTTTTTCCTGTTGCGCACCCCCTACACGCCGGCCTGGTGTATCCGGGCGGTGGCCGCCCATCCCCTGGGCCGCGTCCTGGACGACCTGGGGGACCTGCCGGCGGCGCTGGATGCCCTGTGCGCGGGGGACCGACGATGAGCTTCCGCTTCACCCTGCTGCACACCGATACCAACACCCAGGCCCGCCTGGGGCGGATCACCACCCCTCACGGTGAGATCGCCACGCCTGCTTTTGCCCCGGTGGGCACCCAGGCCACCGTCAAATCGCTCGACCCGCGCGACCTGCAAGAACTGGGCGCCGAGCTGATCCTGGCCAACACCTATCATCTCTACCTGCGCCCCGGCGCTGAGGTGGTGGCCGAACTGGGGGGCCTGCACCGTTTTATGGGCTGGCCTGGCCCGATTCTGACAGATTCAGGGGGATTCCAGGTATTTAGCCTGGCGGCCAACCGCAGATTCACCGACGAGGGGGTCCTCTTTCGCTCCCACATTGACGGCTCGCAGCACCTCTTTACCCCGGAGCTGGTGATCCAGGTGCAGGAGCAGTTGGGGGCTGACATCATCATGTGTCTGGACGAGTGCGCCGAGCCGCACGACCGGGCCTATAACGAGCAGGCTCTGGCCCGCACCCATGCCTGGGCGGAACGCTGCCGTGCGGCGCAGACTCGCAGCGACCAGGCCCTCTTTGGCATCGTCCAGGGGGGCATCTTCCCTGACCTGCGGGCGCAGAGCGCCCAATTCCTGACCGGCCTGGACTTTCCCGGTTATGCCATCGGCGGGCTGAGCGTGGGTGAGACGAAAGAACAGATGCAGGCCATGCTCGACATAACCGTGCCGCTGCTGCCGGCCGACAGGCCACGCTATCTGATGGGCGTCGGCGCGCCGGAGGACCTGTTGGAGGGGGTGGCGCGCGGGATAGACCTGTTTGACTGTGTGTTGCCCACGCGCCTGGCCCGCAATGCGGCGCTCCTGACCCGGCAGGGGCGGATCAACATTCGCAACGCCCGTTTTGAGCGCGATCCAGCGCCGCTGGATGAGGACTGCACCTGTTACACCTGCCGGCACTTCTCGAAAGCCTATCTGCGCCACCTGTTCAAGGCCGAGGAGTTGCTGGCCTACCGGCTGGCAACCTTACATAACCTTCACTTCCTGCTGCAATTGATGCGCCAGGTGAGGGCTGCCATCCGGGCAGGCACATTCCAGCAGTTCAGAGAAACCCATCTGACCGGATGAGCGGATGGCCGCAGCCCAATCCGCAGGGTAACTATCTCGACATTGTTAGATTCGACCTCACCCCTACCCCCTGGCCCCCTCTCCTGAAGTTTGGCCTTTTTTCAGAACGGGGCGGGAAAATCTCCAAAACCCGCCTCCGGCGAGGCCAAAAGAACATAAAGAAAATTTACGCCATGTGCAACTTTTATTTCCCAGAGGCATTTGGAGCCTTCTGGGCATTATACCAGCCTGCCCCTCCCCCCTGCCCCCCTCCCCGCTGCCGCTGCGCGGCGCGGGGAGGGGGAGGAGTTGGGGTTTTGAGGTGGGCGGCGCAGCCGCCCACCTCAAAACCCACCTTTTCTCCCCCTTCTCCCCCCTCCGAATTCCGAATTCGGAATTCCGAATTCGGAAAGGGAAGAGGGCCAGGGGATAGCAGGCTGACCACAAAGGCACCAAGACACGGAGAATGACCATGAAATCTTGGTGCCTTCGTGTCTTGGTGGTGAACATGTCATGAGCCCTGTTCGATCATCCGTGTCCTAAATTTTTGCCGATCCAGGATCAGCCCAGCAACAGATACGGGTTCTCGATCAGCCTCTTGATCCGCTGCAGGAAGCGGGCCGCCGGCGCGCCATCCACCAGCCGATGGTCAAAAGCCAGGCTCAGGGTCCACATCTGGCGCACCACGATCTCCCCTTCCCGCACGACCGGCCTGGGTTGGATGCGCCCCACGCCCAGGATGGCCGCCTCCGGCAGGTTGATGATCGGCGTGAAGGCATCAATCTCGTACATGCCCAGGTTGGTGATGGTGAAGGTGCCGCCTGTCAGGTCGTCAGGCAGCGATTTGCCGGCCCGCGCCCGCTCCACCAGCGCCCGCAGTTCGGTCCCCAGGGCGCGCAGACCCTTCCGGTCGGCGTCGCGGATGACCGGCACCAGCAGGCCGCGCTCAGTATCCACCGCCAGACCCAGATTCACGAACGGCAGCCGCTCGATGCTCTGCCCGTCTTCGGCCAGGCGGGCGTTCATGTAGGGGAACTCGCGCAGGGCGCGGGCGACGATCAGGGCCAGCAGGTCGTTGTAACCGGGGGCAAAGCCCCATTCCTCCTCCACAGAGGCTTTGATCTGCTCGCGGGCGGCGACAAAGGAGGTGGCATCGGCCTCGGTGACCAGGGTGACGCGGGCGGTCTGCGTGTGGCTGGCAGCCATCCGCCCGGCGATGATGCGCCGCAACCCGGTGAGGGGCACGCTTTCGACGGCGGGCGCTGCCGGCGGGACGGGGA
>DAOTYI010000089.1:0-12835 GCA_034434895.1 Anaerolineae bacterium
CTCCCGGCCCACCCGGCTGCTATCCGGCGCTGGTGACCATGGTGGACACGGGGGATGCGCCGCACGGCGTGGCGGTCAACAGCGCGGCCAGACGGCTCTATGTGGCCAACCACAAGTCCGATACGCTGTCGGTGTTTGACACCGAGACCTATGCCCTGTTGACCACCGTGGCCGTGGGTGATGGCCCCAATGGGGTGGCCTACAACCCGACCAGCGGTCAGATCTACGTTGCCAACCGCAACGCCAATACCGTGACCGTGCTGCGCAGCAGCGACTATGGGCTGGTCAAGACCATCGCCGTCGGGGCGCAGCCGAACGGCCTGGGGGTGAATGAGGCCACCAACCGGGTGTATGTGGCCAACTTTGGCAGCGATACGGTCTCGATTATCAACGGAGCGACCAACACGGTGATCAAAACTGTGGCCGTGGGGGATGAACCCTCGATGGTGGCCGTCAACCCGTTGACCAACAAGGCCTACGTCTCGCTCCACGGCGCGGCCGGGGTGGCGGTGATTGACGGCGCAGGCAATGTCAAGACGGTCAGCCTGTTTGATAGCGCCGGCCCCTATGGCATTGCCGTAGATGCGCTCCGCAATCTGGTTTACGTGGCGACGATTGACACTTTCCGTGTCGTGGTCGTGGATGGCAGCAACGACACCTTCCTGGGCTGGGCCGAGATCCGGCGCCTGCCCGGCGGCGAACCGGTGCCGTTGCGCATGATCGCAGTGAACCCGCTCATCGGCACCTCCGGGCACATCTTCCTGACGACCATCGGCGAGGATGGGGGCTGGGACAGGTTCCTGCTGCTGCCCAAGGGCTGGCCGGAGTATTTTGCCCGGGCCCACGCCCTGGAGCTGGACGAAGCGCGGGAGGGGATCGCCTTCGAGCCGACCACGCTGCGGGTCTTTGTCCCGTCGCGGGCCGACGACCTGGTGGCCATCTATCTGGATGGCGAGCCGGTCTGCCCTAACAACTTTGTCGCCGACTACCAGATCACGGTCTGCGTGGCAAATCGGAACGGCGCCTGCCAGAGCCTGCTCGTCCGCTGAGGCCATGCCTGCCACAGCGAACCGGGGGAGGGTGGAATCCACTCTCCCCCGGTTTGGTGAAAGGAGGTAGCTGCTCCTGTTGCGCAGTGGGTAGTGCGTGTCTGGCGCATGAGGAGCGGCAGCGCAATCCGCTACAGGCTCATCAGCTCCAGTCCCATGCCCAGCTCGGGCAGCGGCTCCTCTTCCTCCTCTTTGCCGAACTGCAGCCGTTCCGCACTCTCATCCAGCACCTCCACGGCCAGGCCCAGCGATTGCAGCTCCTTGACCAGCACGCGGAACGACTCGGGCACCCCCGGCTCGACAATCTCCTCCCCCTTGACGATGGCCTCGTAGGTCTTGGTCCGGCCGGAGACATCGTCCGACTTGACGGTCAGCATCTCCTGCAGGGTGTGGGCCGCGCCGTAAGCTTCCAACGCCCAGACCTCCATCTCGCCGAAGCGCTGGCCGCCGAACTGGGCCTTGCCGCCCAACGGCTGCTGCGTCACCAGCGAATAGGGGCCGGTGGACCGGGCATGGACCTTGTCCTCCACCAGGTGGGCCAGCTTCATCATGGTAATCACCCCCACCGTCACCGGCTGGTCAAACGGCTCACCCGTCTTGCCATCATACAGCACCATCTTGCCGCTGATGGGCAGCGGGTAGCCGGTGCGCTGGCTGAGCTTGAGGGCCGTGATCTGGACCTCGTCGTCGCCCGCCGGCTCCAGGGGCAGGTCCTGGGGCCAGGGTTGCTGCAACCCTGCCAGCTCTTCACGGACATAGTGGATCCATTCGCGCAGACAGACGATGCGTGCCCGCTCGCGGCTCTTGACCCGCTGTTCCATCGGGCGGGGCTTGAAGCTGAAGGAGATGAGCTGATCGGGATCGTAGCCCCGTTCCCGCAGCCATTCCTGCATCACCGCCTGGCGGGCATACCGGCGGTCCCACACCAGCTTCTCCTCATCATATCCGCGACCGCTGCCGCCCAGCCACTCCACCAGGTAGTGGCCTATCACCTCTTCGTCATCCATCGTCTCGGTATCGAGTTCCACCGCCTTCGCCCAGGCCCAGGCCCGGTGGGTGGCCACTTCCCAGGCGCGGTCCATCAGCCAGGCCCGGGCCAGTTCGGCCTCGATCTCCGGTTCGTCGGCGCCATCAAAGACGGGCGACACCGCTTTGAACCCCAGCCGGTCGGCTGCCCAGCCCAGGTGGGTCTCCAGAATCTGGCCGATGTTCATGCGCGCCGGCACCCCCAGCGGGTTGAGGATCAGTTCGACCGGCGTGCCGTCGGCCAGGAAAGGCATATCCTCGACCGGCACGATCTGGCTGATGACCCCTTTGTTGCCATGACGGCCGGCCATCTTGTCCCCTTCGGTCACCTTGCGCCGTTGGGCGACCATAACCCGCACCGTCTTTTCCACGCCGGCCGGCAGGTCGCGGTGCTCCTCGCGGGAGAACTCTTTGACATCCACGACGATGCCATGTTCGCCGTGGGGCAGGCGCAGGGAGGAGTCCTTGACCTCGCGGGCCTTTTCGCCAAAGATGGCGCGCAGCAGCTTTTCCTCTGGCGTCAGCTCGGCCTCGCCTTTGGGCGTGATCTTGCCCACCAGGATATCGCCAGGCCCGACCTCGGCGCCGATGCGCACAATGCCCGACTCGTCCAGGTCTTTCAGCGCATCCTCGCCGACGTTGGGGATGTCGCGGGTGATCTCTTCGGCCCCCAGCTTGGTGTCGCGGGCCTCCACCTCGTGCTTTTCGATGTGGATCGAAGCAAACTTGTCATCGCGTACCACCTGCTCGCTGACCAGGACCGCATCTTCATAATTGCCTCCCTCCCAGCTCATAAAGGCGACCAGGACGTTCTGGCCCAGGGCCAGCTCTCCCCGGTCGGTGGAGGAGGAATCGGCCAGCACGTCGCCCTTTTTGACCTGCTGGCCTTTGAAGACGATCGGGCGCTGGTCCAGGCAGGTGCTCTGGTTCGAGCGCCGGAAGCGCCGCAGCCTGTAGGTGTGGCGGCTGTCTGCACCCTGGACGACGATGGCGTCGCCGGTAACGCTGACCACTTCTCCATCCTCTTCGGCGATGACGATCTGGCCCGAATCGGCAGCCACCTGGGCCTCGATGCCGGTGCCCACCAGCGGCGCGTCGGGTTGGAGCAGCGGCACGGCCTGGCGTTGCATGTTGGAGCCCATCAGAGCGCGGTTGGCGTCATCATGCTCCAGGAAGGGGATGAGGGCCGCCGTGACGCCCACGATCTGCTTGGGCGACACATCCATATAGTCCACCCGGTCCACCGACTCTTCCAGGAACTCCTGCATCCGCCGCACCGACACCCGGTCGGAGACGAACTGCCCCTGCTCATCCAATTGGGCATTGGCCTGGGCGATGGTAAAGCGGTCCTCCTCGTCGGCGGTCAGGTAGACGATCTCGTCGGTGGCCATGGGCCGGATCTTGATCTCCGGCAGCTCGGCGAACAGGCTGGCCAGGCGGTCGGCCATCGCCTCGTCCACCCGCTGGTTGGGCAGGGCGATCACTTCGCCGGTGGTCGGGTCCACGATCCGCTCCCGCACCGTCTTGCCCAGCAGGCGGTCCTTGCGATTGGGCACGGTGTGGATCACCTTGCGATAGGGGGTTTCGATAAAGCCATACTCGTTGATGCGGGCATAGGTGCCCATCGAGCCGATGAGGCCGATGTTAGGCCCTTCAGGCGTCTCGATAGGGCAGATGCGGCCATAGTGGGAGTGGTGCACGTCGCGCACATCAAAGCCGGCCCGCTCGCGGCGCAGGCCACCCGGCCCCAGGGCACTGAGCCGTCGTTTATGGGTCAGCTCGTCCAGCGGGTTGGTCTGCTGCATAAACTGCGAAAGCTGGCTGCCGCCGAAAAACTCACGCACCGCCGCCACCACCGGCCGCACGTTGATGAGCGACAGCGGGGTCATCTGCTCCGGTTCGCGGATGCTCATCCGCTCGCGGACCACCCGTTCCATGCGCAGCAGGCCGATGCGCAGTTGGTTCTGGAGCAGCTCGCCCATCGTCTTGATGCGCCGGTTGCCCAGATGGTCAATGTCGTCCGGCCCTTCCGTCCCGTTGTTGACCTGGATCATGCGCTCCACCACCCGGGCCAGGT
The DNA here is from genome assembly GCA_034434895.1 of Anaerolineae bacterium. GTDB lineage: Bacteria > Chloroflexota > Anaerolineae > JAAYZQ01 > JAAYZQ01 > DAOTXL01. The sequence continues at coordinate 4,153 of DAOTYI010000089.1, forward strand.
CCTCCGGTGTCAGCGTGCGCCTGTCGAGGGGGATGTCCAGCTCCAGGCGCTTGTTCATTTTGTGGCGGCCCACCCGCCCCAGGTCGTAGCGGCGCGGCGAGAAGAGGAGCGATTTGATAAAGTTGTCGGCGTTATCCCTGGTGGGTGGATCGCCGGGACGCATCTTTTTATAGAACTCGATCAGCGCCTCGTCCATCGTCTTGGTGGGGTCGCGCTCGATGGTGGACTGGAGGTAAGGGTGGTCGGGCATGATGTCCACCCGGTCGAACAGGGCATGTAGCTCTTCATCGGTGCCAAAGCCCACCGCCCGCAGCAGGATCGTCACCGGCAGCTTGCGCTTGCGATCCACCTTGACCGATAGCACATCGCGCTTGGAGGTCTCGAACTCCAGCCAGGCTCCCCGGTTGGGGATCAGCTTGGCCATGCACAGCTCCCGTCCGGTGATGCGGTCCTCCTCGATGGTGAAATAGATCCCCGGCGAGCGGATGAGCTGGCTGACGACCACCCGCTCGGCGCCGTTGATGATGAAGGTGCCGTGCTCGGTCATCAACGGAAAGTCGCCCATGAACACTTCCTGGGTCGTCCACTCGTCCCGCTCCCTGTTCCACAACGCAACCCGCACATACAGGGGCGCGGCGTAGGTCATGTCTCGGTCCAGACATTCCTGCTGCGAATGTTTCGGTGCATCGAAGCGATAGCCCAGGTCCAGTTTGCGATTGATCTCCTCGTTGAAGCCGGGAAAATGGAGCTGCAGGTTGCCGTTAAAGCTCTCAATCGGCGAGATTTCGTCAAACAGCTCGCGCAGCCCTTCCTCTTGAAAGAAGCGGTACGAGTCCAACTGGACCTCGATCAGGTTGGGCAGAGGCAGGACATCGGGAATGCGCGCATACGACTTGCGCTGAATTTGATTCGGCATACAACTCTCTCCTTAGCCTGGCCGGTGGAGATGGCAGCTCCATCCGGCTTGCAGTTTTCACCAGGGGCCCTGGCCTCACTTCATGGCCACAGCCTGGGGCGCCAAACGGATCGTGACACCTGTCGTCGGGAAAGGGGCGAAGAGACAAAAATGGCTGCCCGGTGTTTCACGGTTTTGGTTCCACTGGCGCATTCATCGGGTCCAGGGCCTGTCAAGGCTGCAACCGCCTATTATATCATCCTCTCTTCTCCTGTCAAATCGGAGCCGGGGGATGGTGTGAGGGAGGGGGTCAGGTGTTCAGGCTTTGGAGCCAGGCTATCTCGGCTGCCAGCCCGTCGCGCAGGCCCACCTGGGGCACAAAGCCCAGCACCTGCCGCGCTGCCGAGGCATCGGCCCAGGTGTGGCGCTGGTCGCCGGCCTGCCAGCCGTGGCGGCTGACCCGCGCCGGCCGGCCTGTCAGCTCCTCCAGGGTGGCGATGACCTGCCGGATCGTGACCTGCGATCCGCCGGAGATGTTAAAGACGCGGCCGGGAGGGGCCTCCACGGCGCGGAGGTTGGCTTCGATCACATCGGCGACGAAGGTAAAGTCGCGCGTTTGCTCGCCATCGCCATAGAGGGGGAGAGGTTCATCGTGCAGCATGGCCCGGATGAATTTGTAGAAAGCCATATCGGGCCGTTGGCGGGGGCCATACACGGTAAAATAACGCAGGCTGACGGTGGGCACGCCAAAACCGGCCCAATAGAGGTGGCAGAGGTGCTCGGCGGCCAGCTTGGTCACCCCATAGGGCGAGACGGGATGGGGGAGTGTGTCTTCTGTGATCGGCAACCTCTCCACATCGCCATAGATCGAGCTGGAGGAGGCAAAGACAAAACGGTGTAGAGGGCTGCCTTTGACCGCCTCCAACAACCGCTGGGTGGCCAGGATGTTGTTCTGGGTATAGACCTCAAAGCTGGCCCCCCAACTGGCCCGCACTCCGGCCTGCCCGGCCTGGTGGAAGAGGAGGTCAATGCCGGCCACCAGGGGGGACAGGTCTGCGGTCACCAGATCGGCCTCGACAAAGGTGAAGCGCGGATGGTGCCGGAAGGGGGCCAGGTTCTGCTCCTTCAGCCGGCGAGGATAATAGTCGGTGAAACAGTCCACGCCCGTGACCTGCCAGCCTTCGGCCAACAGCCGTTCGGCCAGGTGCGAGCCGATAAAACCGGCTGCGCCGGTGACCAACGCTTTCATCTCTGCACCTCCTGCATCCCCTGTATGATGTACAAAATGGCCCCGATCAAGGCATTGATCCACAGGGTGAGGAGGTAGGCCAGCGCCAGGGCGCCGGCGCGGTTCTCGTCGGCCACCTGGCTGAACAGGAACATGGTCGTCCCTTCGCGCACACCCAGCCCCCCCACGGAGGGGATCATCAGCAACACGGAGATGATAGGCACAAACAGGAAAAAGTACCACAGCTCCAGGTGGATGCTTACCGCCTGGGCCAGGAGATAGTAGCCCAGGACCAGGATCAGGTTCCAGACCACCGAGGCGGCCGTGGCCTTCCACAGCGCTGCCGCTCCATAGTCGTGCAGCGACCGATACAGGTCGCGCACGATCCTGACACGGCCCACCCACCGGTCCAGACCCAGACGCCGCCCCGCCGTTTCGATCCAGGTGCGCTGCCATACCAGGGCTGCTCCAACCAGGCTGGTGATGAACACCAGGGCGATCAGGACGCGCACCTGGGGCGGCACCATCTGGTGACCCAAAAGCAGGGCCAGAAGCGCCATGGCAAACAGGACGAAAAGCCCCAGGAACCGGTCAACCAAAACCGAACTGATGGCAGCGGCCGCCTTGCGCTCATCTCGCGCCAGTTCGTACATCTTGACCGCATCGCCCCCCACACCGGTGGGAAGGAACTGGTTGAAGAAGGTGCCGACAAAGTAGAGGTCCACCAACCGCCACCAGCTGGCCGGCACACCCAACGCCCAAACCAGCACCCCCCAGCGATAGGCCCGCACAAACGATCCGCTGAGAAAGAGGGCCAAGGCAGACAGGAAAGGGAGCCAGTCCATCTGGCGCAAGAGCCGCAGCACCTCGTCCAGCTCCACCTGACGGAGAAACAGCGCCAGCACCCCCAGGCTGATAGCGATCTTGAACAGGTTTATCACCTGATTCCGTCTTTTTTTGTGCTCTTCCACAACTAATATCCAATATCTAATCTTCAATATCCAATATCCGGTTATTAGATATTGGATATTAGATATTAGAAAGGGCCAGTTCGTAGGCTTTGAGGAGTTGCCGGGCTGTGCTCTGCCAGGAGAACTTTTCGACCACCCGCTGGCGGAGTTTCATGCCCAACTGTCGGGCCCGGTCCGGTTCCTCCAGCAGGTCGGCGATGGCCTCGGCCAGGGCGGTGACATCGCCCCGGGGGGCGTACACGCCCAGGTCCCCCAGGATCTCACGGCTGGGTGGCGTGTCGAAAGCCACGGTCGGCAGGGCACAGGCCATATAGTTGTACAGCTTGCCGTTGGACTCGGTTTGCGACAGCTTGGGGCCGACGGCTACCTCACCCAGTGCCAGGTAACGGGCCGCCTGGTCATAGTCAATCCGCCCCGGAAAGCTCACATGCCCGGCCAGTCCCAGGTCGTGGGCCTTTTGCCGATACCTGTCCTCGTCCGGGTAGCCCATGATCAGAAAGAACGCCTGGGGCACCCGCTCGAGCACGCGGGGGACCGCTGCTAACAGATGATCCACCCCCTGATAGGCGCTCAGGATGCCCAGGTAGACCACCCCCCGGCGGCCCGGCGGCAGCAACGACCGCAGGTCCCCCACCTCTACATCAGGGCGGAAGGTCTCTGTATCCACACCATCCAGGGCCAGGATCACCTGACGCACGCCGAACCGCTCCCGCAGTTCGCGGGCCACATCGCCACAGGAGGCGACGGCCACCTGGGGCAGGCGGTCAATCCGGCCCTCGTTGCCGGCCCAAAAACGGTAGAACCATCCCTGGCCTTTGAGAAAGCGGTGGGCCAGCATCTCAGCCGACAGGCTGCCCTGAAAGTCACCCACCACCGGCACCCCCAGCAGCCTGCCCACCGCCCAGCCGATCGCTGCCCCTTCGTGCAGATGTCCGTGCAGCAGATCGGGCCGGAAACGCCGGGCGACGGCCCACGTTTTGAGCAGCAGCAGGAGGTCAATGTACAGCTTGTGCCACGACGGGCCGGCCGACAGCTTGGTGTACCAGGGGAGGTGCAGAGTGCGGTGGGTGCGGATGCCCGGCCGGTCGCGGCCCAGGTGGTAGGTGCAGATCTCCACCTGGCAGCCCAACGCCTGCAAGGCCCGCGCCTGTTCGTAGATGCGAACGTGACAACCCCGGTCGGCGAAGAAGGGGGTAGGGGCGATCATCAGCACACGGAGGGGCAGGGGGCAGGGAGCCTCTTTGCTCATTCTTCGCCCCTTGTGCCTCCTGACTCTTCGCGTACGGTGTAGATCGGCTTGCCCTGGCTCTCGTAATAGGTACGGGTCACCAGTTCGGCCAGCAGACCGGAGGTGATCAGTTGCACGCCGAGCATGGTCAGCAGGACGGCCAGCAATGTCAGCGGCCGGTCGCCGATCGGGCGCAGCAGGAGGAGCCGCACCACTGCCAGGTAGATCAGCAGCGCCCCGCCGCTCAGGAGCGAAAACAGCCCCAGCAGGCCAAAGATATGGATGGGCCGGGTGGAATAGCTCATCAAAAAGCGCACGGCCAGGATGTCGAGAAGCACTTTGACCGTGCGGGACAGGCCATATTTCGCCTTGCCGTAGCGACGGGGGTGGTGGCGCACCGGGATTTCGGTCACGCGAGCGCCGGCAGCATGGGCCAGGGCGGGGATAAAGCGATGCAGTTCGCCGTACAGGCGGATGTCGGCCAGCACCTGACGGCGGTAGGCCTTGAGCGAGCAGCCATAGTCGTGGATGCGCACGCCGGTAGCCCGGCGGATCAGGCTGTTGGCGATCAGCGAAGGCAGTCGCCGGTCGAGAAAGCGGTCCTGGCGGTCCACCCGCCAGCCGCTGACTACGTCATAGCCCTCGGCGATCTTGGCCATCAGGGCCGGGATGTCGGCCGGGTCGTTTTGCAGGTCTGCGTCCAGGGTGATGACCACGTCGCCCCGCGCCCGGTCAAAGCCGGCGGCAAAGGCGGCCGTCTGGCCATAGTTGCGCCGGAAGCGCACCAGGCGCAGATGCTCATCCCCGGCCGCCAGCTGGCGCATGATCTCAAAGCTGCGGTCGGTGCTGCCGTCGTCTATGATGATGATCTCATAGCTGTAGCCACTGTTGGCCAGCACTTCGGTCAAACGTTGGTGGAGGAGAGGCAGGCTTTCTTCCTCATTCAGCACCGGCACGACGATTGAGATGTCCAACGCTTCTCTCCGCTTCTCACAGTCTGAAAACCACCAGGGACCCGAAGGACACAAAGAGTTTTGCCTTCGTGAGGACCTGTAGCGTCGCCATTATAACACCACCGCCGGGGGGTGTCAACGGGCGGGGCAGGCTTCGCGCAGGGTGTTCGGAGCACATCCCTTGCTCGGCGGGGGTCTGTGGCCATACGCATCAAGGTAAGCGACCCAAGTAGGGGCAGAGCGGCGCTTGGCCCCTACTCAGGGGCCTGCGGCCAGGCATCCACCGGCTTACGAAAAGCCCAGGTAGGGCAACTGCGAGCAGTTGCCCTACAAACGCACCAGCCTTGCGCTCACCACGACCAAGCTCGTGACGCTCACCCCAGGAACACTTGGAAACTGCCCGGCCCTGAGGTATAATGGTCGCCATGAAGGGGGTCCGGGGATATGGGTGGCGAGGTTTGCTGTTGCTGCTGGCTTTGCTGGCCGGCCGGCCACCCTCGCCGCCGGTAGCCCTGGGCCCGCAGCAGATGGTGCACAGCATCAACCCCAAACTGGGCATTCACACCCGCCTGACTGACGAGGTGGAACCGTGGAAGATCAAGCGCACGCTGGAGATGGTGCGCGAGCTGGGGGCAGGCTGGATCGTCGAATATTTCCCCTGGGCCTACTATGAACCATCGCCCGGCCGCTTCGACTGGAGCCATGCCGACCTGGTGGTGGATCACGCCCGCCGCCAGGGGTTGACCGTCATCGCCCGGTTGGGCTTTGTGCCGGAATGGGCACGCCCCGACCCTGAAGAGCAACCGACCACCTTCACCTACCTGGACAGGGAGCATTATGACGATCTGGCCGCCTATGTCGCTGCTTTTGCCGAGCATTTTCGTGGGCGCGTCGAGCATATCGTCATCTGGAACGAGCCGAACATCAGCCTGGAGTGGGGCTACCGGCCGGTGGATCCGGAAGGCTATGTGGCCCTGCTGCGCGCCGTATATCCCCGCGCCAGGGCCGCCAATCCTGAGGTGGTGGTGCTGGGCGGGGCGCTGGCCCCCACCCTGGCCCCCGTCGGCGACCCGGAAGGGATGAACGACCTGGACTATCTGCGGCGGATGTTGGCTGCCGGAGCAGGCGAGGTGATGGACGGACTGGCCGTCCATGCCTACGGCTGGCAGAGGCCGGCCGATGCCCCGCCGGATCCAACCGAAGTGAACTGGAACCGCACGCTGCTGCTCCGCCAGTTGCTGGTCGAGGCCGGGTATGCCGATCTGCCGATCTATATCACCGAGGGCGGCTGGAACGACCATCCGCGCTGGACGAAAGCGGTGCCCCCCTCGCAGCGGGCTGCCTTTACCGTGCAGGCCTATCGGCAGGCGTTGGAGGAGTGGCCCTGGTGCCAGGCGGTCGTCCTGTGGGCCTTCCGTTTCCCCCGCCCGACCAACACTTACCAGGACTATTTTACCTTTGTCACCACCGATTTTACCCCCAAGCCGATCTACTTGGCCGTGCAGCGGTATGCGCGGGGGGAGGGGCCGTGAGGAGGCGTTCAGGAGCCGGGTCGGGGCGAACTCTGGTCATGGGAGTGGTCGCCAGCCTGTTGTTGGGAGCGGGGCTGTGGCTGCTGCTGCGGTCGCTGCCGGCGGCGGTGGACCCCACCTGGCAGCGGATCGTCGAGACGGGTGTGCTGCGGGTATGCACCGACCCCAGTTGGCCGCCGTTCGAGTTTGTGATCGAGGAGGGGGGGCAGGTCCAGGGCTTTGACATCGAGCTGGCCGGGTCCCTGGCGGCGCGGCTGGCTCCCGGCATCCACGCCCAGATCGTCCCCGTCGGCTTTGATGGGCTGTACGATGCCCTGCTGTCCGGCCGGTGCGACGCTGTGCTCTCGGCCCTGCCTTACGAACCGATGCGCACCCAGGATGTGGCTTACTCACTGGCCTACTTTAACGCCGGGCTGGTGTTGGTGGTGCGGGCGGGAAGCGACGAGATCGAGACCGTGGACGACCTGAGGGGCCGGGCCGTGGGTGTGGAGTGGGGTTTTGTGCCGGAAGGAAACAGCCGGCAGCGGCTTCTCCTCCAGAACCTGGGCCTGCGCCGCTATGATACGCCGCTGGATGCCCTCCGCGCCTTGCAAGCCGGCGAGGTGGAGGCGGCCCTGGTGGACCGGATCACGGCTCTGACCTACCTGCATGACTGCCAGGGCTTGCAGATCGTGGGCGAGCCGCTGACCGATGTGAGCTACTCCATCCCGGTCCGGCCCGACAGCTTCAAGTTGCTGGAGGAGATCAACCGCGTGCTGCTGGAGATGCGGCAGGACGGCACGCTGGAGAGGTTACAGGAAAGGTGGTTCTAGCAGCCTGTCGGCGAGGCGATCTGGAGTCAGGGCTTTAGCCGGTTTCAGCCGGAAACGCACCGGCTAAAGCCTCCACTCCGACAGGCTGCCAGCTCCCAATCCCTCCGCTGTTCCACCGATCACTGGGTGGACCCGGCCTCCGGCAGCCAGATCATCCGCTCCTCGATCCAGCCTCCCACTTCGTGCTCCGGCACGCCGGCGGGAATGCCATCCAGCCGGAAGAAAAAGTCGTTCAACGGCCGCTGATTTCCCCCGTTGGCGTCCATGATCCACAACCGCATTTTGGAGGCGGCATTATCCACCAGGGAGAATTGATCGGGCCATTTTTCATCACGGGTGGAGACGAAAATGAGATACCTGCCGTCGGGTGACCAGGTCGGCAGGCCGTTCCAGTACCAGTCGTCGGTCAGATGGCGCTGATCGCTGCCGTCGGTGCGGATGACATTCACCTGCCAGTAGCCACTCACCCTGGACATGTAGGCGATCATCTGACCGTCGGGCGAAACGGCCGGCGCGGTGTCGTCTTTGAAGCGGGTCAGTTGCTTCGGGTTGGTGCCGTCTGCGTCCATCAGGTACAGGCCGCAGGCATTCTCCACACAGCCCTGATACACGATCCGGCCGTCGGGCAGGAAGGCCGGCGTCCGGCCGATGATGGGCGAACCGTGGCGCTGGATCTCGATGAACGGCTCATCGCCGATGCCGGTGAACAGGTACAGGCGGCTTTCACGGTCCGGCTCCTGCCGCGAGGGGAAGACGAACCGCTGACCATCGGGCGCCCAATCGGGACGGGCCGCTTCGGTAAAGCGGATCATCGTCCAGGTGTCGGGGCTGTCGAAGGGCCGTGACAGCAAGCCCCGTTGGTCTTGTTTCCACGAGCGCCAGCCGATCCGTTTCCTGTCGGGGGTAACGGCCGGCTGGCTGCCCTGCTCGATCAACCTGTCCATCTTGCCGCTGGCCAGGTCCAGGCGGTAGATGTCATAGGTCCGCCGCGCCGGGTCAAACACCGGGAAGAACAGGAGGCCGCTCAGTTGGGGGGGAGGACCGGCCGCCCGGGTGGCCGCAGG
>DAOTYI010000090.1:0-1795 GCA_034434895.1 Anaerolineae bacterium
CCTATGGTTCGCTCAAATCTGGACAAGTTTCGAGAATTGAGTTAAACTCTCGGTATGACCAAGAGACTGATCATAACCAATGAACGAGTTGATGACATCCCCCTGCTGCTGGCCCAGATGGAGCGGATGGCGGTGCCGTCCCTGCTGGACGAATACTTCCCCACCCACGGCAACTGGCAGGGCCTCAGCCTGGGATGGACGACTACAGCCTGGTTGGCCCATATCCTTTCTGAGGGCGACCACCGCTTGAACCACGTTCAAGCCTGGGCCGAGAAGCGTCTGGAGACGCTGAAGTGCTGCACTGGCCAGGGGGTGCGCGCCCTGGACTTCAGCGATGACCGCCTGGCAGATGTGCTGAGTGCCCTCAGCCAGGATGCTGCTTGGGAAGAGTTCGAGGCAGCGCTGAACGGGCATCTGCTGCGGGTGTACGACTTGGACCCACAACGGGTCCGCTTGGATAGCACCACGGCCAGCGGTTATGGGTCGGTGACCCCCGAGGGGTTGTTCCAATTTGGGCACAGCAAAGACCATCGCCCGGACTTGCCGCAGGTGAAGGTGATGCTTTCCACCCTGGACCCTCTGGGTATGCCCCTGGCCACCACGGTCCTGCCTGGGCAGCGAGCCGACGACCCGCTGTACATCCCGGCCATCAGCCGGGTGCGGGAGAGCCTGGGCCGACGGGGGCTGTTGTATATCGGGGATTGCAAAATGGGGGCGCTGGAGACCCGCGCCTTTACCCAAGCCGGGGGCGACTTCTACCTCTGCCCGTTGGCGGAGGTCCAGCTGCCGCCAGAAGCTTTGGCAGAGTACCTGGCCCCGGTTTGGAGTGGGGAGCAGGAGCTGACCCCCATCGGCCGGGAAAAGGAGAATGGCGAGCAGGACAGGATTGCCGAGGGCTATGAACGGCTGGAAGTGTTGACGGCGGAGGTGGATGGTCAAGCCATCACCTGGACGGAACGGCGGCTGGTGCTGCGCTCCTTGAAGCAGGCGCAGGCCGCAGAAGCCGCCTTGCAAGCCCGGCTGACGAAGGCCCAGAGCGCGCTGACCGCCCTGAATGAGAGAGGCCGGGGAAAGAAACGTTTCACGGAGGCCGAAGCTCTGCGTCAGGTGGCGGAGACCCTGGTCGAGCAACACCGGGTCCAGGGGTTGTTGCGCCTGAGCTATGAAGAAGAAGTGAGAGAGCGGCTGGTGCGGCGCTATGGGGGACGACCGGCGACGGTGCGACAGGAGCGGGAAGTGCGGGTGACGGTGGTCGTGGATAAAGAGGCGCTGGAGAAGGCCATTCATCGGCTGGGTTGGCGGGTGTACGCCACCAATGCACCGGTGGAAAGGCTGTCCCTGGCGCAGGCCGTGCTGGCCTACCGGGATCAGTATCTCATTGACCGGGGCATGGGACGCCTGAAGGGCCGGCCGCTGTCGCTGACGCCGATGTATCTGGAGCGGGATGATCGGGCCACTGGCCTGATCCGGTTGTTGACGATTGGCCTGCGGGTGCTGACGCTGCTGGAGTTTGTCGTCCGGCGCAACCTGGCTGCCGAAGGGGTGAAACTGACTGGTCTGTATGCTGGCAACCCCAAGCGGGCCACGGCACGGCCTACCGCGGAACGCCTGCTGGAGGCCTTCCAGGAGATCACCCTGACGGTCATTCAGGAGCCCTATCAAACTCGTCGTCATCTTACCCCGCTCTCCGAGGTGCAACGGCGCATTCTGGCGTTGTTGGGCTTCTCTACAGATATCTACACCAGGCTCTGCGCCGATTCTGCCAAACCGCCTTAAAAATGAGCGAACTATGGGT
>DAOTYI010000091.1:0-2980 GCA_034434895.1 Anaerolineae bacterium
GCGGGCAGGATCGGAAGCACGTTTCGCCAGACGGCCCACGGCGCCAACAAGATGAACCCCAGATACACAACCACGTAAATCTCGGTGAGTTTGATGCCTTTTCGCACCTGGTTTAGAAAGCCGATCAGAATGGCAGCGGCCAGGAAGAGGCCAAAAGCCGGGCCGATCCAGGTCAGGCCGGCCCCTTGCAAAAATCCGGCTATGTTGGGGCCGCGCAGGGCAGGCAGGAAAAGCCCCGGATTGGAACGGAGGATGTGGACCTGGGCGTTGTTCACGATCCGGCCGACGATATCTTCTATGCTCCGGATGGGATTGGCATCGAGGGCGGTATAGTCCTTCCAGGTGAAAATGTCGCCATAGGCGCCGCCCAAGGGGGAAAGGCCCAGCGTCAGGTTGCGGTAGGCCCAGGGAGAGAGGAGCAGGGCGGCCCCCGCTCCATAGAGCATGGCCGCGAGCCAGCGACGCTTCCAGCAGAGATAGACGACCGTCGAGAACAATACGGTCAGCCCTACGACCCGGATGTAGTAGCTGGCAATGCCTGTGAGCAGGGCCAGAGCCATCCATCCCCACGGCCTGGCCTGGTCAACAGCGTGCTCCAGCAGTAGAATGGAGAGGAACGAGAAGAGAATGTAACTGGGCTCGCTGAGCGTCTGCTGGCAACTGACGAAGAGCATGTAAGGATTGAGAAAAGCCAGGCTCACCAGAAAGATGAGGACGCCATCCGGCACACTGCTGTTGCGCCGCAAAAGCCAGCAGGCCACAGGGAAGGCCAGGATGCTGCACAGGGCCGTCACGGCCTGAAAGGCGATCAGGTGATTCACTACGTCCGGAAAAAGGAAAGCAACGCCTGACAAGAGCAAAGGCCAGCCGGGCGGGTATTGAGGCTCCGGCGGGTTGCCCGCAATGTCCAGACGGCTGAACCCCTGTCCGGTGGCCAGTGCTTTGGCCAGAATCAGATATACCGAGTCATCCCCGCCGGAAGTCTGGGCGGCCAGGGTCAGGAAGTAAAAAGCCGCCACCCCGGCCCAGGCAAGGAGCCATAACCTTGAGACTCGTAAACTGTGGCGTTGGAACATGGCACAAACACCTCATCGTGGTCTGGTGACCTGGCGGACAATCACCGCCAGCAAAACGGTAACAAGAGCCGCCAGCGGACCCAACCAGACGGCCCAGGAGGAGGTCCTTACCTCTGGTTCCATCGGAATAGAAGGCGGCACGGTGCTCTCCATCGGCGTGGAGGTTAGAGGGATGGCTGTTGGCGAGGGTGAAGATGTCGGCGAGGGGGTTGGCTCCATCTCAAATGGCCGCGGCTCCAGTGCTGGGGCCTCCAGAGTCACCGAACTGTAGCGAATTTCATAATCGCCGCTTTGCAAACGCTCATCCAGGTCATACAGGGCAAGTTCTGGGAAGCCGCTCGTCCAGACAACATGGGCCTGGTTGCCCAGCCCGATGGCCAGCTTGGGCCAGTAAGGAGGCCCCATAAGAATCGCCTCTGATATCCGGGCCGGCGGCGTACACCGTTGGTGATCCATCATAACGTGATAGATAAAGCCCCCGGTCGAGTACACAAAGTGAACCCGGCCCAGACTATCCACCTCGGCGGCGATTCCGCCGTATCGCTCTGCCCCTTCCACGCAGAAAGGCTGATCAGCAGACCAACTGTTCCCCTGATCCTCCGACCAGCGATGCCACAAACGCAATGTGCCCTGTTCATTTTCTCTCCACACCAGATGCAGCCGGTCCTCTCCATCCACGATAAGCACCACCGGTTCGAACAATCTTTTGACCCCAAGGGACCCGCTGATGTGCGTGGGTTCCGCCCACGTACGCCCCCCGTCGGTAGACCTGGAGAAATAGAGCTGAGAGGGCTCAGTGGAGGTAGGCGCGACTGGCTCCTCACCCCAGGCGGCGAAGAGGAGACCCTGCCGATTGATGGCCAGCCGGTTGGAAGTTGAGAATTCAATGGTGGCGCCTCTTCCATCTGGAGGGATGGCCACCGGCTCTGACCAGGTCAGCCCCCCATCATCTGAGCGCCTATAGTTTACTGTGCCCAGGTTGGTGTAGACCAGGTGAAGAGTGCCGTTTGAATCGACCTGGATCTCTGGCCATCGTGCCCCAAATCCCTCACCGACATATGCAAACAGTGCGACCGGTTTGCGCCAATTGCGGGCCGACCAGGGGGCATTCCAGGCGGCCGCCTGGGTGTACATAAGACTGCCGCCCTGGATGTAGACCACGTGAATGACCCCTGAAGCATCCACGGTGATGTTGGGCAGCAGCATCCATTGTCCGAAGACGATATCCACCGGTGTGGTCCAGGCCTGACCGTCGTTCATGGCGTAATAGATGGCGCTGGCGACCTCCTGGCCGTTTTCCATTTCCGCTTCCACCCAGACCACGTGAACGTGCCCCAGGCCGTCCACGGCGATGTCTGGATATCGAGAAACCACGGTAGGGCTATTCGATAGATTTTCAGGAGGGGCCCATTGCGGTCCCTGACGCGCTGGCCCCCCATGAATGAATCCTGCGCTGAAGAGGAGCAAAAAGGATGACAACAACGCGCCGGCTATGACTCTCGACCTCATACTCGCCTGTTTCCTGGAACGTTACCCGCGGCCGGTTGCCGTGAGCCGCCCATAGACATCCATCAACGCCTCCAGTTCCTCGTCCATGGTACGGACCCGAGGAATGCCCCGACGCAGACGAGGGAGCAAATCCGGCTCGTCCAGCAGGCGTTGCATCTGCTGGGCCAGGTCTTTTGCATCCCCGCGGGCAAAAAGCAGCCCGTTGACTCCATGTTGCACCAGTTCCCGCATTCCACCCAGGTTGGTGGCCACCACCGGGGTCCCGCTGGCAAAGGCTTCGGCGATGACGACGGGTGCATTCTCGTACCAGAGCGAAGGCATGACCAACACGTCCATGGCGCCAAAGACCTCGCCCACCTGTTCTCTATTGAAAGCGCCCAGGAAGCGGATACGCT
>DAOTYI010000092.1:0-11458 GCA_034434895.1 Anaerolineae bacterium
TGGGAAAGCCCACCCAACGCCCAACGATGCGCCGCGTCTTTCAGATGTTTGAAGGGATCGACCTGCTGGTGATCCGTACCCCGGAAGGGGTCCGGCAGCAAGTATTGAATCTCAAACCGGTCCATCGCCAAATCCTTCATCTCCTCGGCTCCAATGTGGAAAAATGCTATTTAGACACCAGTTAGGTGCGGAATGTGGGTGAGATCGATATTGTCGGTTGGTTAAAGCACTCGCTGAGCCACTATGGCTATCAGGTGACCGAAGCCTATGATGGGGTGCAGGCCCTGGAAGCGGTTGAGGCTGACAGGCCAGACCTGATCCTGCTCGATCTGAGGATGCCGCGCCTGGATGGCCGGGCCACCATCCGCCGGCTCCGTGAGCGGGAGGAGACACGCAACATCCCGGTCATTGTCTTGTCGGCGCATCTGACGGGCGATGAGGCGGAACGGGCCCAGATGGTGAGCCTGGGGGTGTCGGAATTCTTGAGCAAGCCGGTGACGATCGAACGGCTGGTCGCTGAGGTGCAAAAATATCTCAAACCCGGTGGGCCATGAACCCATCTGAACACAGAAGGCCGGGCAGAAAAGCCCGGCCTTCTCGTGATTCCTGTCCAGAATCTCCTCAATCCCCCTCGTACTTGAACTGCAACGCCGCGTGGGCCGCTGCCAGCCGCGCCACCGGCACGCGGAATGGCGAGCAACTCACATAGTTCAGGCCGGCCATGTGGCAAAACTCAATAGAGCTGGGGTCGCCGCCATGCTCTCCGCAGATACCCACTTCCAGTTCAGGGCGGGTGTCGTGGCCTTTCTTGACGCCCATCTTGACCAACTCGCCCACACCGGCCCGATCCAGCACCTGGAACGGGTTCTTGGGCAGAATGCCATGCTCCACATAGTAGAGCAGAAAGTTGCGCTCGGCGTCGTCACGGCTGTAGCCGAAGGTCATCTGGGTCAGGTCGTTGGTGCCAAAGCTGAAGAACTGGGCGTACCTGGCTACCTCGTCTGCTGTCACCGCTGCCCGTGGGATTTCGATCATGGTGCCGAATTTATAGTCAATCTCGATCCCCTTCTCCTTCATCACCTGCCTGGCCACCGGCACCAGCAGGTCGTTGGCTACCCGCAGTTCATTGTAATGGCCGGTCAAGGGGATCATGATCTCAGGGTGGACCTCAATGCCCTCTTGGGCTTTGTTGCAGGCGGCCTCGAAGATGGCCCGCACCTGCATCTGCGTGATTTCAGGCATGGTGATGCCTAGGCGGATGCCACGCAGGCCCATCATCGGATTGGCTTCTTCCATCGCCTCGACGGCCTGGAGCAGCATCTCTTTCTGGGCCAGTTTCTCTTGCAGCTTTTCCAGCTTTTTCCTGGCCTTTTCCTTCTTCTCTGCCTTTTTTGCCAGCCTCCTGGCCCGCAGCCGCAGCTCGGTCACTTCGACCAGCAGGTCATCCTTGGCCGGCAGGAACTCGTGAAGCGGCGGGTCAATGAGGCGGATGATGACCGGCAGGCCGTCCATTGCCTGGAAGATGCCTTCAAAGTCGGCGCGCTGGAAGGGCAACAGTTTGTCCAGGTGTTCCTGGCGCTCCTCGGCGGTCTTGGCCAGGATCATGGCCTGGACGATGGGCAGACGCTCTTCTTCGAAGAACATGTGCTCGGTGCGGCACAGGCCGATCCCCCTGGCCCCAAAGCTACGGGCGCGTTGGGCATCGCGTGGATAGTCCGCGTTGGCCCACACCTGCAACCCGCGTGTGGGGAAGCCCTTGTAGCCTTTCGGCCAGGAGCGGATGCCTTCCTGAGCGCATACCTCATCAGCCCACTGCAACAGGGTGATCAGTTCCGTCTGTTCCTCAAAGCTGGGGGCGGTGGTGGCGATCTGTCCGGCGAACACCTCGCCGGTGGTGCCATCCAGCGACAGCCACTCCCCTTCTTTGACCACCTTGCCGTTGACCTCCAACTTCCGGGCTTCCAGGTCAATCTCAATGGCCTCGCAGCCGACCACAGCCGGCTTGCCGAACTGCCGGGCGACGACGGCGGCGTGGCTGGTCGCACCGCCCCGGCTGGTGAGGATGCCTTTGGCTGCGATCATGCCATGCACATCGTCAGGCTTGGTTTCGGGGCGGACCATGATGACCGCCTTGCCCTCCATTCCCCACTTTTCGGCCAGGTCGGCGTCAAAGGCAGCGATGCCCACCGCTGCACCCGGCGAGGCGTTGACACCACTGGCCAGGTAACTGCCGTCCGCATAGGCGACCTTCTTGGCCTTGGGGTCGAACTGGGGGTGAAGCAGGGTATCCACATCGGCCGGGCGCACCCGCCTGATCGCCTCTTCCCGGCTGATCAGCTCCTCGTTGGCCATATCCACGGCGATCTTGATCGCGGCCCGTGAGGTGCGCTTGCCGTTGCGGGTCTGGAGCATCCACAGCCGGCCGCGTTCGATGGTGAATTCGACATCCTGCATCTCGCGGTAATGCCGCTCCAAACGGTCGCAGATGTCCAGGAACTGGGTATAGACCTCCGGCATCTCCTGGGCCAGCTCGGCGATCTTTTTGGTGTTGCGGATGCCGGCTACCACATCCTCGCCCTGGGCGTTCATCAGATAGTCGCCGTAGAGCACCTTCTCGCCGGTGGCGGGATCGCGGGTAAAAGCCACACCGGTGCCGCTGTCCCAACCCATATTGCCAAACACCATGGTCACGATGTTGACCGCTGTGCCCAGATCGTCGGGGATGCTCTCGGCGCGGCGATAGTCCACAGCACGCTTGCCGTTCCAGCTCTTGAACACCGCCTCGGTGGCCAGGCGCAGTTGCTGCATCGGGTCTTGAGGAAATTCTGCCCCGGTGTACTGGCGGACAATGCCCTTGAATTCCTCAGTCAGCGCTTTCCAATCATCAGCGTCCAGGTCGGTGTCATCTTTGACGCCCCGCTCCTTCTTTTTGCGCTCAATAGCCTCCTCGAACGGCTCATCGGGAATGCCCAACACCACCGAACCGAACATCTGGATCAGCCGCCGGTAGGAGTTGTAGACAAAGGTCTCGTTGCCGGTCAGTTTGACCATGCCCTGGGCCGTCTGGTCGTTCAGGCCGATGTTGAGCACGGTGTCCATCATGCCCGGCATGGAGAACTTGGCCCCAGAACGGCAGGAAACCAACAGCGGGTTGGCCGGATCGCCAAAAGCCTTGCCGGTGATCTGTTCAATCGCCTGGAGGGCTTCCAGCTCCTGCTCCCACATCCCTTCGGGGAAGGTCTCGCCGGCGGCCAGGTAAGCATTACAGGCTTCGGTGGTGACGGTAAAGCCGGGCGGCACCGGCACACCAATGCGCGTCATCTCGGCCAGGTTTGCCCCCTTGCCTCCTAACAGGGCCCGGACCCCATCCCAGTCCCCGGCCTTCTTTTCCGCCTCCTCAACCTCACTGAAGAGGTACACCCATTTTTTTGACATAACGAATAAAACCTCCTTATGTTGTTCCGCCATTGCAGTAGGCGGTAGTTTTTTGTCGCAGAGTCGGAGGCAATTATAGCGGCATCAGAGGGTTTTGGCAAAAAAGAAACCAGGTAGGGCAACTGCTCGCAGTTGCCCTACTCTTTTTGGGCGCGTACATAGGGCACGCCCAACGCAGCCGGGGCGCCAAGCCGTTTGCGCATCGCCTCCCGCGAGCCGATGATCAGGACGAGGATGGTAAAGGCGTAGGGCAGCATCTGCAAGAAAAAACCCAGATAGGGGTTGTAATAAAATGGATTGGGAAAGCCCATCAACTCTGTCGGCCCTTGCAGGTCGAGGATCAGCCGTCGCAGCGCGCCGAAGGCATAGGCGCCACCCGCAGCGCGGATCGGGTCCCACTGGGCAAAGATGACCAGGCCGATGGCGATCCAGCCCTGGCCGGAGGTGGTCATTTCGCTGAACCAGCCGGGCGAGATGGCCAGGCTGATGGTGGCACCGGCCAGACCGGCCAGCATCCCGCCGACGCACACATACAGATAGCGCAGCCGGTAGACGTGAATCCCCAGCGCGTCGGCAGCAGCCGGATACTCACCCACAGCGCGCAGATGCAGGCCCGGCCGGGTGCGGTTGATGTAGAACCAGGCCGCCGGGAAGAACAGATAGCCGACATAGACCAGGATGTTCTGGTTGGTGAACAGGATCGGTCCCAGGAGGGGGATATGGGTCAGCAGCGGGATGCTGAAGCCCGGCAGCAGCGAGATGGCGCCTGCTTTGCTCAACCCCTCGCCAAAGACCAGACTCAGGCCGGTGCCCAGGAAGGTGAGGGTCAGGCCGCTGACCACCTGATCGGCCTGAAAGTGGATGCTCACCAGGCCATGCAGCAGGCTGAGCAACCCGCCGACCAGCATGGCGACCAGCAGGCCCAACCAGGGATTGCCGGTATGCACGGCCAGGCTGAACGCGCTCATAGCCCCCAGGAGCATCATGCCTTCCACCCCCAGGTTGAGCACGCCCGACCGTTCGGCCAAGATCTCGCCGATGGTGGCAAAAAGCAATACGGTTCCGGTGGCCACGCCCGCCTGCAGGATGATGATCCAGTTCATGATTCACGCCTGTCTTCTGCGGACGAAACGGATACGGTAGCGCAGCAGCGTCTCACTGCTGATGAGGCAAAAGAGGATGATCCCCTGGATCAATTTGGGAATGCCTGAAGGCTGGATCTCGCGGCCGGCCAGGATGAGCGAACCGAACAGGATGGATACCGGCACAACGACCAGTGGGTTTAGCTTGGCCAGCCAGGCGACGATGACCCCGGTAAAGCCATAGCCGGGTGAGATGGCGCCTTGCAGGCGATGCACCACCCCTGCAATCTCGGACATGCCGGCCAACCCGGCCAGCCCGCCGGAAAGCATCATGACCAACACCGTATTGCGCACGATGGGCACGCCGGCGTAGCGGGCCGCGTTGGGGTTATCACCTGCCAGCTCAATTTCAAACCCCCATTTGCTGCGATACAGCACCCACCACAGCAGTCCGGCGGCGACAATGCCCAGCAGCAGGCCCAGGTGGGTGGTCAGGCCACGAAAGGCCGGGATCTGGCCGGCATAGTCGGCCAGACGGGGCATCCAGGCCGATTTGGGAAAGATGCGGCTCATCTGGAAGCCGCCCTCGGACCACACGGCATAGATGAAAAAGTTGTTCCACGACACGGCGATATAGTTCATCATCAGTGTGGTCACGACTTCGTTGACCTTGAGCCTGGCCTTGAGGATGCCGGGCACAAAGCCCCACAACGCCCCGGCCACGATGCCGGCCACGGCCATGGTCGTCAGCATGAGGGGGGCGGGGGTTTCAGGGGGCAACAGAGGGGTCAGGACGACGGCGCTGGCTGCGAAGGCGCCGATGAAAAGCTGTCCCTCCGCGCCGATGTTCCACAGCTTCATGCGAAAGGCAACGGTGCATGCCAGGCCGGTGAGGATAATGGGCGTGGCTTTGACCAGCGTGTCGGAAAAGACGCCGATGCTGCCGAACGAGGCCCTGGCGATGTGGGCATAGGTCAGAAAGGGGTTGCCGCCGACGATGGCCAGCACGATCCCCCCGATGATGAGGGCCAACACAATCGCGCCCAGCGAGATCAGGGGTGGCAACCAGCGGGGCACCTCCTCAATGCGGGCCTCAACCCTGACCTGGAACGGCAGGGGGATTCGCCTGTGGATCACCGGCACCTCACTCGTCATGACCTGCCTCCTGCCCCTTGCCTCCTGCCTCCTGCCCCTTGTACTGCCCGGTCATCATCAGGCCGATCTGCTCCCGCATGGCGTCGTCCATCTCGCCACGCACCTCTCCCACAATCTGGCCCTCGTACAACACCACAATCCGGTCGCTCAGCGATGCGATTTCGTCCAACTCTTCGGAGACAAGGAGGATGGCCGCTCCGGCGCGGCGCAGGTCGAGCAGCAGGCGATGCACCCCTTCGATGGCCCCCACATCCAGCCCACGGGTGGGCTGCATGGCGATCATCAGTTGCGGCCCGGCCGAAATCTCGCGGGCCAGGATCACCCGCTGTAGATTGCCACCTGACAGGAAGCGGACCGAGGTGTCCACCGATGGCGCCATGATGTCGTAGGCATCCTTGAGTTGTTGAGCGTGCTGGCGAGCGGTAGGATAATGCACAGCCAGGCCCCGCGCCAGGGGGGGATGGCGATATGACTTGAGGATCAGGTTGTGGGTGATGCTCAGGCCAGGGGCGGTGCCTACCTCTTTGCGATCTTCCGGCACGTGGGCCACCCCCTGGTCAATCGCCTTACGCACCGGCTGGTTGCTGATCACCCGGCCGTTTACCAGGATGCGCCCCTCTGTGCAGGGGCGCAACCCGGAGATGACCTCCGCCAGCTCGCGTTGGCCATTGCCGGCCACCCCGGCCATGCCCACGATTTCACCGGAACGGATCTGGAGCGACAGGTTGCGCAGGGCCGGCAACCCTTTGTCGTTGTCTGCCGAGACCCCTTCGATGCTCAGGACTACGTCGCCCGGCTCCTGGGCTTCGCGCTCGATGCGGAACAGGACCGGCCGGCCGACCATCAGCCTCGCCAGGTCGGCGGGCGTCGTCTCGGCAGGCTTGAGGCCGGAGGCCGTTACCTGGCCCTTGCGCAACACTGTGATCCGGTTGGCAATCTGCATCACCTCGCCCAGCTTGTGGGAGATAAAGACGATGGACTTGCCCTCGGCCACCATCCCGCGCAGCGTGCGGAACAGGTCCTCAATCTCCTGGGGAGCCAGGACGGCCGTCGGCTCATCCATGATCAGGATGCTGGCTCCCCGGTAGAGCATCTTGAGGATCTCAACCCGCTGTTGCTCACCCACCGATAGCTGCCAGATTTTGGCCCGCGGGTCCACGCGCAGGCCAAATCCTTCGGCCAGTTCGGCCACGCGGCGCTCGTAACGAGGCAGATTCATGAGGAAACGGGGTTCATCCAGGCCCAGCAGGATATTCTCGGTGACGCTTTGGGAGGGGACCAGCATAAAGTGCTGGTGGACCATGCCGATGCCGCACTCGATGGCATCGCGGGGGGAGTGAAAGTCAACCGCCTGGCCGTGGACGCGGATGGTCCCCTCGTCGGGGCGGTACAGGCCGGCCAGCACATTCATCAGGGTGCTTTTGCCGGCGCCGTTTTCCCCCAGCAGGGCGTGGATCTCGCCGGGGCGCAGATCGAAATCGATCTGGTCGTTGGCCAGGACGCCGGGGAATCGTTTGACGATGCGCCGCATCTCAACGGCGTTGGTCACGTGCGTCATGGCATTGCAGAGAGCCACAGGGGTCAGGAAGAGCCTGGCCCATTGGCATCAGGTTAAGACGGGGGCGATTGGAAATCGCACCCGGGTAGCCGAAGGCATTGCCTTCGGCTACCCGCCTGCGCGGACGGAGGCATCCACCTGCGTGGATGCCTGGCCGCAGGCCCCTGAGGTGCGACTTGAGTCCGTATATGCCCTCCTGACCCCTGAGCCTGTCAGATCTACTTCGACAGTTCCGGCAATTCGGCGGTGATGCCGTCGGCCCACCAGTACATGCAGTACTTGCACTCCAGGCCGGGCGCGCCGGGCGGGAACTGGTCAAGGTCACTCTGTTCAAAATGTTCACCGGCCGGCACGATGGTTTTACCCTGGTTGTCCACGATCGGCCCGGAGAACAGGTCAAAGCGGTCAAACTCGCCGGCCAGCATCCTGGCCAGGGTGTCCTTGACCAGTTGGATGTCCTCAGCCGGCAGGTCGGCCACTCCTGGCGTCGGTGACTGGCCTTCCATAAAGCCATAGAGGCCCAGCGCCTTGCTATCGGCGTCGAAATAGTGCCAGCCGACCTTGTAGGTACCGTTGCGCACCCCTTCGGTGATGTCGGCATAGATCGGGCCCCAGTTCCAGTAGGGGGCGGTCAGGCAGGCCTTCACCTTACAGGAGCCATACCAGTCATAGGTGACGCCCCACTTGCCCTTTTCCTGGGCCACGTCCGCCACGGCCGGTGTATCGGCGCCGGTAAAGACCACCTGAGCGCCGGCATCAAACAGCGAGGCCGCAGCTTCCTTTTCGACGACCGGGTCGTGCCAGGTGTGGATCCAGCGCACGTCCATCGTGCATTCAGGGCAGGTCTTTTTCATGCCCAGGGCGATGGCGTTGCCCAGCCGGATCTCCTCCGGGATGGGGAAGGTGGCCATGTAGCCGAGTTTGGGGTTGCCATCCTTCTTGGCCCGCGACCCGGCCAACATGCCGGCCAGATACTTCATGTCCTCCATGGCGCCGAACAGGTTGCCAAAGTTTTTGCCGTTGGACTTGTAGCCGCTGATGTGGATGTAGGTGATGTCGGGAAATTCATTGGCGACCGTCTCCATGGCGTCCATGTAGCCGAAGGAGGTGCCAAAAATGAGGTTGAACCCCTTCCGTGACAGGCTGCGGAAGACCTGTTCCGAGTCGGCTCCCTCCGGCACGTTCTCGATGTAGGCCACGTGGACATCTTTGACATGCTCTTTGACGTACATCAGCCCTTCATAGTGGGCCTGGCTCCAGCCACCATCGTCATGGGGGCCGATGAGGACCATCGCCACGTTGAACTTGCCTTTCTCGATGGTCGGGATCTCAAAGCCGCCGACCACTTCGGGCTTTTCCGCCCCGCAGGCACTCAGGACCAGCGACAGGATCAACACAACGGCTGGTACCCACGTTCCTCTTCTCAACATCGTGATCTCCTCCTTTTTTGAATATTTTTGGGGTTGCTGCCGGCAGGATACGCCCGCACGCCCTGACGACAGGGGGACTATAGCATGAAAAGTCGCCTTTGTCAAAGCTACGGAACAGGCAGACCATCCACCAGGCCGAAAGCCAGACCCCAGCCGGGGCCGGCTGTGACGGTCGGTTGAATGCGCGGCTCAGACCGGCAACATACAGCCCCAGGCTCTCCTCCTGCCGCTGGCCGGTGTAGCGATAGGTCGTCGGCGTCGTCCCCCACGTGTAGCGGGTCTCCCCCCAGGCCTTGTAGCGCCGCTCCGCCACCCTCCGATTTCACCGCTGAGAACGCAGAGGAATCACAAAAACTCTGCGGTCTCCGGTGAGAGAGGATATTTTTAAGCGCTCCCTTGAGGGGGACGGCCCTCCGACACGGGGGGCAGGGGGTCCTGCTGTTGCTCACCGTCAACGCGGTGCTGCCCAGGGGGTTCCCAGTCGGATATTGTACCTCCGAAACGAGCTTCAACGCCAACTCGAGCTGGACCTTGAGGGCAGTGTAGCTTTCTGGCGTCGGGCGACTCAAGCCAGGCGCTGTGGAACCTGGCCCTCTTCATCAGGGCGGGCCTGGCTCAGGGCCAGTCGTGGCGGGCCATCATCACGCCGCTTCTTCGCGCCCTCTGTGCGGCCTGACTGCTCGGGGCGATGAGCGGTGATGACCCTACTCGCCGACCGGTGAGTGTGGGAGGGTTGCGTGCGCCCCAAAGGCGGAAAATCTTGCAGCGGAGTCCGTTGTTTCGGCTGCTTCAGGATTCACTTGTCAAGGTGCAAAAGTCGAGTAATATATTTACTATTCCCCACAAGAACAGCGCCAATATACCGAGGATGAAAGCAAAGATGGCCAACGCAAGTATCTCAAAGACCATTTGCATTGAATAACCACCTGCTATGGCATCCTGAACCTTCGTAATCATAAAGAGAACCACGGCGAGGGCCATTCCGGCCATACACGCACCGGGAATTAGGATAATTAGCCAGGCGATTCGACGTTTCATTGTGCCGCTTGATGCGCTGGATTGACCACCCGTCCGACAAACAGAATGGCACCGGTCTGCCGGTCGCGGATGAGGAAGATGAACGGGCGGTTCACGGTCACCTCCAGGCCGGGGAGGCCGGTCACTCCGACGATGACCGCTGTCGAGGCGGCGGCCTCGGTGCCGGACTCGTCCACCGAGACAAACGCTTTGTGCAGGACCGCCTGGATGTAGAGGTCGCGGGTGCCGTCCATCCCCGAAAAGTCGGCCTGGTCGGGCTGGAAGGGGGACGGCATGCCCATCGCGGCCAGGGTGCCGGCAAGGTGGAAGGACGACTCTACCCGAAAGCGGGGCATCGTCAGGCTGAGGTGCTGGGACCTCAGACCGCCCAGCATCTTCTCCAGCCGCGCGGCGTCCAGTGAGGCCTCAAACTCCTCAAACCGGCCTTCTCCTGGGAGAAGGATGACCATTGCCAGTTCCTCGCCGTCGTAGGGCAACTCCACCGCCTGGAACTCCTCCCCCTCTGCGTAGCCAAAGTGGGCCGTCTGCCGCATCATCGGCACCATGACCTGACGACCGTCCAGCAGGTAGAACGGCCCGTCGGCGGTCAGGCTCTTCTCAAACGGTTCGGCCCAGGCGGCATTGAAGTAGATGGCGTTGGTCAACACCAGACGGGTCAGGGCGCTCACCACGCCCGGCGGGATCAGGTCCCGGATGCGGCCCTCGGTCTGGTCGCTGACCCAATCGTTGATGACCCCCCGGGCGGCCTCCGGGTCGCTCACAAAATCCAGCAGTCTCAATCCGGCGCCGTAATTGCGGGCCAGCGTGTCCAGGAATTCGGGAAGGAACTGGTAGCCCTTCTGGCTCCAGAGAGCGTTGACGATGTGCAGGCGGAAGCCCTTACCGTCCTTACCCCGCGCACCCTGGCCCCGGCGGGCCAGTTCCAGGTCCAGCGCGTTGAAGGCGGGATGGAGACGGTCCTGCGGCAGGGTGAAGTGGAGAACGTCCGCCATTTCCCGCTCCGTCTCGCCCCGGGCGCCGGCCCAGGTCATGGCCAGGGCGATGGAGATACTGGAGGGGGAGTAGAAAAAGTTGCCGCTCTCCTGCTCCCGCAGCGCGCGGTAGAGGTCAGAGGCGAAACCGGTGTTGCCCCTGACCAGTTCGGCCAGGTCCTGGGCAGGGACATTGGGCCGGGTCACCCGCGCTGCATCTGCCTGGACGACCTGGATATGACGGCCCTTCGGACGGATGCAGCCCGCGGCCAGGCTCAGAAGGAGAAGGCCGATCAGCAGGTTCTGAACGATGGGTTTCATAGAGTTATCTCCTTATCCAGAGTCCAATTTTTTCGGACGCCTCCAAGACGAAAAATGTTCCCACAGGGAGATGGTTCAAAATTGGCTCTAAGGCAAAATCCGCACTTTGTTGGCCGCATTGGGCTGTACCCTCACCCCTCCCCCAGCCCCTCCCCTCTCCCGCTCGCTTTCAGCGGCGGGAGAGGGGAGGGGAAGCAGGGGGATTTTGCGGTGGGCGGCGAAGCCACCCACCGCAAAATCCCTTTTTATCCCCCTCTCCTGAAGTTTGGCCTTTTTCAGAGCGGGGCGGGAAAATCTCCAAAACCCGCCTCCGGCGAGGCCAAAAGAACAAAAAGAAAATTTTTCATTGCGAAGGCGAAGTCTTCGCAATGAAAAATTAATCTTCTTTTTGGAGACGCGGAAGCCGTCAGGAGCCCATGCGGGGGGCCGCGGGCAAAAAGTCAAAGTTGAGGAAAGGGGGATAAAGGG
>DAOTYI010000093.1:0-2971 GCA_034434895.1 Anaerolineae bacterium
CCTGGAAATTCTCACCTACCTGGGAGGCGATTTCAAAGATTTCTTCGATGCAGTCGGGCGTATCCGAGATGAACTCCCAGAACTCCCGGCCGGCCAACCAGTCGATTTTGCCCTCTTCCCCCACATACTTCCGAACGATGCTACTGACCTGTTTCTTACTCCCATAGCACATGCCGAACAGAGCGACCGAGCCACGGTTACGCCTCTGGGCGGAGCGTAAGAGTTGCGAAATCCGGACTCCCAGGTCCTTCGGGATGGTGTTGGGTCCGCTCTTTACCTGGATGTAATGGTGCCGGCCGTCTTTGGTCTTCAGGATGTCGGCGCCCTCGACCCCCGTGCCCTCGGAGAAGACCCTGGCGGCTTCCTGCAGGGCCAGGCCGAAGGAGGTGACCATACTGCGCTCCAGCCGTTGGGAGACGAGCCATCGTACAATCGAGGAGGCATCCTCCAGGCCCATTTCTTTGGACAGGATGCGAATCAGGAAGGGGTTGATGTGCAGATCCTCGATCCTCAGGCGCTGAATCAGCCGGACCTGGTTCTGGAGGAAGGTCTGGAAAACGTTCAGAATTTCTTTCTTCTTGTCCTCGGCTATCGGCATCGTTCCACTCCTGCCGGCCGTTCCCGGATTTGCCTCGCGGGGCTATTCCTCTTCCAGCCGCAGGTCCGGCCGGTCGATGCGCCGTGGCCCGCCATCGCGCGATTTGGACCAGTCCTTGGGCGCCTCGACCTGCATGATCAGGTCCAGTTTCCCCAGGCGGCTCAAGCGGTCGTAGATGAGCTGCCAGGCGCAGTCGATCTCCGGGTTGACCTCGCATTTGCCGCGCTGCGAGCCGCCGCAGGGGCCATTGAGGAGGCTTTTCGAGCAGCGGGCGATGGGGCAGATGCCGCCGGTCACCGCCAGCAGGCAATTGCCGCAGGCCTGGCAGCGCTCCACCCAGAGGCCCTCTTTTTCCGGCAGGCCCAGGAAGGTGGTGTTGAGTCCCGGCACGACCCAGGTGTCGGGAAAGTGCTGGGCGATGGCCTGGACGCCGATGCCGCAGGCCAGCGAAACGACCACGTCGGCCTCTTTGATCTTATCGGCGACCTGGTCCAGGTACTCCCACTCGCACTGGCGCTGCACGGTGGCCTCGACGATCTCGGGGTCGTTCCCGGCCAGCCGTTCGGCCATGCGCAGGGTCGAGGCGAGGATCCCGACCTCTTTCTCTCCGCCGGCAAAGCAGACAGTGACGCAGGTGCCACAGCCCAGGACCAGCACCTTCTTGTGGCCGGCGATAAGTTGGCGGATCTCTTCCAGCGGTTTCTGTTCACCGACGATCATGCCTATGCCTCCATTGCGCGCCTGCGCAGCGGTTCGTTCGTTTCGTCACGAGGCTATTGTACCCGCACTTGGCAGAAGCGTCAAGCGCCACCAGGCTGGCATGCCCCCAAAGCTCATCCTGGCACGAATGGCGGCCTGGATCGGCCACTTGGGGCGGTGGGAGACCGCCATCCATGGAGGGCCTCTCAGCCCTGTGCGGCTGGCCTGGGGCCCGCGGAGGGGCATCCGGGGGACCTGTGAACGGACGTCGGCCACCAGGATGTAACTTTGGAACTTGCCAGGACGGGGGCACTCCGCTATAATGGCTGGGAAAGCAGGGCTGGCCTGCGGATGGATGGCAAGGAGGTTGACCATGGGCGAAAAGTCGCGCGTCGCCGTGCTGCGTACGCAGCCGGCAACGGTGCTCGAGGATTACATTCGCCTGTTCGAACTGGCCGGCGGGCAGGAGGCGCTGTCCCCCGGCGTGACGACGATTCTCAAGGACAACATCTCCTGGCACTACCCCATGCCCAGCGCCAATACCACGCCCTGGCAACTGGAAGGGGCCATCCTGGCGCTGCGCCAGGCCGGATTTACCGACCTGGTGGCGGTGCAGAACAAGACGGTGGTGATCAATGCCTTCAAAGGCCAGGACCTGAATTGCTATGTGCCCATTTTCGAGCACTATGGCATCCCGGTGCTGTTCAACTTTCGCGACGAGGACATGCGGTGGACTTGCTACCGCCCCAAGGCCCAGATGCTGGTGCTGGACCGCATCTACCCCGAGGGTATCCACATCCCCGACTATTTTCCTGGCAAGAACATCGTCCACCTGCCCACGGTGAAAACCCACATCTACAGCACGACCACCGGCGCCATGAAGAACGCTTTTGGGGGGCTCCTGAGCACCCACCGGCACTACACCCACACCTGGATCCACGAGACGCTGGTGGACCTGCTGGCTATCCAGCGGGAGATCCATCCCGGCCTCTTTGCCTTCATGGACGGCACTACAGCCGGCAACGGCCAGGGGCCACGGACGATGATGCCGGTGGTCAAAAGCGTCATCCTGGCCTCGGCCGACCAGGTGGCCATCGATGCTGTGGCCGCAGCCATGATGGGCTTCGATCCGCTGCAGATCGGCTACATCCGCCTGGCTCATGAGCGCGGCCTGGGCGTGGGCGACAGGCGGGCGATCGAAATCGTCGGCGATGTGGACGCGGCCCAGGAGAAATGGCACTTTCACGTCGGCTGGAACCTGCACCGCTTCCTGGCCTGGATGGCCTGGTACGGCCCGACCCGCTTCCTGCAGAAACTGGTCCTGCGTACCCCGCTCGTGGCGATCCCCATCTTTATCTCCGAGTTCAACCACGACTACGTGCAGTGGCCGCTGCGCTTCCGGCGCATCTACGAGCGCTGGCGGGCAGAGACGCCATGGGGGCAGCTCTTCCAGCGCTACCAGCGGGAGGGGCACCTGGGGCAGACGACAGGGTGAGACAAGGGGAGAGGGGGACGGGAAGACGGTGGGACAATAGGACAAGAAAGGAGAGGTCTGATGGCTAGTGGAACAGCCCCCAAACGCTACAGCCGGCCGCCGGAGATGCAGATCGATCCCCGCAAGCGCTACATCGCCACCCTGGAGACGGCCAAAGGCGACATCGTGATCGAGCTCTT
>DAOTYI010000094.1:0-5607 GCA_034434895.1 Anaerolineae bacterium
AGACAGCGGTCGGCACAGGCCGACCGCTGGCCGCAGGCCCCTGAGGTGCGACTTGTCGCTTAACTTGATGCGTATGGTCTGTGATCCCCGCCGAGCGGGAGATGACACTTGGCGTTTGAGGGGCCCCTGGCCCAGCCCCCAGCCGGCTTGACATCTCTGCCGACTTGGGCTACAATGGCCGCTTGAGCCGTATCCTGGTGGTGCGCCACATGCACCACGCCATACGGAACCTGTTTTTTCTTGACATTGTTAAGTTAACATAAATGGCGAAGGTGGACCTCACCCCATTCCCGGAAGGGGGCCAGGGGGTGGGGCTGAGGTTGAATCGAACATGGTCAAGTTCTGATGAAGGGGAAAAAACGATGAGACGGATGACAGGTGCGGAAATCCGCCAGAGCTTCCTCGACTTTTTTGCCGGCAAGGGGCATCTGATCGTGCCCAGCGCCTCGCTGGTGCCGGTGGGCGATCCTACCCTGCTGCTGACCAATGCCGGCATGAACCAATTCAAAAATATCTTCCTGGGATTGGAAGAGCCGCGTAGCCGCCGTGTGGCCGATGTCCAAAAGTGTATGCGTGTCTCCGGCCACCTGAACGATCTGGAAGCGGTCGGCCCTTCCCCCTATCACCATACCTTTTTTGAGATGCTGGGCAACTGGTCGTTCGGCGATTATTACAAAAAGGAGGCCATCGCCTGGGCCTGGGAGCTGGTGACCGACTGGTGGGGCATGGAGAAGGAGCGGCTGTGGGCCACCGTCTTCCGGGATGATGAAGGGGACCTGCCCACCGACGACGAGGCCTATGGCTATTGGCTGAGCGAGACCGATATTCCCCGCCAGCAGGTGCTCCATTTCGGGCGCAGGGATAACTTTTGGGCCATGGGGCCCACCGGCCCCTGCGGTCCATGCAGCGAGCTCCATTACGACCGTGGGCCGGACTATTGCGACAAAAAGGGGGTGCCCGGCCATGTCTGTCGCGTCAACGGCGATTGCACCCGTTTCCTGGAGATCTGGAACCTGGTGTTCATTCAGTACAACCGCGACAGCGACGGCATATTGCACGACCTGCCGGCCCGGCATGTGGACACCGGCCTGGGGCTGGAACGGCTGGCGACCCTGTCCCAGGGGGTAGAGGCCAACTATGACAGCGACCTGTTCACCCCCATCCTGCACCGCATCCGGGAGTTGCGGGGCCACAGCCAGGCGGAGATGAGGCAGAACAGAGTGCCCTACCGCGTCATTGCCGACCATGGCCGGGCTGTGACCTTCCTGGTGGGGGATGGGGTCATCCCCGGCAACGAAGGGCGCAACTATGTGCTGCGCATGATCCTGCGTCGGGCCGCCCGCTTTGGGCGCAAGATCGGCTTCACCGAACCGTTCCTGGGCGAGGTGGCGCAGGTAGTGATTGACCACTATGGCGACCACTACCAGGAGCTGCGGCGACGGCGCGAGTTCATTCTGAACGTCATCCGCCAGGAGGAGGAGCGCTTCCAGCGCACGCTGGATGTGGGCCTGGCCCTGCTCGATACGGTGATGGATGATCTGCAGAAGCGAGGGGAGACGGTCATCCCCGGAACCGATGCCTTCCGCCTGTACGATACCTATGGCTTCCCGCTCGACCTGACCCGCGATGTCGGCGCCGAACGGGGCTTCACCGTGGATGAGCCAGGCTTTGCGGCAGCGCTGGAGGAGCAACGGGCGCGGGGCCGCGCGTCCCAGCAGTTTGCGTTGCCCGATGGCGAGGAGATCGGCCTCTACCTCCGCCTGCTGGAGGAGCTGAAGGCCCAGGGCCGGATCGGTCCGGAGGGGGTCGAACATCCTTACGACGAAACAACCGAACTGGAGACGGTGGTGCTGGCCATCGTGCGCAACGGCGAGCGGGTGAACCGCGCCAGGGAAGGAGATGAGGTAGAAGTGGTGCTGGCGGCCACCCCGTTCTATGTCGAAAGCGGCGGCCAGGTCTCGGATACCGGCATCCTGGCCCGCTACGAAGGGGAGGAGGAAACGCCGCGCTGGGAGATCGAGGTCCTGGACATGGCCCGGCCGGTGCCGGGTCTGATCGTACACCGGGGGAAGGTGAAGCGGGGCCAGCCACGAGTCGAGGATCCGGTGTGGGCCCTGGTGGATGTCGCCCGCCGGATGGACATCGCCCGCAATCACACCGCCACCCACCTGCTCCACAGCGAACTGCGCTACATCCTGGGGGAGCATGTCCAGCAGGCCGGCTCCCTGGTGGCCCCCGATCGCCTGCGCTTTGACTTTACCCACGGTGCCATGCTCACCCAGGAGCAGTTGGATGCGGTGGAACAATCGGTCAACGACGCTATCCTGGCCAACTATCCGCTGGAGATGGAGCAGACCACCTATCAGCAGGCGGTCTCTGCCGGCGCCATCGCCCTCTTTGGGGAAAAATATGGCGAACAGGTGCGGGTCATCAAGATCGGCTGGCCGGAGGAACCGTTCAGCCAGGAACTGTGCGGCGGCACCCACGTCCAGCAGACGGGCGACATCGGCCTGTTTCGCATCCTCTCGGAAACGAGTGTTGGGGCGGGGGTACGGCGCATCGAAGCGGTGACCGGACGGGCGGCCCAGCAGCTTGTGCAGAAGCGGCTCGGCGTGCTGGATGCGGCCGCCGTTCACCTGGGCTCCCCGCCCGAAGAGGTGGACCGGGCAGTGCTGCGCCTGATGGCCCAACTCCATGAGCAACAGAAGGTCATCGCCGACCTGCGCCGGGAACTGGCCCGGCTGGAGTCGGAGGCCCTGCTGCGCAAGGTCCAGCAGGTGGCCGGCGTTCAGGTGGTGGCGGCCCGCACGCGGGCTGCCGATATGGATACACTGCGGGAGATGACCGACTGGCTCCGCGACCGGTTGGGCTCGGTGGTGATCGTCCTGGGCACGGTGATCAACGACAAACCCAACTTTGTGGCCGCCGTGACTCCTGATCTGGTCGAGCGGGGGCTGAAGGCCGGTTCCCTGATCAAGCAGGTGGCGCGTGTCGTCGGCGGCGGTGGCGGCGGACGGCCCACGCTGGCCGAGGCCGGGGGGCGCGATCCCGGCCGGCTGGACGAAGCGCTGGCCCTGGTGCCCAGGCTGGTCCATGACTGGTTGCGGGAGGAACAGAGCTGACAGCCTGTGCGTCCTTGTCAGGTGAGGAAATCAGGAGGATGTGGCTGCGAAAAGCCGGTGAGCGACATCGGCCCCCTCCCCCCGCTCCAGTCTACCTGAGCGTCGTGGACCCCGGTACCACGACCCTGCGGCTGCTGGTCGTCGAGGTCGGAGAGGGGCCGGCCACCGTCTGGGGGTGGAGCGAAGGCCCCGGCTGGGGCCAGGCCGGGCCGGAACCATCCACCTGGATCGCCGCCTGCCGCCAGGCGTTGAACCGGGCCGAGGAGATGGCCCAGGAACGGGCCGGGCACTGGCTCCTGCCGGATCAGATGGTGGTAGGCCTGCCGGCGTCGCAGATCAAAGGCTGTGCCTGGTCGGTCTATCAGCGCCGGGCCCGACCCGGCCGCCCTGTTGAGGAACAGGAGCTGACGGCGCTCCTGGGGCGGGCGCTGCGGCTGGCCGTCAACCGGCTGACCGACCCGGCCGATCCGGACTGGCGGCTGGTGGATGCGGCGATTGTGACTCTGACGGTCGATCGCCGGGTTGTGACCGACCCGGTGGGGTTCCGGGGGGAGGAGATCGGGGCGGTGGTGTTTGCGGCCCTGGCTCCGGCCGAGACGATCCGGGCCTGGGGGATGGTGGGCAGAGAGTTGGAATTTTCGGCGCTGACCCTGACGGCAGCGCCGCTGGCCCTGGCCGCCGCCTTCTCTGAACCGGAGGGGGTGCTGCTGGATGTGGGTGGCGCGACGACAGACCTGACCTGGTGGCGGGCAGGCCGACCTCTTGCCCTGAGTTCGCTGCCGATAGGGGGGGCAGCGGTCACTGCCGCCCTGGGCCGGGAGTGGCGGCTGACGCCTGACCGGGCCGAACGGCTCAAACGGGCCTATGCCGGCCGCCATCTGGCCGATGAGGCGTGCAGCCAGGTCCTGGACGTGATCTCACCGGTGCTGCGTGCCTGGCTGGAGGGGGTCGAGGCAGGCCTGGCCCACCTGGCACAGGACCGGGATGGCTCCCTGCCCCACCGGCTTTACCTGCTGGGAGGGGGCAGTGCCCTGCCGGAAATCGCCGATGCAGTCCGGGCGCTGGCCTGGAGCCGGCGCCTGCACTTTGCCCGCTATCCCCAGGTGGACCGGTTGCGGGCGACCGATGTGCCGGGTGTTGTCAACCGCACCGACCTGGGCCGGGAAGGAGGGGATATCTCGGCCCTGTCACTGGCAGCCTGGGCAGCGCAGGGGAGGCGGCCCCCAGACCGGCCGGCGCGCATCCTGAGTGAACGGTGCCAGGCGGTAACTGCCTGCCCTCCCGCAGGGTTGAGCGCAGTCTCTGCACAAGTGCGCTGCAATGAGCGGCTCGCCCTGTTGCCAGCCACTTTCTAACCTGCGGAAGGGTAGCGGGCAGGTGCCTGGCACTTTTCGGAAGCGCCAGATACCTTTGGACGAAGTAACTGCTCAGGCTGAGCCAATTTTACCACCAAGACACGAAGGTTGCTTGATATAGAATGGCTTCAAAGTGCCAGAAATTGTTCTTTGGCTCCTTGGTGTCTTCGTGCCTTTGTGGTGAAAAAACACTGCTCTGAGCAGTTACTGGACGAAATGGTTATCCTGGCTGAAGAACCATCGGATTGCTATGCAGCAGGTGATCTATCTCGAAATTGACGACGACTGGCCTGCCATCCGCGAGTTGCTGGAGGGAGCACAGGCCCGGCAGGTATTGCTGGTGGTACCCAAAGGCAACTGTGCCCTGTGCGATCCGGTCCACTTGCGGGTGCTGCGCCGTCACGCGGCCAACCTGGCTCTGGAAGTAGGACTGGTCACCCGCGATAGTCGCACGCGCCGTCTGGCCCGCGAGGAGGGGATCGCCGTGCTCTCCTCGCTGCGGCGGGGCCGCCGGGGGCGATGGCGGAGCGGCCGGCCCCGCTGGTCGTCGGCGCGACAGGCCGCCGCTGCCCGGGTGGAGGGCCTGCGCTCCGGCCGGGGGGATGTCGGCTACGGCGACAGGGCCATCCTCTGGGCCGGCCGGCTGTTGGGGATATTGCTCTTTGGGCTGTTCCTGCTCCTCCTCGTCGGCCTGGCCGCCCTGACGGTGCCCCAGGCGCAGGTGACCCTGGTGCCCTATCGCCAGATCGTAGAAGTGAACCTCGAACTGCGCGCCGACCCGGAGGTGGAAAAGCCTCGCCTGGCCGACCGGGCCATCCCGGCCCGGGTGATCGAGACGGAGGTGGAGCAGACAGGCGAGATCGCCACGGTGAGCAAACGGGATGCCCCCGGCGCGCCGGCCACCGGTTCGGTCACCTTTATCAACCAGACGGCGATGCCGATCACGATCCTGCCGGGGGCGGTGGTGCGCACCTCGACCGGGACCACCGTCCGTTTTCGCACCGTCACCACGGCTACCCTGGCGGCCAACATCGGGGCCACTGCCCAGGCCCAGATCGAGGCGTTGGAACCGGGGCCGGTGGGCAATGTCGCGGCAGCCACCATCAACGTGGTCGAGACGGCGGCGCTGC
>DAOTYI010000095.1:0-4107 GCA_034434895.1 Anaerolineae bacterium
CCTCAAAGCTGCGCTCCCCGGCCTGAATGCGCACCCGGCTGTTGCCCAGGTAGGTCGTCGTCACCTGGTTGGTCAGCGTCAAATCCTCCATATCCCACCATCCTGCCCATCCCCACCCCCACAGGCGTCAGGTTCAGCTCAAGGGCCTGCGGCCAGGCGTCCACCGGCGTGGACGCCTCCGTCCGCGCAGGCGGACGGCCGGATAGCCGAAGGCATTGCCTTCGGCTACCCGGTGCGATTTCCAATCGCCCGCGCCTTAGGTTGACGCCTATGCCCCCCCGGCCCCGGAAGGGGGTTGGGGGATGGGGTGAGGTCCACCCTGGTCATAATCGAGCCTTCAGGCGGGCCACAGCCCGGCCTCGAGGTGCGTGGCCCCGCACCCCCTATCTTTCCAAATAGTCAATCAGGAACCAGCCCCGCAGCTCCACCAGAGCATAGTTTCCCTCCTCCCTGATGAAGCCAACCTCATAGTCGTTGGCCTGTGGGAGCAGGGATGGTCTGTTCGACGGTGGATCATTGGGGTTGTCCTTCTCTAGTGTCACCGCTACCTTCTCGCTCACAGCAAGTTTTCCTTTTCCGGAGCTTTCGGAGAGGTATTTCTTGAGCACCCAGAACTGAAGCTTGACCGCCCGATAACCCGAGTCGGCCTCTTCCTTTGTTCGCTGTAACACCGTGCCCGCCGGCACCCCTTCCAGGAGAATGCGGCCGGGGTTGCCTGCCGCCACCAGATTGCCCGGGGTTTTGACCTTATCGTCCGGTACGGTGGGGTCGGTGCCCAACTCCCTCTCACGCGTATCGTCCCGGCCATCTCCATCCGTATCAGGCGGCGGTGAGGGTGGGGGCGAGGTCTTGGGCTTAGGCGTCGGGGGCATGGGAGAAGGCTCAACCGCCGTCAGGGTGAGGGTCACGGTCGCAGTCACCCCATCCGCCGCAGCGGTGATGGTCACCTGACCGGCCTTTGAGCCGGCGATAAAGTACAGCCCCTCCACCTTCCCCTCAGGGCCGGTCTTGGCCTCAGAGGCCAGCTCGCCTAGCGCCGGCTCCTGCTTCAGGATGACCCTGATGTCCGGCATCGCCCCCCCCCGTTGGTCCAAGACGGTGATGGCTAACCCGGCCTGATCGCGACGGTCAGCCTTCAGCTCCTTCCGATCGGCCTCAAGGGTAATAACAGAGGGCTTGAGTTCCTCCACGGTCAACGTGGCCTTCCCTTCCCCCCTGGCCGTCCTGGCCCAGACCTCCACCCTGCCCGCCCCTGCCGTGGCCCAACAGATGGCCGAGGCCTGACCATCCTCGTCTGTCCGCGTCGGGTAGATAGCTTCCCTCGATTCTGTAAATATCACCCCGGCCGTGGCTGTCACCACAAGGGTCAGGGTCACCGGTTCAAAAGCTACCGGATTTTCCAAAGCGTCCTCCACCGTCACGGTCAGGGTCGCCTGATCACCCGTGTACAGCTTGTCCCTCTCAGGCACCACCCGTACCTGGTGGCGATCGGCCACCACCTCCAGCGAAACTGTGCCTGAAATCCCCGCTGCCTCCGCCACCAGAGTTCCCGGCCCTTCCCGACCGCCGGTAAAGGTGGCCGTGGCTTTGCCCTCCTGGTCGGTGACAACCTCTCCCGGGCCAAAGGACCCGGCCTCGGCCGGCTCACAGCGGAGCGACAGGCTCACGCCCGGCATCGGCCTGCCCTCGCGATCCCAGACCCTGATGGTCACCGGGCTCGAACCGTTGACCAGGACCCGCAAGGATGAGGGCTCGACCCGCACGTCGCCCACCTGCGGCGGCGGCCTGAGCTCCCACGAGAAAGCCTGCTCTATATCCCCGATGCGGACAACCACCACGGCCTGATCGTGTCCCTCCTGCCATGGGTCCGGGATGAAACGGGTGGAGACCTTGCCGTCACGGACAACCGCCAAGGCCGGATCCACCCTGCCGCCGACCGCCTCAAAGCGGACCACCGTGCCGTCAGGGACAGGGCGGGAGCGGGAAAGAAGCACCGCCTGGAATTGGAGTTCCACCTCCTTCCCGTTGGCGACCATGGCCTGGGGCGTGGTGACCGGCTGGATACGCACCCGGTCGGCAGGCTCCGCCCCACCGCTCGGAGTGGCTATGACAACCGGCAGCGGCTGAGCTGACCACCTGTCCACCCACCTCCTCGCCTGCCTGATCCCCCAGCCCAGCGTGATCCAGCCTGCCAGGGCGATGACCAGGAGGCCGGCCAGCATCAAGATCTGCACCCATCGCACCCAACCCTCCCCCGCGACTCGCCCCTGGGCAGATTTTTGGGCTGCCTGGGCAAGCAGATAGTCGCTCAAGTAGAAGTATGGGGCCTTCTTCCCCCCCGACTGCGAGGAGGCAGAGGGCCTCCCCATATTAAGCGACTCGGGTCGCACCTCAGAGGCCTGCGGCCGGGCATCCACCTGCCTGGATGCCTCTCGCCCGCCCTTTAACTCGGAGGGTCTCCCTCCGCTCGAAGTGGTTGTTCCTTTCCTCATCATCGCCTCCCGCTCTGCATGCCTGCCGGCTGGGAAGGGTTGGCGGCTGGCACCTTCTGGCCGGCCAACTGCTTGCCATTGCCCGGCTGTCGCCCGCTCCCTGTGTCGTTGATGCCAATGAGGACCTGCCCTCTTTTCTCCTTCTTCTCGATTTTTTGTGTGAGTGACCCGGCCAATTCTGTAACCCACGAGCTGTTCAATCCCCAATTCATGTTTTCTTGAGCACGTTTGACAGCCCTCCGAACCACATCCTTCCACTCCCCTGCGTATGCAGCCAACACCTCGTCAGAAACAGAATCTGTCATGCTTTCAATGCGCGCCATCCAGATCGCCAGGTGGTAGAGGTCCCGGTCAGATCGGCTGAGGTAGCCTTCCAGGGCCTGGATGGTGTCCGTCAGAGCCCGGGCCTGGGCGATCCGGTTGGACCAGGTGGCCAGGAACTGACCGTGGCGCACGGCCTCCGGCCCCGTCAGCCTCTGCCAGTTCCGCCCAAATGCTTCCCAATCCTGTTGCAGGGTTTCCAGATCCTTGTTCCGCAACATCTGGCACCACTTTGCGTGCTCCTGGGCCTGGGCCTGTTCATACGATGAAGGTCCCGACGGGGGGTAGACCAGGTTGTACAACTCCCGGACAAACACCGACCGGCTCTGACCGGCCAGTTTCCCGAGACCTGGCGTGTCCCCCAATGGCTGGCCTGTACCCAGCGCCGCCCGCCAACTGGCCAGGTTTTTCCTATCCTCTTCCCTCAATTCCCTCTGGGCCTTAAGCTCCTCCTGAAGAAAGCCGATCTGACCCTGATAGGGATTTTCCGCCTCATCCAAGCTTTTCTGGAGATTCTGAGCTATCCCGAGCCACCCCTCGGCATCCGCAACCTGAAATCTGCGCAGGGCCTCCTCCGCGGCGATCAGGCTCCGTTCCAGGTTGGCCAGGTCCCTCAGCCGGCGGCGCTCTGCAAGCTGCGTGTGCAGTGTCTCCCACCGCCTCTCCAGGAACTCCACAGTGTCTCGATCCAGCCGGAGGAGGGCAAGGGTGGTCAGGAATGTTCCCCATTGTGGCGATTGGGTCTTTTCCTCAAATTGCGCAAGGATTGAGTTCCACTCTCCAATTTGCTTCAGAACCTGCTCCCACTCCCCCTTCAGCTGATTGAATTTTCCAATTTCACTTGCAAATCGGCCCATCTCAAGCCTCTCGCTGCTCTGCTTCAGGAGAGCTGCAACACTCTGGTCCTCGGAATCGTACAGCTCGAGCCCCTCTTGCTGAGCCGATTGTAAAGCCCCTTGCCTGGTCTGCTCATCCGTAGCCGTCTCGTACTGTTTCCGGAGACGGTCTTGCTCTCTTTTCCGCCCGTCCAGATCAGACTCCACATTCTGGCAGCGAGAGCCGAGGCCCCACCTGTCAACCTTGTCGGCCACCTCTTTCAAAGCCCCGGCGAACTTCAAAGCCCGGTCCACCTCTCCGGGCCGGTAAAGGGAGGAAATGCGCCCTTCCAGCTCTTGTAACAACTTCTCAAGCTGCTCTTTTACCTTCGCCCGAACCGCTTTGTGCTCGGAGAAGGAGCGGAGCAACTCCTGGAGCCTGGCCAACACCTGCTCCTCCGTCTCCCCCCCCTGGACCC
>DAOTYI010000096.1:0-3612 GCA_034434895.1 Anaerolineae bacterium
GAGGAGCAGGGGGGCAAAGGGGCAGGGTGGCGATTGTGGGAAGCGGACCGGCGGGGCTGTCGGCGGCCTGCTTTTTGGCGTTGAACGGCGTGCAGGTGACGATCTTTGAAGCGCGCGACAGGCCAGGCGGCATGCTGACCCTGGCGCCGACCTTCCGCCTGCCGCCGGCTGTGGTCCAGGCCGACATCGAGCGGATCACCGGTCTGGGGGTCGAAATCAGGCTGAACCACCGCGTCACCGTGCCGCCCGAAGCGTTGCTGAACGACGGCTTTGATGCCGTCTATCTCGCCACCGGCTTCCAGAAAGATGCCGGGCTGGACATCCCCGGCAGCGAGGGTCAGGGGGTGTTCACCGCCCTGCGCTTCCTGGAGGCGGTGGCCCGGGGCGAAAAACCGGCCCTCGGCTCCAGAGTGCTGGTCATCGGCGGCGGCAACACGGCCATGGATGCAGCCCGCACCGCGCAGCGGCTCACCGGCCACCCGGCGACGGTCGTCTACCGCCGCAGCCGGGCCGAAATGCCCGCCGAGCCGGAGGAGGTGCGCGATCTGCTCGCCGAGGGCAACAAGCTGCTTGAACTGGCCTGGCCGACGCGCATCATCCTGAAAGAGGGGCGGGTGGCGGCGCTGGAATGTGTGCGCACCGAGCTGGGCGCACCCGGCCCCGATGGCCGGCGCCGGCCCATCCCGATCCCCGATTCCAGGTTCCAGATCGAGGCCGACTCCCTCATCCTGGCCATCGGTCAAAAGCCTGACCTGACCTTCCTGGACGGCACCAACATCTCTTTCCGCCAGGATGGCGCCATCATCACCGATCCCGAATCCCGAATCCCCACCACCCCATCCCTCTACGCCGGGGGTGATGTGGTGCGCGGCCCG
Source organism: Anaerolineae bacterium (assembly GCA_034434895.1). Taxonomy (GTDB): domain Bacteria; phylum Chloroflexota; class Anaerolineae; order JAAYZQ01; family JAAYZQ01; genus DAOTXL01. The sequence continues at coordinate 876 of DAOTYI010000096.1, forward strand.
GCCACCATCATCGCCGCCTGCGCCGATGGCCGCCGCGCCGCCGAGGCGATCTGCCGCCAGCTTGGCCTCGAGTTCCGGCCGCCGGCCGCCCGGATGCCGGAACCTGGCGGCGACGACCTCCTCCAGATCAAACGGGCACGGGCGCGGAAGATGCCTCAACAGGAGCCGGAGCAGTTGCCCCTGGCCGAGCGCCGTGGCTTTGCCTGCGTCGAGCAGACGTTGAGTGAGGCAGCCGCCCGCGCCGAAGCGGCCCGCTGTCTGCAATGCTCAACCGTGTGCGACAAGTGCGTCGAGGTTTGCCCCAATCGGGCCAACTACACCTGCCTGATCGAGCCGGTGCGTTGGACGCTGCCGGTGCTGGCCTGCCGTGACGGCGAGCTGGCCGTGGTCGGCGAGGAGAGGTTCCAGGTGACGCAAAGCCGTCAAATCGTCCACCTGGACGATTTCTGCAACGAGTGTGGCAACTGTGCTACCTTTTGCGTTCACCAGGGCCGGCCCTATGCCGACAAGCCACGGCTGTTCCTGCGAGAGGCCGATTTCCGGTTGGAAGAGGACAACGCCTTCTTGATCGCTGATCACACCATCCGGCGGCGAGAGAAAGGGCAAGAGGCAAGGCTCAGGATGCAGGATGGTGCATTCATATACGAAAATGAGTGGGTACGAGTGAGCCTGTCAGAGAATTGGGAGATCAGGCGCTCGGAATTGAAGAAAGTGTTTGAAGGGGTGTTGTCGCTCAAGGAGGCGGCAGAGATGGCGGTCCTCCTCAAGGGGATCGCTGCTTCGTTGTCATTCCTGGTGGGGTGCGGCTGAGCGCGGCTGCCTGGTGTGCTATAGTCAGTTCAACCGGATGCGCTGCTGTCAGTCCAGGCCGTGCTCCTGTCTGTAATGGGCAATCTCCTCCCGCACTCTGGACCGCTCCTCCAACGCCTGGCGGGCCGGCGCGACCAGCTTCTGCTGCCAGACATCGGTCAGCACCGCCAGGTCGGCCAGGTGCGCCTCCAGCGGGTCCAGGACATGCTCCACCAGAGGGTCAACCAAAGTCCCGTTCATCCCCTGACCTTGCTCAGTCGAGAACCACTTCTGGCGCAGCGGTTCGAGCAGGTGGGTGTTGATCCCCTCGACCAGTTCATCCACCCCGGTCACCAGGCCCACCAGGCCGTCGAGCACGGCCCGGATCCTGTCCCCCAGGCCAAAGGGCAGATTATCGAGGATCAGGTTGGCAAAATCGTTCACCGCCTGGCCGATAGGGGTCCTGACAGCCCTGTCCAGCACCCGGCCGATAGCCGTTTCCAGCTTTTCGATGCCCCCGGCCAGGGCCGACACCCGACCCTCCAGCCACAGCAGCGACTCCTGGGCCGAGGGCAGGGCTTCTTCCAGGGAGCGCAGCGCCTTCTCCACCAGCTCCAGGCCACTCTTGAGCGCCCTGGCCCCCAGCTCTACCGCCTCCAGGGGCAGGGCTACAGCCGCCATGCCGGTCTGCAGGATGGCGTCCAGGCCGACCTTTTCCAGCTTTTCATACAGGTCCACCAGCCCGCGCAGCCGGGCGATCTCGGCCTCGGCGGCCTCCTGGGCTGCCAGCAGTCGGGCGTCATCCACCTTCCACACCGCAGCGCCAACGCCGGCAGCCACGGCCAGTCCCACCGCCCCACCGGCCAGGCCACCGCGCAGGAACTGGCGGCGGCTCAGTGGCACCTGCTCATTCTCTTCAGCCGGCTCCTGGGCAAAAAACTGTTCCAACTCTGGCTCGGACATAGTTCTTCCCCCTCCTGAGTTTTATACGTTTGTCAGGCGGCCAGGTTGCCCTGCCGTGAGGGATCAGCGTTGGATCACGGGCAGGTAGAGATGGTAGAAACCGGCAGCAGCGGATAGCGGCCCGTAGCGGGTCGGCGTGCCGTACCCATCCACGCTCTCCAGCCAGTAGTAGCAGGTCATGCCCGGTCGGGCTGTCCGGTCCAGATATTCGTAGCCTGCACCGGATGGGCTGCCGGGGTTCCTGGCCGGGATCGTCGCCCCGTTCAGCCGGACCTGGGGCCCGTCGGGAGAGTCGGCGCGGTAAAGATGGAAGCCCACGGTGTCGAACTCGCCGGCCGTCTCCCACTCCAGGCGGACGGCGCCGGGCTGCGGGGTGGCGGTGAAGGACAGGAGGTCCACAGCGGTAGGGGTGGCGCGTCCGGCCCCAAAGGGCGTGCCGGTCAGATCGGACAGCGCCGGTGAGGAGGAAGCGGTAAAGGTGAATTCGAGATACCCCCCTGTTCCCTCTGGGTTCAGCGTAGCCCCCGTCACCTGCACCCAACCACTGCCGTCGTGCCGGTACAGCCTGTTGTTGCCTTCATCGTCGTCGGTATAGTAGTGGAAGCGCACGGTGAGCGAGGTCACCCCGGTCGCGCTGCTCAGGTTCACGTCATAATAGGCGTTGCCGCTATCGGTCTGGCCGCTGATGGGGTTCTTGTCGTAACGGGCCAGGGTGAGCACCGGCTCGCCGTTGCCCAGCTTTTGTGCCCAAAGGTTCACATCCTCCTGACCGCTGTGATCGGCCGTCTGCGGGCCGATGGTCATCCTGGCGACAGCCTGAACGGCCACATCGGCCTTGTACCCCACAAAGACAGCAGCCGCATCCCTGGCCCAGGCATAATCGCCCGAGGTGGCCTGAATGACGGCCACAGTCCGGCCACTGTCCGGTGCATTATAGGTGACGCTCGCCTGGCCATTGCCACCGGAGACCACAGCCGCGCCGCTG
>DAOTYI010000097.1:0-7450 GCA_034434895.1 Anaerolineae bacterium
GCCCCCCCTCGACCGGCCGGAGGGATGGCCGACCCCGCCGGAGTTTGAGGAAGAGTTTGCGCCGGCGGCGGAGGTGTACGGCGCCGATGCCTTCTACCCGCCCGCCGTCGCCGACCTGGTCGAGGTGGGGTTCATCCGCAGCCAGCGGGTGGCGGCCATTGCCCTGACCCCCGTCCAGTACAACCCGGTGACGCGGCAGGCCCGCGTCCACTCGCACCTGACGGTCAGGCTGGCCTTTGCCTATCCGGGGGGGGACCTCCCCCCGGCTCCCTCCTCGACGCAGGAGGGGGAGTCGCCGGCCTTTGAGCGCATCCTGCAGGGCCAACTGCTGAACTACGAATCGGCCCGCGCCTGGCGGGGCCGGCCGGCCCCTGCCCCCCTCTCTCCAGACTGGCCGCTGCCCGGCGCTGCCTGCAAGCTCTATGTCGCTCAGGATGGCCTCTACCGCCTGACCTACGATCAACTGGTGGCGGCCGGGGTGCCGGTGGACGCCCTCGACCCGCGCACCTTCCAACTGTTCACCGCCGGCGCCGAGGTCGCCATCCGGGTCATCGGCGAGGAGGATGGCCAGTTCAATCCGACCGACCTGGTGCTGTTCTACGGCCAGGGCATCCGCCACAAATACGCCGACCGGAATGTCTACTGGCTGACCTGGGGGCAGGCCCTGGGGCGGCGGATGCCGACGCGCAACGGCCAGCCTGGCAGCCCCCTGCCCCAGCCCACCTCCTTTACGGCGCAGGCCCGCCTGGAGCAGGACCTGATCTATTACACCCATTATCCCGGCGATGACTGGACCGACCGCTGGGCCTGGCAGTTTATCATCGCCCCGGGCAACGCCACAGCCACGGTGGACCTGACCGGCCTGTCCACCGAACCGATGACCGCCTGGCTGAAAGTGGCGCTCCTGGCCTACAATGCCGACAACGGGGTGAACCCCGATCACCATGCCCGCTTTTACGTGAACGACCAGTATGTCGGTGAGCACTGGTGGGATGGGACCGACAGCGTGCAATGGGTCACCCTGACCTTCCCTCACTCCTACCTGCTGAACGGCAGCAACACCCTGCGGGTCAACCTGCCGGGCGACACAGGGGCAGCGGTGGAATATACCCTGGTGGACCGCTACGAGTTGAGCTACGGCCACACCTTCCAGGCCGGGTCCAACCTGTTGTCCTTCACCCAGGAGGTGACCGGGACGTGGGAATACCAGGTGGCGGGCTTTACCGCGCCGGACGTGGAGGTGTATGACATCTCTTCGCCGCTGACGGTGAGCCAGATCGTCAACCTGGCCGTGGAGCCGGTCGGCGTCACCTACACCGTCCGGTTCACCGACACCGTGGCCGGCCCCACCTCCTACCTGGCCCTGACCCCGGACCGCCGCCTGACGCCGCCGCAGATCGTGGCCGATTCTCCGTCCAACCTCCACGATCCGGCCAACGGCGCCGACCTGCTCATCCTGTCGCCGGCCGATTTTATCACCGCAGCCAACACGCTGGCCGACTATCGGGCCGGACAGGGGTTGCGCAGCCGGGTGGTGCCGCTCCAGGATGTGTATGACGAGTTCGGCTATGGGCTGCCGACGCCCGAAGCCATCCGCGATTTCCTGCGCTACACCTTGGAGCAGTGGACGCCGCCGGCCCCGACCTACGTGCTGCTCCTGGGTGATGGGACCTATGATCCCAAGGACCATGTCAACCAGGGGGTGGTCAACTATCTCTCCCCGTACCTGGCCTTTGTGGACCCGTGGATGGGCGAGACGGCGGCCGATAACCGCTACGTGTGCCTCAGCGGCGGCGACACCTGGCCCGACATGCTGCTGGGGCGGCTGCCGGCCAACAGCCCGGCCCAGGCGGCCGGGATGGTGGATAAGGTGATCGCCTACGAAGGGGGGATGCACGGCGCGCCCTGGAACAGCCACCTGCTCTTCTATACCGACAATCCGGACAACGCCGGCGACTTTTACGCCCTGTCGGACGATGTGGCTGACCATTACGTGCCCACTCCCTACACGGTCACCAGGCTCTACCTGGGCCAGCACTGTTTCTCCGGCAACGACTGCCGGCAGCAGTTGGTGAACATCCTGAACCAGAGCGGGGCGCTGCTGGTCAACTATATCGGCCACGGCTCGATCGTCCAGTGGGCGGCCGAGAACCTGTTCCACGTGTCCACCGTGGAGCAGTTGACCAACGCCGACCGTCTGCCGGTCATGCTGCCCATGACCTGCCTGGAGGGGTTCTTTATCAGCCCCTATCCCTCCGCCTCGTGCATCGGCGAGTCGCTGGTCCGCGCCACGGGCAAGGGGGCTGTGGCCAGTTGGTCGCCCACCGGACTGGGCGTGGTCAGCGGGCATGACTATCTGAACAAAGGCTTTTTCGAGGCCCTCTTTTTTGAGGGGGTCCGGGACCTGGGTGCGGCGACCCTGATGGGCAAGCTGTGGCTGTACAACGCCGGCCACAGCCTGGAGCTGATGGATACCTACCTCCTCTTTGGCGACCCGGCCCTGCGCGTCAACGCTCTGGACGCCGACCTCCAGGTGCAAAAGAGGGTCGAGCCGGCCGGCCGGGTCGAGCCGGGCGACCTGCTGACCTACACCCTGACCTTCACCAACGCCGGGCCGGCCACCACCTACGGCGTGCTGCTCACCGACCTGATCCCGGTTCAGCTCCTCAGCCCCACCGTGGTATATGCCAGCCCGACGGTCATTGCCCCCCGGCCGGGCCTCACCTTTGCCTGGACGATTGCCGACCTGCCGGCCGGGGAGGGGGGCCAGGTGCAGGTGCAGGCCACCGTCGGCCCCCTCACCCAGTCGCAAACGGTGGTCAACCAGGTCGAGATCGCCGGCCGTGTGCCCGATCCCGACCCGGCGAACAACGGCGCCGGCGTGAGCACGCCGGTCTATGTGCCGATGGCCGACCTGCAGATCGGCAAGGCGGTCGAGCCGCCCGGCCAGGTGTGGCCCGGCGATCTGCTGACCTATACCCTGGCTTTCACCAATGCCGGCCCCGATGTGGCCTGCCAGGTGCTGCTCACCGACCTGGTCCCTGCTGAACTGGTCAGCCCCACCCTCCTCGATTCCAGCCCGCCGGGGCTTGTTCCCCGGCCGGGCATCACCTTTGCCTGGACGATCAGCGACCTGCCGCCCGGCGGTGGCGGCCAGATCCGGTTTCAGGCCGTGGTCAGCCCCACCGCCGCACCGGGCTTTGTGGTGGTGAACGGGGCCGAAATCGGCTCGTCCACGATTGACCCCGACCTGCTGAACAACCACGTGTCGGTGACCACCGGCGTCCAGGTGCCCGACCTGTTTGTGCGCAAGCTTGGGCCGGGCGCTGTGGCTTTCAGCCAGACCATCACCTACACCGTCGCCTGGGGCAACAACGGGCTGGCCGTTGCGCCCGGCACCCGCCTGACCGATACCCTGCCGTCATGGGTCAGCTACGTGGCCGACAACAGCGGCCTGCCCCTTGCCCAGCCCTCGCCCGGCATCCTGGTATGGACCGTGCCGGCCACAGTGCCGACCGGCACGGCCGAGAGCTTTGTCCTGACCGGCCAGGTGGCGATGGACCCGCACATGTTCGGGCCATTGGTCAACCGGCTGCGCATCAAGGCCGAAGCACCCGACGGCAACCCGTTCGACAACCTGGCGGTGTGGTCCACCGACCTGCTGCTGTCCGATCCGGGCCTGGCCGTCGCCGGCCCTGCCGAGGCGACAGCCCTGAGCGAGATCGAATACACCCTCACCTTCTCCAACGCCGGCCCGGTGATGGCGCAGGGGGTGGTCATCACCGACCGGCTCCCGGCCGGGGTGTCCTACCTGACCGACGACAGTGGCCTGCCGCACAGCGAGCCGCTGCCGGGCACCATCGTCTGGCAGGTGGGAAGCCTGCCGCCAGGGGAGAGCCGCTCCTTCACCATCGGGGCTGCGGTGGGGGATTATGCGCAGGTGGGGGATGAGCTGCACACCCTGGTCACCCTCGGCGCCGCCTCACCCGACAGGGACCCGGCCAATAACGAGGGCGAATGGAGGACGGCCCTCCTGCTGCCCGACCTGGGCATCGGCCTGGATGGGCCGACCGGGGCGGTGGAAGGGTCGCTGCTGACCTACACGGTGATCTACTCCAATGCCGGGGAGGGGCTGGCCCTGGATGGGGTGATCACCGGCTTGTTGCCGGTGGGGGCCGGCTATGTGGCCGACGACAGCGGCCTGCCGTACACCCGCCTGTCGCCGCGCCTCTACGTCTGGCAGGTGGGCCAACTGTCAGGCGGGGCGGGCCTCACCTTTCATCTGGTGGTGCAGTTGGGCAGCCTGGACCAGACCGGCCCGCTGGCGGTCAATGAGGTGCGCATCGGTGGCCGTTCGCCCGATCCGTGGCCGGACAACAACGAGGGCCGGTGGTCCACCGCCGTGCTGGCCGGCCCACTGTCCACCTATCTCCCCCTGGTGTGGAAGGCCGGCCCGTAGCCTGCATCTTTTTGACAAACCGGGCAGAGTGTGATAGACTCCGGGCCGGACCCTGTCGGAGCGGACGCTCTGGCCCGTTGGCATCAAGTTAAGGCGCGGGCGATTGGAAATCGCACCGGGTAGCCGCAGGCCCCTGAGGTGCGACTTGAGTCGCTTAACTTGATGCGTATGACGCTCCGGCCCCTCCGACAGGTTGCCGACCAGCCCTTGAGGAGGTTGAGCCGATGTGGACCTTACGCCCGCGTCCGCTCCTTGAATCAGGTCTCTGACCTCTCCCCGCCCAGGCGGTCCTCTGCCGCTGCCGGTCTTTTGACAACTCTGCAAACGGGGCACATCGCCCACCTGCCCATTCGCCCATCCGCCCATCCGCCCATTCGCCCATTCCCCCGTTTGCCCATTTCCCATTTGCCCATTTTTCCATTTTCCCATTGGAGGAACCATGATTCGACCCAAACTTGAGTTCCTGTCGCCCGAAACCGTCCGTCGGGCGATAGACGAAGCCTATGATCTGTTGTGGGACCCCGGCGTGCGCGTGCACTATGACGAGGGTTTGAAGCTGCTGGCCGACGCCGGGGCCCAGGTGGACCTGAACTCGCGGGTGGCCCGCATCCCCCGCTCCCTGGCGGAAAGGGCGGTTGAGACCGCGCCCGGCGAATTCTACCTCTACAACCTGGATGGCGAGCCGGTGGTGCACTATGGCGGCGACGATGTCCACTTTGACCCCGGTTCGGCGGCCATCGAGATCGTTGACTATGGCGCCACCCGCTCCCGCACGCCGGTCACCGCCGACTGCGAGAATTTCGTGCGGCTGGCCGAGATGCTGCCGCAGATTGACGCCCTGGCCACCTCCATCGTCTGCGGCGACGTGCCGCAAAGCATGGCCGACTGGTACCGGCTCTACCTGCTGCTGCTCTATGGCCGCAAGCCGATCGTCACCGGCACCTTTGCCATCGAGACCTTTGCCATCATGCACGAACTGCTGGTGGTTGTGGCCGGCAGCGCCGAGGCGCTGGCCGCCAAACCGCGCGCCGTGTTCGATGTCTGTCCTTCGCCGCCGCTGCTGTGGAGCGACATCACCTGCGCCAACCTGATTGACTGTGCCCGCACCGGCGTGCCTGCCGAACTGGTCTCGATGCCGCTCATGGGGGCAACCGGCCCGCAGACGGTCATCGGCTCGGCGGTGCAGCACGCCGCCGAGTGCCTGAGCGGCATCACCATCCACCAGTTGGCGAAACCGGGCAGCCCCATCGTCTGGGGAGGATCGCCGGCGTCGTTCGACATGCGCACCGGCACCACGCCCATGGGCTCTATCGCCACCATGATGCTGGATTGCACCTACAGCCAGATCGGCAAGGCGATCAAGCCGGGCGGCCTGCCCACCCATGCCTACCTGGGCATGTCCGACACCAAGATCGTGGACGCCCAGACCGGCCTGGAATCGGCTGCCGGGGCGATCCTGGGGGCGCTGACCGGCGTCAACATGATGTCCGGGCCGGGCATGATGGATTTTGAGAGCTGTTTCAGCCTGGAAAAGCTGGTGATTGACGCCGAGATCGTGGGCATGGCCAAACGGCTGGTGGCCGGTGTGGATGACTCGGAGGAGCCGCTGGCCCTGGCCGTGATGCGGGAAGTGGGGCACGCCGGCAACTTTCTCAAGAGCAAACACACCCGCCGCTACTTCCGCCGTGAGGATTACATCCCCACCGAGGTCATTGACCGCGACTTTCGCCAGACCTGGCTCGACAAGGGGGCGCTGGACATCACCGCCCGCGCCCATCGCAAAGTGCAGGAGCTGATCGCCGCCTGGCAGCCGCTGTCCCTGCCCGACGAGGTGGTGCGCGAGCTGGAAGCCATTGCCACCCGCCATGCCGCCGCTGCCGGCCTGTCCAGGCTCCCCGCACGGAGCATCACCTGAACAGGAGCAAATAGACAGGTAGACAGGGAACCCAAACCCTATCCCTCATTTCCTTATCCCCTGTCTGCTTACAAAGGAGACCAACATGACTGAAGAACTGTTCAAAAAAATGGCACAGGCCGTAATTGACGGCGACAGCGAAGCAGCAGCCGCCCTGGCGCAGCAGGCGCTGGACCGGGGCGTGGACCCGTTGGAGGCGATCAACAGGGGGTTTACCGCCGGCATGAATGTGGTGGGCGAGCTCTACTCCAGCGGTGAATACTTTTTACCTGACCTGATCCTGGGGGGGGAGGCGATGAAAGCGGCGCTGGCCGTCCTGGAACCGGCGCTGAAGGCCTCGGGCCAGCGACGCCAGGTGCTGGGCAAGGTGGTGCTGGGCACCGTCAAGGGGGACATCCACGAGATCGGCAAGTCGCTGGTCGGTTCGATGCTGTCGGCCAACGGCTTTGAGGTCTATGACCTGGGCATTGACGTGCCGGCCGAGACCTTTGTGGCCAAATCCCGCGAATATGGGGCCGACATCGTGGCCCTGTCGGCGCTGCTGACCACGACCATGCTCCACCAGCGCGACGTGATCGAGCAACTGGCCGAGGCCGGCCTGCGCGACCGGGTGAAGGTCATGGTCGGCGGCTCGCCGGTCACCCAGGCGTGGGCCGATCAGATCGGGGCCGACGGCTTCGCCGAGGATGCCGCCGGGGCGGTCGTCGTCGCCAGACGGCTGATGGGGTGATTCCCCATTGGCATCAAGTTAAGGCGCGGGCGATTGGAAATCGCACCGGGTAGCCGAAGGCATTGCCTTCGGCTACCTGGCCGTCCGCCTGCGCGGACGGAGGCATCCACGCAGGTGGATGCCTGGCCACAGGCCCCTGAGGTGCGACTTGAGTCGCTTGATGCGTATGGGGTGATTCCCTATCTCCTGGGTTGGGGAGACTGCTGAAAAAGTCCTGGTTTGGGGATGGTTCAAAATTGGTTGACACTTTTGTGACCGAAGGCCTTCATCGCCCCTCACCCCCCTTTGTCCCCCCTCTCCCTCTGGCCTTGCGGCCAGGGGAGAGGGGGGACAAAGGGGGGTGAGT
>DAOTYI010000098.1:0-23536 GCA_034434895.1 Anaerolineae bacterium
GGAACAGCCGCCAGATGAACCAGGTCTTGCCCTTCTCCGGGCCGTCCAGGATGAGCAGGAGTTGCTGGTGGGTCTCGCCACGCAGCATCCGGCGGAACAGGCCCAGCTCTGGCTCACGGTCCACAAATTTGTCGAGCAGGTCCCTGAACACGCTCAATCCTCTACAATGTCGCGCCCGGCCACGTCTGTGATCTCGGCGTCGCGGAACTGGCCCTGCCTGCCAAAATCCACGCCGGGGGCCTTGCCCCCGGAGGAGGCGGCGGCAGCGGAGCCCCGGCGGATGTCGCGGCCGGCCACGCCGCGGATGGTCGCGCCGGTGAACTCGTTGCCCGCGCCAAAGTTCACGCCCGGGGCAGTCGAAGCGGGGGTTTCGGGCTTTTTCTCCTGCTTGAGTGTGACAGGGCCCAGCTTGAATTCCAATTTCCACTGTCGGAGCCAGCGCCGGATGGGCTCGCGCTTCCAGTAGATGAGCGCGGCGGCGACGAGGATCACCACAACCAGGACGGCAATGCCCAGGGGGGACGTCAGCCAACTCCAGTTCATACCCTCACCTCCTGACCTGAACTTTGCACCCTCCCGCAGGCCGAATCAGCCCGCGGGAGGGTCTGGCCCTGGGGATATTGTACCACGGCCGGCCCGGCCGGTCAATTGGCGGCAGAGCCCGGATCAGACCTTCCCGCTCTTCTCCCGCCTTGACATCGGCCCGGCTATCGGGTAGAATGGGAGGGGATGGTTCAGGCGTGCTGCACTCTGCCTTGCCGAGGAATTGGACCCGTGAGCGCCGGCGTTGAGTACAATCCGACGATCAAGGAACTGCCCAGCAGCGAGCGTCCACGCGAGCGCCTGCTGCACTATGGAGCCAATGCGCTGGCCACGGCCGAGCTGTTGGCCATTATCCTGCGCACCGGCACCCGCGACGAGAATGTCGTGCGCCTGGCCCAGCGGTTGCTGATCCGCTATGGTGGACTGGCGGGCCTGGCCCGGGCCAACACGGCCGAGCTATCGGCCGAACGGGGGCTGGGGCCGGCCAAGACCACCCAACTGAAGGCAGCTCTGGAACTGGGCCGACGGCTGCTGGCCGAGTCTCCCGGCGAGCGCCCCCAAATCCGGTCGCCGGCCGACGCGGCCAGCCTGGTCATGTCGGAGATGAGCCTGCTGGAGCAGGAGCATCTGCGCGTGATCCTCCTCGACACCAAAAACTATGTCCTGGCCTCACCGACCATCTACATCGGCTCCCTGAACACCAGCCTGGTGCGGGTGGGGGAGCTGTTCCGTGAGGCGATCCGGGCCAACGCCGCCGCGCTGATCGTCCTGCACAACCACCCCTCCGGCGACCCTACCCCCAGCCCTGAGGATGTGGCCATCACCCGCCAGATCATCGAGGCCGGCAGATTGCTGGGGGTGGAGGTGATCGATCACCTGATCATCGGCCGGCAACGGTTTGTCAGCCTGAAGGAGCGAGGGCTGGGGTTTTAGAGCTTGCCTGAAAACCACCAAGACACAAAGGACACCAAGGGGATTCGTTTCCTTCGTGTTCCTTTGTGTCTTTGTGGTAAGCTTTTCAGACCAGCTCTTAGCGAGGGAGTGGAAGACATGTCTGAATTTTGGGTCGTGTTGATGACCGCCGGTTCGCAGGAAGAAGCCGGGCAGATCGCCCAGACACTGGTGGTCGAGAATCTGGCCGGCTGTGTGAACATCATCCCCGGCGTGACCTCGATCTACCGCTGGGAGGGTGAGGTGCAGCGCGACCAGGAGTGGTTGCTGGTGGCCAAGAGCCACCGCTCCCTGCTGGCTGCCCTGGTCCGGCGTGTCCAGGCGCTCCACAGCTACATGATGCCGGAGATCATCGCCCTGCCGATTGTCGGCGGCAGCGAGGCCTATCTGCGCTGGCTCGAACAGGAGATCGGCTCCCCTCCGCCCGCCGGTTAGGGAGGAGCACTGACAGACGCAGCCGGAGCCTGGATACAAGGGAGGGACCATGCGCGACCTGGTTCGTCAAATCGTGGAGAGGTACAAGTCGCTCAAACTGGAGGAACAGGAGGAGGGGTATGTCCTGTTCAGCGGCGAAACCCCGGACACCCGACAGCGGGTGTGGATCAGGGTGCTGCCCCGGCTGTTGGGCAGCGACCCCCAGATCGCCGGGCGGTTCCGGCAGATGGCCAACGCCATCCGCCAGCTCAACCATCCCAATATCGCCGCCGCCCAGGAGGTGGGCGACAAAGGCGGCCTGCCCTACGTGGTGACCCGGGCGATCGAACGGGCGCAGCCCCTGGCGGCCAGGCTCGACCAGCCGTGGGCCGTGGAGGCCGCCGCCCACGTGGTGACGGAGATCGGCCAGGCGCTGGAACATGCCTGGCACAAAGGGGTCGTCCACGGTTCGCTCACGCCCGACAGCGTCCTGGTGCAGGACACCGGGCGGGTGATCGTCACCGACCTGGGGCTGGCCGCCCTGCTGGACCTGGTGGGGGCGCAGGTCAAACGGGCAGCCTCGCCCTACCTGGCCCCTGAACGGGCGGCGGGTGGACCGGCCGACCCCCGCGCCGACGTCTATTCACTGGGAGCCATTGCTTACAGCCTGCTGACCGGGCGCGGACCGGTGGTGATCCAGGGCCAGGTCCAACCCCCCAGCCGCTTCAACCCCGATGTGCCGGCCGAGATGGATCGGGTGCTGCTCAAAGCCCTGGCCCACGACCCGGCGGAACGCTATCCCGACGTCAAATCGTTCCTGGCGGCCTTCGGGGCCATCACCCTGGCGCCGGCCGTGAAACGGGTGCTGCCTGTCCCCTCCCAGGACCGCTGCCCTCGCTGTGGCGCTGAAAAGCAGACCGGCCGCTTTTGCCGCAAGTGCGGTGCCCGCCTGGAAAGGGAACAGGTCGCCGCCCCCGCCGGCCGACCGACCCCCTCTCCCCCTGCCCGGCCGAAGGGGGAGGAGGCGATCCAGGTCACCCGGATCGAGGTGGGTTCCATCGAGGCAGGCAAGGGGATCGAAATGCACCCGACCGTCATCGCCGAACCGTTGGCTGTGGCCGGCGAGCCGCTGGCTGTCGAGTTCCCTCCCCCTCTGGAGATGCCGCAGATCAACCTGGATGCCCTGTGGCCCCTGACCGGTGGTGGGCCGGCGTTCACCATGCCGGAACCGCCACCGATGCCGACTGTTGATTGGGGGGAGATCGCCCCGCTCATGCCCCAGATGCCGACCATCCAGGAGAGTCAGGAGGGGGATTGATCCTGCTGGCCGACCTGCTGGCAGCGACCGATGGCAGGGTGCACGGGCCGGTCTTTGCCCGGGAGTTTGCCGACTTTTGCTACGATACCCGTCTGCTCACCCGGGGTGAGCTGTTCCTGGCCGTCGTCACCGACAAGGGCGACGGCCACGATTACATTCTGGAGGCGGCGCAGGGCGGGGCAGCCGGTGTCCTTTGTCAGCGCCCCTTCGACCTGGAACCCTATGGCGTCACCTGTATCGTGGTGGAGGACACCCGCCAGGCATTGCTCGACTGGGCGCGTTTTGTCCTGAACAGGCTGCGCCCCTGCGTGGTGGGCATCACCGGCTCCAGCGGCAAGACGACCACCAAAGAGCTGACGGCGGCTGTCCTCGCCTGCCGCTATCCCGTCTTTTGCAACCCCGGCAGCTTCAATGACCGTTACGGCCTGCCCATCGCCCTGGGTCGGCTGGAGGCCAGGCATCGGGTGGCGGTGTTGGAGATGGCCTGCGACGGCCTGGACGAAATCCGGGACCTGGCGGCGCTGGCCCGGCCTCAAATCGGCGTGGTGACAACGGTCAACGAGACCCATGTGGGCTATCTGGGTTCGCTGGAGGCCATTGCCGCCGAGAAGGGGCGGCTGGTAGAGGCCCTCCCCCCGGCGCAGGCCGGCGGGGTGGCGGTGCTCAACCAGGATGACCCTCGTGTGCGGGCGATGGCCGGCCGCACCCAGGCGCAGGTGATCACCTATGGCCTGAACGCCGAGGCCCACCTGGTGGCCGGGGCGGTCGAGGCCGACGCAGGGGGCCTGTCGTTCACCGTCTTTGTCCGCGATTTTGCCCTGCCGGGACTGCGCGGCCGGCGCAAACTGCGGGTGCGGTTGTCGCTGTTGGGCCGGCACAATCTCTACGCGGCGCTGGCGGCTGTGGCCGTTGGGCTGGCGTTGGGGGTGCCGCTGGAGGAATCGCTGGCCGCGTTGGCCGGAGTCCGGCCTCTGCCGGGGCGGCTGAACCCCCTGCCGGGGATCCACGGCAGCCTGATCCTGGATGATAGTTTCAACGCCAGCCCGGCCTCCATGCTGGCCGCGCTGGACACACTGGCCCTCTTTTCCACCGGGCGTCGGATCGCCATCCTGGGCGATCTGTTGGACCTGGGCGACCTGGAGGCCGAGGCCTGTCGGCGCGTAGGGCAGCGGGTCGCGCAGGTGGCCGACCTGCTGGTGGCCCAGGGCGACAGCGCCCGCCAGATCGCCGCCCAGGCGCTGCAGGCCGGATTGCCTGCCGACCGGGTGCTGGTGACCTATACCGCCGCCGACACGGTGCGGGGCGTGGCCGGTCGGTTGCAGGCCGGGGACACGGTGCTGGTCAAAGGGGCGATGGAATCGCGCCTGGAGCAGGTGGTCGCCGCCCTGCTGGCCGATCCGGACCGGGCTGCCGATCTGCTGGTGCGGCAGACGGCCGGCTGGCAGAAGGTGCGGCTGCTCCGCCCCGGCCGGCCCACCTGGGTGGAGGTGGACCTGGAGGCGATTGCGCACAACGTGCGGTGGGTCGTCGAGAGGGTAGGGCCGGGGGTGGCCGTGCTGGCCGTACTCAAGGCCGATGCCTATGGCCACGGCGCGGTGCGGGTGGCGCGCACGGCGTTGAACAACGGCGCCCGTTACCTGGGGGTAGCCAGCATCAACGAAGGGGCGGTTCTGCGCCGGGCGGGCATCGAGGCCCCGGTGCTGGTGCTGGGTTTTACCCCGGCCTGGCAGGCCCGTGAACTGGTGCTGAACAACCTGTCGGCCACCCTCTTTGACCTCGACGTGGCGCGGGCGCTAAGCCGAGCTGCCCGGGAACTGGACCGCCGGGTGAGGGTCCACGTCAAGGTGGATACCGGCATGGGGCGACTCGGCCTGCTGCCCGACCAGGTTGTGCCCTTTGTGCTGGAGCTGCGCACGCTGCCCGGCCTGGAGCTGGAGGGCCTCTTTACCCACTTTTCCGTCGCCGACAGCGACCCGGAATATACCCGCTGGCAGATCGGGCGTTTCCGCCAGGTGCTGACGGCGCTGGCCGGGGTGGGGATCGAATTCCCCCTGGTCCATGCTGCCAACTCGGCGGCCATTCTGACCCTGCCGGAAAGCTACTTTACGATGGTGCGGCTGGGCCTGGCCATGTACGGCCTGCACCCCTCTCCCCAGGTCCCCTGCCCGCCCGATTTTCGCCCTGCCCTCTCCTTCAAGACGCAGGTCGCCCAGGTCAAAACACTGCCGCCGGGCAGCTTTGTCAGCTATGGCAACACCTACCAGACCAGCGGGACGCAACGGATCGCCGTCCTGCCGGTGGGCTACGCCGACGGTTTTCGCCGGGCGCCGCGCCATTGGGGAGAGGTGCTGGTGCGCGGCCGGCGCGCGCCCATCGTCGGCCGGGTGTGCATGGATCAGACGATGATTGACGTCACCGCCATCCCCGGCGTGCGCCAGGGCGACGAGGTGGTCCTCATCGGCGCGCAGGGAAACGAGCGGATCACCGCCGAAGAGGTGGCCGAACGGCTGGGCACGATCAACTATGAGGTCGTCAGCGAGATCCTGGCCCGGGTGCCCAGGGTCGTGTAGCGTTACTCGTAACTGCCTGCCCTCCCGCAGGTTAGAAACATAAATGGCGGTCAAGGTGGACCTCACCCCATCCCCCAACCCCTTTCCCCTCTCCGCGGCGGAGAGGGGAAGGGGGCCAGGGGGTAGGGGTGAGGTCAAATTTAACATTGTCGAGGCAGGTAGTTACCGTTACTCTTTCTTTTCCCCGGTTTCTGTCTTCTCCGATTCCTTGACGGGCCCCTCTTCCTCTTCTTCCTTCACAGCCTTCTTGAAGCCGCTGATCGCCTTGCCCAGGGCAGGGCCGATGTCGGCCACTTTGCCCACGCCAAAGATGAGGACGACGATCACCAGGACGATCAAGATCTCTGGCCAACCAAAACTGCCCATTGTTGCTCCCCCTGTTTCAATTTATTTCTACGGAGTGCAATCACTCCCGCACCCAGCCAAAAATATCCCCTCTCACTGCAGAGCACGCAGAGAACGCGGAGGGATCATAAAACTCAGCGGCCTCTGCGTCTCGGCGGTGCAAACCAGGACCTTTTCAGCAGCCTCCTCATGAGGAAAAAGCCCGAACCGCCCGGATCAGGACCCTGATGCCGCTTCCAGGCCACGGCGCACCAGGGCCCGGATCAGCGGCAGCTCATGGGCCGACTCCTGGTCCATGGCCCTGGCCGCAGCCAGAGCCAGCCGGGCCAGCCATGGCTCCCCGGCCAGCAGCAACCACTCGCTCATGGCCGTCAACCGCCGGCCAAGCAGATGCCTGACCATCGGTTCGGAAAACAGCTCCCTGGCCAGCCGCCGGATCCACACCTCCCGGTCCCGGCCGGGATGGTGCCGGCCCTCCTCTGCTGCCTGGAGGAGGGCCGGGTTGTGGACCGTCCAGGTCAGGAAGGCGGGATGGCTCAACAGCCGGTCTGAAACGGCCATCAGCCCTTCATCCGGCTCCTCCAGCTCCGGCAGAAGGGGCGGAGGGAGTGAGTCTGCGCCGCCAGACCCCCACAACCAGGGGCTGAGCAACCGCAGCGGCGCGGCGACCGGGATCTGAGTCTGGCGGTTGTGGGCCAGCGCTTCAAGCACCAGCCGCCGGCCCAGATCGAACGGGGCTTCCAGCATCAACAGTTCCCCCGAACCATCAGGCAGGAGGAGGTCATGCAGGGTTCCCAACGGCCGGGGTGGGGGCAACATCAGCGCCGGCACCCGGGCATGCCCGATGGCCTCGACGATCCCGGCCTGATCGGCCAGCAGCAGGTTCAGGAACCGCACCTGGGCCGTCCCCCGGCCGGGCTGGAGAAACCACACATTCTGCCGGCCCAGGCCATCCACCGGCCCAATGAGCGCCCGCCAGCCCGGATCGGGTGGGGGCAGTTCTTCGATTGCCACGCCGGCGAAGCGCAGCTTGCGCAGCGCCCGCCCGGCGGCGGGTTGCAGTTCCAGGTGGACGATGGGCCGCAGCGTTTGCAATGCCCACCCCGCCTCCGGTAGACGGAGGGTGCCCAGGGCCTGTAACGCTGCGGCGGCGATCTCGCCACGCACATCCTGGGCCATCATCCGCAACGGTTCGACAGCCCGGCCGGTGCCCATCCCTCGCAGCGTCCGGACTACGGCCAGCACCACATCCGGCTCCTGTCGATCCAACCCCCGGATATATTCGATCCACAGGGCCGGGTTGCCTTCCGCCTGGCTCAGCACCTCCTCCAGGGAACGGAGGGCCACCCCCTCCGGATCGCGCAGGCTGGTCAGCAGTTCCTCGTCGGGCGGCTGGCCCAGGAAACGCTCCAGGAGGGTCATGGCGGCCATCCGGCCCTGATCGGTCCGCTGCGGCTGAAGGATCGCCTGGCGCAGCGCCGCCACCACCTCCTGGCGGTTGAGCAGCGCCGCCACCGTGCCCATCGCCGTCAGCAGCCGGGCGTCGGCGCGGTCCAGATTGCCCACGATGGCCGGGATGACCTGCGAGCCGAGGGCGGCGATCTGTTGCGCCTGCCGTCGAAACTGCCACTCCGAGTCGGCAGCCAGCATCTGGCGCAGGCCGGCCTCCACCTGTCGTCGGTCGCGCAGCGTGGTGATGATCTTTCCACGGGCCATGATCGCACCAGGTCTCAGGCGATGGCCGCCTCTCGCTCAGCGGCCTCTTCCTGACCAACCTCTACCGGCCTGAAGGTGGTCGGATCGGTCAGGCGATCGGTGTAGAGGATTCCGTCCAGATGGTCAATCTCGTGCTGAAAGACGCGGGCCAGATACCCTTCCACCTTGTAACGCACCGGGCGACCCCGCTCATCCACCCCCTTGACCGTCAACTTTTCGGCACGGGCCACCTGGCCCACGTAGCCGGGGATGGACAGACAGCCCTCATAGCCGACCTGTTCCCCAAAATTTTTGACAACTTCGGGATTGAACAGGATATAGGTCTCGCGGGGCAGGTTTTTCTCCCTGTCTTCGGGCAGTTCGGCGACAAAGAAGCGCTGCAGCACGCCCACCTGGGGCGCGGCCAGGCCGACGCCGTTGGCCTGGCGCATCACCTCCAGCATCCGCCGGGCCAGCGCGACCAGTTTGGGTGTCACCTGGGGCACCCGCTTTGATTTGCTGCGCAGCACCTTGAGGTGCTGCGGGTTGTTTACGGTCAGAATTTTCAGCTCAGAGTCAGACATGGTCTGGTTTCCAGGTGGCCGGCGCTTTTGAGTGCCAGCCACTTTCATTGTATCATCAGGCCTGCCCCTTGTCAAGCCGATCGGGTAGCCGACGGCATTGCCCTCGGCCACCCGGCCATCGGCAGCCCGATGATGCGCAGCCAGCCCAGGTAGCGGGGGAGAACCTCCCCATACAACCGGTATCCCCACCGACTGACCGGAAAGTCCCAGGCCCCCAGGCCGCGCACCAACTGCCCCCCCAACCCCAGCTTGAAGCGCACCACCCCCCACATCGGGTCCGACTCGACCAGGGTGTCGGGCGCGCCCCACAGGTCATAGAGGGTGCAGCCGGCGGCCCGGGCGCAGCGGATCGCCTCCCACTGGAGCAGATAGTTGGGCATCCGCTCCCGGTGGCGGTCGGACGATGCGCCGTACATGTACCAGGCTGTCGGCCCAAAGAGGAACAGGATCAGCCCGGCCACCACCTCGCCAGCCACTTCAGCCAGGAGGAGCCGGGCATGCCCTGCTTCCAGGAAGCTGCCCCAGGCATCACGGTAATAGTCGGCCGGCCGGATGGGAAAGCCGTCGCGTCGCGCCGTTTCGGCATAGAGCCGGTAGAAAATATCTAAATCGGCAGGGGTGCCCAGGCGGACCTGCACCCCATGCCGCATCGCCAGCCGGATGTTGTAGCGAGTTTTCTGCTTCATCGCCGCCAGGAGATCCTCCTCCGGGCGGGTCAGGTCCAGGAGCAGGGTGTTGCGGAACTGGACCTGTTCGCCGGAAAAGCGCCAACGGCGTCGGGTCAGCAGGCGGGCAATCTGTGGGGCGTTGGTCGGTCGAGGGCAAAAGCCGGGGGCGCCGTCCGGGTCATAGAGGTCGGGATCGATCTTGAGGAACAGCGCCCGCCGCTGCCGAGCCAGATGTTCCAGGCTGGCCAGGAGGCGGTCAGCCAGGCCGGTGTCGTTCCAATCCAGGGCCGGCCCTTTGGGCACATAGAGGACCGACACCGGCAGTCGGGGCAAGCGGCGTTCCAACACCGAGGCGGCGGCAACCGTCCGACCCTCTTCCCGGAAGAGCAGGCGCCTGGCCCTCCAGCCATGGCGCGACTTGAATTCGCCCCAGGCCCAGCTTTGCAGGATATGGGGGTTGGGCAGGGCCAGCAGGGCGCGGTCCCAGACCAGGGCGTCATCAATTTCAAGGTTCATCAGGTCGTTTGACCCTGTTTCAGCCATTTGACCGCCAGTGTGTAAAGCCGGTAACGCAGTGGGGCATAGACCAGGTCCCAGGCACCGATGGTCCGCACCAACCGCCCGCCAAAGCCCCGTTTGAAGCGATAGACGCCCCACAACCCATCGCGACGGGTGGGAAAGCCGGCCTCCAGAACTGCCTCCTCTTCATCGGGCACACCCCACAGGTCATAGAAGCGATAGCCCTGCCCCCTGGCCCACAGCATCGCCTCCCATTGGAGCAGGTAGGCAGGCATCAGGTGCCGCCCCTCATCCGCCGACGCGCCATACAGGTAGATGGCCGTGTCGCCAAAGGCACAGGCGACCAGCCCGGCCAGCAGTTGCCCTTCCCGCTCCGCCAGGAGCAGCCGCCCCTGACCTGCGGGCACAAACAGGCGATACGCTGTGGCATAATAATCCTGGCTGTGGATGGCAAAGCGGTCCCGTGCAGCGGTGATCTGCATGAGACGATAAAAAGACGGCAGATCGGCTTCGTCGCCGGGGCGGACGGTAACCCCTTTGCGCGCTGCCAGGCGGATGTTGTAGCGCGTCTTGGGCTTCATGCGCGCCAGCAGCTCCTCCGGGTCGGCCTCCAGGTCCACCAGCAGGGTGCGGCGCGGCTGGATGGTCTGGGGGCTGGGGCGGAATCCCAGCGCCCGCAGCCGGTTGGCCAGCGCCGGGTCCTCTTCCCGGTTCGGCTCCACCTTCAGGCAGATGGCCCGTTGCCGGCGTGCCAGAGGGCGGATCGCCTCCAGCAATGCCTGCCAGGCCCCTTCATCCAGGCTGCCCACCGGCCCCCTGGGCACATAGGCGATACTGCCCAGGCCAGCCGGCAGGGAGCGAAAGAGCACCTGAGCCCCCGCCCCGGCTGCTGCCAGCCGATGGACGCGCCAGCCAAACCGGGCTTTGAGCTCGCCCCAGGCCCGGCTTTGCAGCAGGTGTCCGCCGGGTGCGGCAGCGACAAACTCATCCCATTCCCCATTCCGCATTCCGCATTCCCCATTCCGCATTCCCCATTCCCCATTCCGCATTCCCCATTCCGCATTCCCCATTCCGCATTCCCCATTCCCCATTATATCACGAGCGGCCCGGCCAGGGAAAAACACTCCCCCACCTGGTAAACTCACCCCCACCTCGAACTTGCCCTTTTGGAGGAGTTGTGGCATAATGGCGCTCGCTTTGCAACCTGTTAAAGGGGGTGTGACATTGCTGTCAGACTATAACTTTATCGGGGTCTTTGTGGTCGTCGCCATTCTCTTTCCCTTCGTCGCCCTGGGGATAGCCTGGTTGCTCCGTCCCAAGAAGCCAAACCCGGTCAAAGCGAGCACCTATGAATGCGGCCTCGAGACCATCGGCGAGACGTGGGTGCGGTTCCGTGCCCAAGATTACATCTACGCCCTGGTCTTTGTCGTTTTCGACATCGAGGCCGTTTTTCTTTTCCCCTGGGCGATGGCCTATGACCAATTGGGCCTGTGGGCGCTGGCCGAAGCGGTCCTCTTTCTGGGCATCCTGATCGTGGGTCTGGTCTACGCCTGGCGCAAGGGGGCGTTGCGCTGGCAATAACCAATATCGAATATCTAATATCCTATAACGGCGGATATTGGATATTGGATATTGGATATTAGATACCAGGAGAAGCGTATGGACATTCTCAATTTCTGGGTCGAATTGGGGCGGGTCGTGGGCGAGTGGATGGCCAGTTGGGGCCTGCCTCCGTGGGCGGTGAATCTGATCGCCGATTTTATCGGGGTGCTGATCCTGGTCGTTTTTGGGGTGATGGCCGTCATTATCTTTACCCCCATGGAACGGAAGGTGATCGCCCGGATGCAAGACCGGCCCGGCCCGAACCGGGTGTGGCCCTATGGCCTGCTCCAGGCGTTGGCCGACGCCATCAAGATGCTGACCAAGGAAGACATCATCCCCAGCAAGGCCGACCGGGCGCTGCACATGCTGGCCCCCATCCTGGTGGTCATCCCCGCCCTGCTGATCTATGCCGTCCTGCCCTGGGGCCCCCGGCTGATCGGCCAGGACCTGAATGTGGGGGTCCTGTACGTTGTCGCCATCGGTGCCATCCACATCCTGGCCGTTGTGATCGCCGGCTGGGGTTCGGACAACAAATATGCCCTGCTGAGCGCCTTCCGCACGGTCAACCAGTTGCTGGCCTACGAGGTGCCGATGGTGTTGTCAATCCTGGCCGTGGTCCTGCTGGCCAGGACCATGTCCACGCAGGGGATCGTGGAAGCGCAGAGCGTGCCCTACCTGATCGTCACCCCCATTGCCGGGCTGATCTACCTGGTGTGCGCCATGGCCGAGGCCAACCGGTCGCCGGTGGACCTGCTGGAGGCGGATTCGGAGATGGTGGCCGGCTACATGGTCGAATACAGCGGCATGAAATTCGCCATGTTCTTTATCGCCGAGTATGTCAACATGTTTGCCGTTGCCATCCTCGTCTCTACCCTCTTTCTGGGGGGATGGAAGTTTTTCGGCCTGGAAGATGTGGCCCCGGTGCTGGCCCCGCTGATCGTCTTTGGCAAGTCGGTGCTGGTGATCTTTTGCATGCTCTGGTTCCGGGCGACTTTTCCGCGCCTGCGCTTTGACCACCTGGTCGGCTTTTCCTGGAAATTTCTGGTGCCCCTCAGCCTGATCAACCTGCTGCTGGTTGCCCTGGTGGTCAAGATCCCGGTGGCCGACTCCAGGCTGGCGCCGTGGGTCCAGGGGGGCGCGATGCTGCTGGCCAGTCTGGTCGTGATGGCCGCGACCGCCCTCCTCCTCAACCGCGCTGCTCGCCGCCTCAAAGACGCCCCGGCCCTGAAACGGATCGTGGCGGTGGAAAGGTAGGTAGCCTATGACCCTCTCGGTCTCGCACGTGATCTTTGTCGTTCTCAGCGCCACCGCTCTGGTCGGTGCCTTGGGTGTCGTCCTGAGCCGCAACCTCTTCCGCGCCGCACTCTTTCTGGTGCTCTCCTTCGTCGGCGTGGCCGGCCTGTACATCCTGCTGGAAGTGGAGATCCTGGCGATGATCCAGCTATTGATCTATGTAGGAGCCATCGCCATCCTGATCATCTTTGTCATCATGGTCTCCCGGCAGCTCATGTCGCCCCAGTACCGGGCCTGGAACCAGCAGCGGCCTGGCGGAGCGGTGGTGGCCGTGGTGCTGTTTGCCGTTCTGGCCTTTGTGCTCCTGTCGGTCACCTGGCCCACTGCTGAAGCAGCAGTGCCCCAGGACGCCATCGCCCGGTTGGGTCGGGCCCTGGTCGCGCCTGACCAGTTCGTCCTGCCCTTCGAGGTGGCTTCGGTGCTGCTGCTGGTGGCGTTGGTCGGGGCGGTGGTCATCGCCCGGGAAAAGTGAGCAAGGAGGAACGCCCATGCAAGTCCCGTTGTCCTGGTATCTGATCGTCGCCGCTGCACTATTCTGCATCGGACTGTACGGCGTACTCTCCCGGCGCAACGCCATTGCCATCCTGATGGGGGTGGAGCTGATGCTCAACGCCGTGAATGTGAACCTGCTGGCCTTCTGGCGGTATGGCGAGGTGGCGCGGGGCACGCTGGCCGGCCAGGTGTTTGCCATCATTGTCATCACTGTGGCCGCCGCTGAAGCAGCCGTGGGCCTGGCGCTGGTCATCGCCGTTTACCGCGCCCGCCGCACGGTGGATGTCGAAGAAGTAGAGCTGATGAAATTGTAGAGGAGCGAAGAGCCGATGACCGAATTCTTTTTCAATCTGACCTGGTTGATCCCGCTCTTTCCCCTGGCCGCCTTTGCTCTCATCGTGCTGTGGACCAACCGCAACCGGCTGCTCAGCACCTGGGTGGCCTGGATCGGCATCGGCCTGGCCTGGATCCTGGGCTGGACCCTCTTTTTCCTGTCGGGACGTGAGGCCCACAGCCTGACCCCGCCCGGCGGTGGCCATCCTGTGCCCCTGTTCAGCATCCCCACCGGCACAACCCTGCTGCGGCTTGGCTTCCAGGTGGACACGCTGACCGGGCTGATGCTGTTCATGGTCCCCTTTGTCTGTCTGATGATTTTCATCTACTCCAAGGGGTACATGAATTATGGCCGGGAAGATGTGGACCCGCGCTACTCCCGCTTTTTCGCCTACATCTCCCTCTTTGCCTGCGGCATGTTGGGGCTGGTGGTCTCGGACAATTTCGTCACCCTGCTTATCTTCTGGGAGGTGATGGGCCTCTGTTCCTATTTGCTCATCGGCTTCTGGTTCGACAAGTCGTACAAAGACCCGAAGCGGATCACCCCCAAGCAGGCCGGGTTAAAGGCCTTCCTGACCACACGCATCGGCGACGCCTTGATGCTGGCCGGGATGCTCTTGCTCTACTCGCAGACCGGCACGCTGACCTTCCGCGAGATTTTCAGGGAGGAGACGTTGCACACCCTGGCGACCAGCTATGCCTGGGGCCAGGTGCCCTGGGCCACGCTGTGCGCCATCCTCATCTTTGGCGGGGCGGTGGGCAAGAGCGCTCAGTTCCCGCTGCACGTCTGGCTGCCCGACGCGATGGAAGGTCCCACCCCGGTCAGTGCCCTCATCCACGCGGCGACGATGGTCTCGGCCGGCGTCTATCTGGTAGCCCGCACCTTCCCCCTCTTTGTGGCGGTCGAGGGAGGCACTCAACTGGCCGTGGTGGCCTTTATCGGCGCCTTTACCGCCTTTCTGGCCAGCACCATCGCCGTGGCCCAGAACGACATCAAACGGGTGCTGGCCTATTCAACCATCAGCCAGCTCGGCTACATGATCGCCGCCCTGGGCCTTGGCGCCTATGTGGCTGCCGTGTTCCATCTGATCACCCATGCCTTTTTCAAAGCCCTGCTGTTCCTCGGCTCCGGTTCGGTGATCCACGGCGTGGAGCACGGCCATCATCACACCCATCATCACCCCTCGGAGGGAGAGGGGCACGGGGATGAGAGGGAGTTTGATGCCAACGATATGATGAACATGGGCGGGTTGCTGCGGCGGATGCCGACCACCGGCTGGACGTTCATCATCGGCGCCCTGGCCCTGACCGGCATCTTTCCCTGGGCCGGCTTCTGGAGCAAGGATGAGATCCTGGCCGATGCCTGGAGGGTGTTCACCCACGGCGGGGAGTTCGGGGTCAGCATGGGCTGGGGCTTTTTTGTCTGGCTGCTGCTGACGGCTGCTGCTCTGCTGACCGCCTTTTACACCGGACGGCAGATCTTCCTGACCTTCGCCGGCCGGCCGCGCACCGAAGCTGCCGCCCACGCGCCTGAAAGTGTGCCCAGCATGACCTGGCCGCTGGTGATCCTGGCTGCCTTTGCCACCGTGCTGGGCCTGTTCGGCACACCGTGGGCCAATCGGTTCTACGCCCTCATCGGCCACCAGGCCGAGGTCATGGGCCGGGAGATCGCCCACGGGGAATTCAACCCGACGGTGGCCGGCATCTCAACCCTGGTGGCGTTGAGCGGCTGGCTGATCGCCTGGCTGATCTACGGGCGCAAGCCGCTGCTGGTGCCGGTGGACCCGCTGGAGAAGGCATTGGGGCCGCTGTACAGGTGGCTCAAGAACAAATGGTACTTTGACGAACTCTACATGGCCCTCATTATCCGGCCGGCGATCGCTCTGGCCAGGGCCTGCTACACCTTCGACGACAAGATCGTCATTGACCCCATCGTGGATGCGGTGGGCCGCTTTGGCCGTTGGCTGTCGGAGTGGCTGAAGAAAGCGGTGGACAACCCCGTTGTGGATGGCGCGGTCAACGGCGTGGGGCAGGTGACGGCCTGGCTCGGCGAGTTTATGCGTGCCACCCAGACCGGCCAGGTGCAAAACTATCTGCTGGTGGCCGCGGTGACGGTGCTGTTGCTGCTGGCCATGTTCCTGATCCGCACCTGGGGTACCTGGAGTGTCTGGCTTGCCTTTCTGACCGGTTAGGAGCCATCAACGCACTTTGACATCAAGGAGGATTAGATGGACTATCTGCTGACTCTGATCACCTTTCTGCCCCTGGTCGGGGTGCTGCTCATCCTGCTCATCCCCGGCGAGGAGGAACGGACCATCAAGCGCCTGGCCATCGGCCTCAGCTTCATCCCGCTGCTGCTGTCTATCTACCTGTGGTTTGCCTACGATAAGGGAAAAGGGGGCATCCAGTTTGAAGCCCTGAGCAGTTGGATCCCGGCCATCCATGTCAACTATCACGTCGGCGCCGACGGACTGAGCATTCCGCTTATCTTCCTGACGGCCCTGCTGACCACGCTGGGCCTGATCTATTCCTCGTACACCATCACCCGGCGGGTCAAGGAGTTCTTTTTGCTCTTCCTGCTGTTGGAAACAGGCATGTTCGGCGTCTTTGTCTCGCTGGACCTGGTGTTGTTCTATGTCTTTTGGGAGATCGGCCTGGTGCCGATGTACCTGCTCATCGGCATCTGGGGCCAGCCCAAAGACCGGCCCCAATACTCGGCCATCAAGTTCTTCCTCTACACCCTGGTCGGCAGTGTGGGCATGTTGCTGGCCATCTTGGGCCTTTACTTCTACCACGGCACCTTTGACATCCTGGAGCTGTCGGAGGTGGGCTATCTGTTCAGCGGCATCTCGTGGCTGGCCACCCTGGCCTTCTGGGCCTTCTTTATCGCTTTTGCCATCAAAGTGCCCCTCTGGCCGTTCCACACCTGGCTGCCCGACGCCCACACCGCAGCGCCCACCGCCGGCAGCGTCATCCTGGCCGGCATCCTGCTGAAGCTGGGGGCCTATGGCATGATGCGTATTGCCCTGCCCATCTTCCCGGCGCAGTTCAAATATTTCAGCACGGTGGTGCCGATCATCCCCATCCTGGCACTGCTCAGCATCGTCTATGGCGCGCTGGTGTGCATGGCCCAGTGGGACCTCAAACGGCTGATCGCCTATTCCTCGGTGAGCCACATGGGCTATGTGATGCTCGGCCTGGCGGCGACGGCAGCGGCCTGGGGGGTGGACAGGTGGAAGGACGCAGCGGCCATGGCCTCCAACGGGGCGTCGTTGCAGATGTTCAACCACGGCATCATCACCGGCGGCCTGTTCTTCCTGGTGGGGGTCATCTATGAACGGGCTCACACCCGCGACCTGCAGAACTTTGGCGGCCTGAGCAAGATGACACCCTACTACTATGGCATCTTTATGGTGACCGCCCTGGCCAGCCTGGGGCTGCCCGGCCTGGCCGGTTTCTGGGCCGAGTTCTTTGTCTTCCGGGGGGCGTTCCAGATCATGCCCCTCTTTGCGGCCATCGGCATCCTCGGTGTGGTGGTCACAGCCGCCTACATCCTGTGGAAGATCGTCCAATCGGTCTTTCTGGGCGACTTTGATGCGAAAAAGTGGGAGGAGGTGACCCACGGTGCCCGGCTGACCGATATGCTGGCCTTTGAAAAGGTGACCATGTGGCCGCTGGTGCTGTTCATGATCGGCTTTGGCGTCTATCCCACCCCTATCATCGAGTTCTTTAACAGCTTTGCTCAGAAGCTGTTGGGTGGATAGTCCCATTCGTGGTTTTCAAACCAGCTCTGAGCGCCTGTCTGAAAACCACCAAGACACAAAGGACACCAAGGGGGTTCGTTTCCTTCGTGTTCCTTTGTGGCCTTTGTGTCTTTGTGGCAAGCTTTTCAGACCAGCTCTGAGTGCCTGGCACCTGGAAGCGACGGAGGTGAGTCTTGACTCTGGAAACGTTTCAGTTGCTGTCCCCAGAATTAATCTTGTTGCTCGCCGGGTTGGTGGTCCTGTGTGTGGACCTGATCTGGCGTGACGAGGCGCAGAAGAGGCTGTGGGTGCCGGCCCTGGCTCTGGTCGGGGTGGGGGGAGCGTTACTGGCCACCTTCCTGCTGTGGGGCACCCCGCCGACCACCGTCCTGGCCATGATGGCGGTGGACCCCTTTGCCCTGTTCTTCAAGATCATCGCCCTGGGCACGGTGGGGCTGGTCCTGCTGGCGGCAGTGCCCTATCTACAGGGCCGCACCCCCTACCGGGGCGAGTTCTATGCCCTGCTCCTCTTTGCCGGCCTGGCCATCTGCCTGGCTTCATCGGCCATCAACCTGATCTCCCTCTATCTGGCTATGGAGTTCCTGAGCATCACCTCCTACGTGCTGGCCGGCTATCTGCGGGGCGATCTGAAATCCAGCGAGGCGGGCATCAAGTATTTCCTCTACGGAGCAGTGACCTCGGCGGTGATGCTGTACGGCATGTCGCTCCTCTACGGGGCGACGGGGACCACCGACCTGGCCCAGATGGCGGCGGCCCTGAGGAGGGGGGGCGGGTCGTTGAGCTGGCTGGCGGTGGTGGCCATGATCCCGTTGCTGGCCGGCTTTGGCTTCAAGATCGTGCTGGCCCCCTTTCACCAGTGGGCACCCGACACCTACGAGGGCGCGCCCACGCCGGTGACCGCCTTTCTGTCGGTGGGCTCCAAAGCGGCCGGCTTTGCCATCCTGATGCGCGTGTTGCTCACCGCCCTGGCCACCGTGCGCTGGAACATCGGCTGGATGACCTTCCTGGGGGCGCTGTCCATCATTTCGATGATCCTGGGGAACCTCATCGCCCTGCGCCAGACCGACATCAAACGGATGCTGGCTTATTCCAGTATTGCCCAGGCAGGATATATCGTGATCGGCTTTATCTGCCTGACGCTGGAGCGGGATGATGCCTTCCTGGGGATCAACGGCACGCTGTTTTATCTGTTTGCGTATCTGTTCACCAACCTGGCGGCATTCACGGCCGTGATTGCCTTCGAGAACGCCACCGGTTCGACCACCATTTCAGACTACAGGGGGTTGGTCCGGCGTGCGCCGGTGGTGGCCGGGGTGCTGTTGATTGCCCTGCTGTCGCTGGCCGGTGTGCCGGGCACGGCCGGCTTCCTGGGCAAGCTGTTTGTGTTCGGCTCGGCCCTCCAGTTGGGCGTGCCGCTGACCTTTACCCTGGCCCTCGTCGGCATCATCACCAGCGTCATCGCCGCCTTTTACTATCTGAACGTGGTGCGCTATCTCTTTTTCGAGCCGGCGGAGGAGGGGGCTGAGTCCCTGACCGTGCCGGCCGGCCTGCGCTTCGGCCTGGCCCTGACCGCCATCGGCATCCTGGTCGTGGGCCTCTACCCACAGCCCTTTATCCGGCTGACCACCGATTCGATCCAGATGCTGGCCGCGATCTTTTAGCCCGCAACTTTCGGTTGGGCACAGCGTATAACGTCAAGGGCAGGGCAGTTGCCCTTGACGTTTTTTTTGGAACGATGGAGAGGAGGGAAAAATCATGGACCGACGACCAGGATGTCTGGGTGGGTTGTTCCGGCTGGCGATCATCACCGCTGTTTTCGACTGGCTGCAGGATCGTTTTGGTTTTGGACGGGGTGCGTCCTGTACCGGCATGGGATGTGGGCTGATCCTGCTGCTCATTTTTATCCTGCTGGTCTGCGGCACCTGCACCGGCACCGACTGGTTCCGGCTGTCATTCTGATCGGGTCACCGTCCAGGCGCCGGACGCTCTTGCTCGCACTCTCGGCGGTGGACGGCGCGACCATGAAAACGAGGGGTTGAGGGCTTCCTCTCAACCCCTCGTTGCCTTCTGTCGCCCCCCTTCACTCCCGGCGCGAAGACCCGGTCAGCAGAAAAATGTAGTAGAGCAGGGTCGAAAGGGCCTGGGCCAGCGCCGCCACATAGGTCAGCGCCGCTGCGTCGAGCACCTCTTTTGTCTGGCGAAGTTCCCGGCCATCGGCCAGTTGATAGGCGTGCAACAGCTTCAGCGCCCGGTTGCTGGCGTTGAATTCCACCGGCAGGGTGACCAGGGCAAAGAGGGCTGTTCCGGCAAAGAGAGCTACGCCCAGCCAGGCGATGGCCGTCGAACCGGTCAGGCCCGACAGCAGCAGGCCAACGAAAAAGAGGATCGGCCCCAGCCACGAGCCGATACTGACCGCCGGCACCAGGCCCGACCGCAGCCGCAGCGGCGCATAGCTGGCTGCATCCTGCAGGGCGTGGCCCACTTCGTGGGCGACGATGCCCAGGGCAGCCACCGACCGGCTTTGGGCCACCCCTTGCGACAGGCGCAGGACATTCCGGTCGGGGTCATAGTGATCGTTGAGCCGTCCGGGAACCTCCTCCACCCGGACATGATCAAGGCCGGCGCTGCGCAACAGGACACGGGCCACCTCATACCCGCTGAGGCCGCGCAGGTTGGGCTGACGGCTGTAGCGGTTGTAGGCCGCGTTCACCTTGCTCTGCGCATACAGCGCCAGCAGCAACGCCGGTGCAGCAAAAATCAGGTATCTCCAATCCCACCACATCATCTGCTTTTCCACTCCTTTTCACAGTCTGGGTCACCGGTCATTGATCGCTGAGACTCAGTGACAGGAGATACGCAGTGGACCCGACAGGCTTACCACAAAGGCACCAAGACACGAAGAATTATGAAAATGCCCTCTTTTGCCGATACTATGATAACACAGGGAGCCGGAAGCGGCAAGTCCGGTTCGCCGGTAAAACCCCTCAGCCGGAACAATCTGTCAACAAGGTTTGGGACCTCTTGAGCACCAGGGGGTTGATCTCATCGCGTCGGGGCAGATGGTCATAGTCGCACTCGCATGGACCGCCCTGGGCGCAACCCAGGCAGCAGTAAAATCTCCCATCCACGATGGTCGGCTGCCAGCGAATGACAATCCGGCAGTTGGCGCACATCGGTTCTGAATGCATCGCTCCCGGTCTTTCTTCCTCCTGCAGACTGCCCTTCCATTGTAGGCACCCTCTGTTAGACCAGCAGTAGAGCAATGTTAGAATTTCGTTAGAGCCGGGCAGCTACCTGCCCGCTACCCTCCCGCAGGGTACAACAGGGCGAGCCGCTTATGGCAGCGCACTTCCATACGGAGACTGCGCCCAAACCTGCGGGAGGGCAGGCAGTTATTCATGCCCTTCAGCAAGCCTGTGGGCCAGTTCATGATATTTCTCATGGACCCCCGGCCCGATCTCCTCGGCCTCCACCCGGTCGAACGCCTGGCGCAGGTGGCGCTGATCATCCGTGCTGAACAGCCGATCGGCCATCGGGTAGAGGATATTGTCTTCTTTGGCAATGTGCGCCCGCAGGAGAGCGGCATAGGCCTGCAGGCTGTCCCGCACTGTGGCCACGGCCTCGGGGTCGGTCGCCGGCAATGCCCCGGCCACGGCTCGCACCAGCCGCCGCCCCTGGTCATGTTCCTGCAACATGACGGCGATCGGGCCGCTGTCGGCCGGCATCCCTCGCTCCTGCATCTTGACAAACAGCAATTTTTCCTCTTTGGCGTGATGGCAGGTATCGGCAAAGTTGCGGAAGAAATCCACCATCTCGGCCACAGTGTCGGCGTGGACTGTGCCGCCTGCCTGGATGCTCTGGACCTCACGTTCGGCAGCATCCAGGACCAGCAAAATGACCTGATGCTCCTGTTTGAGCGTTTCTGTTGCTGTCATCAGCCCCTCCTGTTGTTCTGAAATTGGATGAATCTATTATACCCTGGCTGCCAGGCTGTTGCCATGACGAAAATCATAAAAATAGGGGCAGGGTAAACCAGACCACCCTGCCCCGGATTCGCAACCGTCAGGGGTCATGCCGTGGCGGAGGCCGCCTGTTTCCGGGCCAGCCACCGTTCAGGTACAAACAGGCCGAGCACATTCTTCAACCCGATGGTAGCGATCAGGTGGTAGAGAAAGACCAGCCATCCGGCCGCCATCAACACGCCGCCGACGAGGGCAACCAGCGTGTAGGGTTGGAACTGCCCCCCCTCGTACAATGTACGGCGCAGCATCCCCCGCGCGCCGGCCATGCCCATCGCGTAGGCGTTGAGCACCGCCCCGACCAGCCACAGCCACAAGTGCAGGTCCACCAGCCGCTTGTGACGGAACTCGAGTTTGGTCAGCATCGGCACCAGGGCGTAGAGGATGGCAAAGACCAGCGTGCCCACGCCGGTCAGCAGGAAGGTGTGGGCGTGCAGGGCAATGACCCACTGGGTATTGTGGAACACCAGATTCAACCCCACGTTGGCCTGGATCAGCCCTGCTGCCCCGCCCATCACAAAGCCAAAGACGGAGCCCAGGACGAACTTGAGAGGCGGGGTCATCTTGACCGGGCGAGCCAGCCAGATGGTCATCAGCGAGGCAAAGATGGTCAGGCCCATGGTAAAGAACTCGCCCCAGGTGATAAACTGGCCCGACAGCAGGCGCATGGCCAGCGGCTGAGAGCGGTCGCCCAGCAGGTGATGGCTCCACACCCCCATCGAAACCAGCAGGTCCACCAGGATGACCGTCTTGACCACGTTGGCCCCAAACAGATCGCGGCCCACCAGCAGGGGGATAAGCAGGTACCACACCCCGGCGGTGTAGATCAGCACGTTGCCGTCAGCCACCATGTCTAACCCCCACCAGAACCAGTTCTTGTAGACCAGGGCATTGACTGCGCCGGGGTCGAGGGGGGCCTTGAACAACGCCGCCAGGCCATACACCAGGATCAGCGCCCCGGCGGTGAGCAACACGACAGCGTTGATCACCGTGTCAATGGAGCCACGCCCCACGGCCACCAGAAAGACCGGCAGGCCATTGTAGTCCAGGTTGGGCGCTGTCCTGTCTTCCTTGCCAAACAGTTTCATCAGCCGTGGGATGCCAAACGCCGAGCGCAGAAACTGCCAGAAGCTATACGAGTGGGGATTGCTCTTGCTGAGCACCGTGCTGAACAGGTTGAAGGCAAACATGAGGATGTTGACCATGATGATCGCCGCCCCAATGCAGAAAAAGATGCTGCCCCAGAGCGGCACCCGGTCGTAAGATACCGGCAAGGGCCAGTAGAGGGTGTAAAGAGCGTTGAACAGGCCAAAGAAGCCGGACCCCCAGCAGATCAGCACTCCCAGCGGTTGCAGGGCAAAGTTGACCGCTACCAGCTTCTTATGGCGGACCTCCTTGCCCAGCAGGTGGGGCACCAGGAAGTAGAAGGCCCCCATCACGGCCATATAGACAAAGCCGTACACGCCGACGATGGGGTGGGCCGACATCATCGAGAAGTAGAGCTCGGGCTGGGTGGGCTCCCGATCGCCGGGGCGGATGGCGTTCAGGACCGATTCCATGCCACGCAGGGCCTCCACGTCATACTGCTGGGTGCGCATCAACAGCCCCTCAAAGCCGGACAGGGCCAGGAATAGCAGGGCAAACACGGCAAAGCGCAATGTCCATTTTTCAGACCAGCCAGGTTGAGCCACGTCCCACCTCCTCAGCGCGTCACGTGGATGGCGTTCTCGACATGCATCTCCGAGTGGCGGGGACCGGAGTATTCTGTCGAGCGCACGTTGTAGCTGCCCGGCTCGTCGAACTTCCATATAATGCGGTTGTCCATGCCGGGGAGCACCTGCATCTGAAAGACCATGGTGCCATCAGGCCGGAACACCCCAAAACCGTAGGTCACATCCCTGGACCTGGCCACAAACTCCACATACTGACCGGCCTTGACCTCCATGCCCTCTGCCGGCAGCCGGATCTGATAGTCCTCGAACTCGATGTTGAAGGTCTTGTCGGGCGTGGGCCTGGACCACAGCAGCCACTTTTGCCAGGGCACCAGGGGCGACAGGGTAACGGCATTGAACACCAGGAATACGGCGATGAGCAGATAGAGCCAGCGCCGCTCTCGCACGTCCATCTGTTGCGGATGCGTCTCCATGGCTAACCCCCCTTCGCCCCAACTTTGTGGGCAAACCAGAGCAGAAACAGGGCGGCTGCGGCCACAAAGGCCGTGTAGCCCCACCATACGATGTCGGTGAGATACATAGGCTCCTCCTCCTTACTTAAAGGTATCGGTTCACAGCACAGCCTGTCATTGGGGAAAAGAGATATGGGATCTTTGTCTGGGCACCTCCTCTCATCCTGTCTTGAAATTGTTAAAGACATACAGGGATGGTTCGATTTTCTGGAAAATTCCGCCCGGCCCTCACCCCTCCCCC
>DAOTYI010000099.1:0-11622 GCA_034434895.1 Anaerolineae bacterium
ACCCTGGCGGCCAACATCGGGGCCACTGCCCAGGCCCAGATCGAGGCGTTGGAACCGGGGCCGGTGGGCAATGTCGCGGCAGCCACCATCAACGTGGTCGAGACGGCGGCGCTGCGGGGCAAGGTGCGCGTCATCAACGAAAGGCCCACTCAGGGGGGCGGGGTGAAACAGGTCGGCGTGGTCACCCGGGCCGATATGGACCGCCTCAAGGCGCAGCTCCTGCAACAACTCCAGCAACGGGCCTACGTGGAGCTCCAGAGCCGGTTGGGCGATCAGGAGTTCATGCCCCCGGAGTCCATGACCGTCGAGATCCTGACCGAAGTCTATGATCAGTTCCTCGATGCCGAGGCAGACCTGTTACACCTGCAGATGCGCATCCTGGCCAGCGGCACGGCTGTGGACCAGGCCAATGTCAACCTGCTGACCTACGAGGCGCTGAAAAAAGAGATCCCGACCACCTATGCCCTGCGTTCAGACGAGATCACCTTCAGCCTCGACCCGCAGGTGCGCATGGAGGGGCGGAGTGTGATCCTGAAAGCGTCGGCATCGGCCCCTCTGGTCGCCGACCTGGATCGTGGGGCGGTCCGCTCGGCTGTGGCCGGGTTGACGGCCGAGGAGGCCGTGCAGCTTCTCAGCCGTTCCTTCTCCCTGGGAGCCCCGCCGGTGGTGGAGATCGAGCCGGATTGGATCAAACGGTGGGAGTGGCTGGACCGTGTCCCGTTCCTGCCCTTCCGCATCCAGGTGGTCGTGTTGGAATAACCGATGGCCCGGAAGTTGTTGGCGTTGGATGTGGGTGAGAGGCGGATCGGCGTGGCCGTGTCGGATGCGAGCGGTTCGATCGCCACGCCGCTGACCGTCTTCCGCCGGGCGTCAAAGGCGGAGGATTTCGCCCGGATTGCAGCCCTGGCGCGGGAGCAGGCGGCCGGCGGGTTGGTGGTCGGGCATCCGCTGAACGATGACGGCAGCGCCGGCCCTCAGGCGCGGCGGATCGAACGGTATGCGGCGGCCCTGACGGAGGCCCTGCGGGCTGTCGGGTTGGACCTGCCCCTGCTGTTGTGGGATGAGGGCCTCTCCACCCGGCGGGCGCAGGAGGCGATGATCGCCGCCGGGCGCAAGGCGCGGGATCGGCGGAAGCGGATTGATGCGGTGGCGGCAGCTGTGATTTTGCAAGACTATCTCGACCTGCATCGAGAGGAGGGGATCTCTTGAGCTCTTTGCTCCTGTGGGTCAAAGTGGCCGGGTTGGCCTGGGTCGGGGCGCTGTTGCTGCTCTTGCTGGCCGAGGTCCGCTGGTTGCAACGCCTGGTCCCCGATTGGCTGCGCAACCTGTCCCGCCTGGTGGTCCTGGTCGGCACGGTCGGGGTGTTGACCTTGACCGTCCTTTTTGGCGTGCGGGTGATGGTCAGTTCGTGGCAGGCCCGGGCGCAAACCGGAACCGGTCCAACGCTGGACCTGTCCTTCGAGTCAGCCGATGCGTTTTTCCTGAGCCTGTATCTGAGTATGCACCAGGCGGAGCTGAATCGGCCGGCGGGCGATGATCCGACGCCGGTGAGCTTTGTCGTGCAACCGGGGGAGACGGCGGCTCAGGTGGCGATGCGGCTGGAGGAGGAGGGGCTGGTCGTCAACGGCGAGGTTTTCCGCCGTTTTATGGCCTATCATGGCCTGGACCGCAGCCTGGAGGCGGGAACTTTTATGCTGCGGGCGACCATGACCATGCATGACATCGCCCAGGCGTTGCAGCATGGCGGGGCAAACACGGTTACGGTGACCATCCCGGAAGGCTGGCGGGCAGAGCAGGTGGCCTGGTTGCTGGAACAGCAAGGGTTGATGCGCAGCGACGATTTTATGGCCCTGGTGCGCAGCGGTCGGTTTGACTATTCCTGGCTGGCCAGCCGCCCGGCCGGCGCTTCCCTGGAGGGGTTTTTATTCCCCGATACCTATCAACTGCCCCAGGAGGTCAGCCCCACGCTGGTCATCGAGCTGATGTTGTCCAACTTTGACATCCGGGCAGCCCCTGAGATCGAGAGCCGCCTGGCCGGCAAGACGATTTTCGACCTGAATCAGGGGGCGTACCGGCCGCTGACGGTCTATGATGTGGTGACCCTGGCTTCTATCGTCGAGCGCGAGGCGGTGGTGCCGGAGGAACGGCCCCTGATCGCCAGCGTCTACCTGAATCGGCTGAACCCGGCCTATGTCGAGGAGACAGCCCTCCGCCTCAGCGCCGACCCGACGGTGCAGTATGCCAAAGGCTTCGATCCGGCCACAGGCAACTGGTGGAACCCCATGCTCCCCGGCGAAGGACAGACACTGGATTCGCCCTACAATACCTTCAAGGTACAGGGGCTCCCGCCCGGACCGATCTGCAGCCCTGGCCTGGCCTCTATCCTGGCCGTCCTGGATCCGGCAGACACGACCTACCTCTATTTTCACGCCATTGGCGATGGCTCACACGTATTCGCCTCCACGTTGGAGGAACATCTGCGCAATCAGGAAAAATACGGGCCGTAAAAGGGGCAGGATGCAGGAGGCAGAAGGCAGGAGGCAGGATGCAAGATGCAAGGGGGCAGGCCTCTTGCCTCTTCTCTCTTGCCTCTTCCTCCTTTCTTCCTGTAGCTTTCCGGGCAGCGTCCAACCCACAGTCAAGATCGGCCTGTCGGCACCCTTTGAGGGGCGCTACCGTGACCTGGGCTATGAGGTGCTCTACGCCGTGCGGCTGGCTGTGCGGGAGCGGAACAGGGCGGGGGGGATTGATGGGCGCTACCTGGTGGAATTGGTGGCCCTGAACGATTTTGGCGAGCCGGCAGAAGCGGTCTGGCAGGCCCGGGAGATGGCCGCCGATGCGAGGGTGCTGGGGGTGTTGGGCGGCTGGTCGGCTGAGAGCGCTCAGGTGGCCGCGGCCGAATATGAACGGTTGGGGCTGGCCTTTCTGGCCCCCAACACCGATTGGACGCGGGTCGAATCCCGGCCTCCAGGGTCCGCCGATCCGGACCTGGTGGCCGGCTATATGGCCCTGTCAGGGGGTGTGCCGCCGGGCCAGGCGGCGCTGTGGGCCTACACCGCGGCCGGGAAACTGCTGGATGCCCTGGAGGCGGCGGCCCGCGCTGAGGGTTGCCCCACCCGGCCTGCCGTCCGCAGTCAGATAGCAGATATTAGATAGCAGATATTAGATAGCAGATATTGGATAGCAGATATTAGATAGCGGATATCGGGAATTGGGAATCAGAGTTTGACCGCTGACTGCTGGCTCCTGACTCCTGGCTCCTGACTCCTGACTCCTGACTCCTGACTCCTGACTCCTGACCTCCTGACTGCTGACTCCTGACTGCTGACTCCTGACTGCTGACTCCTGATTGCTGACTGCTGACTGCTGACTGCTGACTGCTGACTCCTGATTGCTGACTCCTGATTGCTGACTACTGACTACTGACTACTGACTACTGACTACTGTTCTTGAGGAACT
This sequence comes from Anaerolineae bacterium, assembly GCA_034434895.1. Lineage (GTDB taxonomy): Bacteria > Chloroflexota > Anaerolineae > JAAYZQ01 > JAAYZQ01 > DAOTXL01. The sequence goes on from DAOTYI010000099.1 coordinate 3,460, forward strand.
AATGCGTATTCTAATGTTTTCCTGGGAATATCCCCCCTATGTCGTTGGGGGCCTGGGCAAACATGTGGCCGAACTTCTTCCCCCTCTGGCCCGCTTGCCCGGCCTGGACCTCCACCTGGTCACGCCGCGTTGGGGAGGCGGTGCGCCGGTGGAGCAGGTGGAACAGGCCACCATCCATCGGGTGGATCCGCCCGTCACCGAGGGCGATTTTTACACCCGCGCCTGGCAGACCAATCTGCGCCTGGAAGAATATGCCCGTCGCCTGTGGCAGGAGGCCGGCCCGTTCGACCTGGTCCATGTCCACGACTGGTTGGTGGCCTTTGTGGGAGTGGCTCTCAAGCATGGGTACAGGGTTCCGCTGCTGAGCACCATTCACGCCACGGAACGGGGCCGGGGCCGAGGGAGCCTGGGTAGTGACCAGGCACGGGCCATCCACCATGTCGAATGGTGGCTGACCTACGAGTCGTGGCGGGTGATCGCCTGTAGCGGCTATATGCGCGACGAGATAGTCGGGTATTTCACCTGCCCCCGCGACAAGATTGACATCATCCCCAACGGCGTGGATGCCACTCGCTTTGACCGGCTGCAAGGCCAGGACCTGACCCATTTTCGCCACATGTACGCCCTGCCGTTTGAGCAGATTGTCTTCAACGTGGGGCGAGTGGTCTTGGAGAAGGGGGTGCAGGTGCTGGTCAGGGCCATGCCCCTCGTCCTGACCCAACAGCCTTCGGCCAAGCTGGTCGTGGCCGGCAAGGGGCCAGAGCTGGAGCCGTTGCGCTCCCTGGCCTGGAGCCTGGGGGTGGGAGAAAAGATCCTGTTCACCGGCTTTATTTCCGATGACGACCGCGACCGCCTGTTCAAAATCGCCGACTGCGCCGTTTTCCCCAGCCTGTACGAACCGTTTGGCATTGTCGCCCTGGAGGCGATGGCGGCCAGGTGCCCGGTGGTAGTCAGCGAGGTGGGAGGGTTGAAAGAGGTGGTCAGGCACGCCGAGACCGGCATCACCGTGTATCCCGACAATCCTGCCTCTCTGGCCTGGGGCATCGTCCACACGCTCCAACACCCGGAGTGGGCAGCGGCCAGGGTGGCCAACGCCTATCGTATGGTCTGCCAGGAGTACAACTGGGAGCGCATCGCCCGGATGACCCAGGAGGTCTATCGCCGGGTGATTGCCGAACGGGCGATCACGAACTGGTGAAACGCCAGGCAGGGCCTGGCCCTATCCTCTGTCGGCGACAATCTGATGGATGAGCGGCGGCGGCTTGACCGGCCTGTCGCTCCATTCGTAGGCCGCCAGCAGGCGCTGCCGGGCGCCCGACAGCCTGGCCTCGTCGTTGGCGTGGATGGTGAACAGCGGCTGGCCGGCCACCACCTGGTCGCCGATCTTGGCGTGGAGCACAACCCCCACCGCGTGGTCAATGCGGTCCCCCTTTTTGGCCCGCCCCCCTCCCAGCAACATCGAGGTCAGGCCCACTTCGCGGGCATCCAGGGCGGCTATATAGCCGGAACGGGGGGCCGCTACCTCCTCGACGTAGCGAGCAGCAGGCAATCGCTCCGGTTCATCCACACAGGCCAGGTCTCCACCCTGGGCGGCGATCCATTCCCGGAACCTGGCCAGCGCCTGCCCCTCATCGAGCAACCGTTCCAGACGGGCCACAGCTTCGGTGGCGTGTTGCGCCTGACCGGCCAGCAGGAGCATCTGACCGGCGATGGTCAGGCAGTGCCGGCGAAAATCGGCCGGCCCCTGGCCATGGAGGGTGTCCAGCGCCTCCCGCACCTCAAGGGCGTTGCCCACCGCCCGGCCCAGGGGCTGGTTCATGTCCGAGATAACGGCCCGTACTCGACGGCCCAGCTCCTGGCCAATGTCCACCATCAACGTGGCCAAGGCCAGGGCCTCCTCTTTGGTCCGCATGAAGGCTCCCTGCCCAACCTTGACATCGAGGACGATGCCATTGGCACCAGCCGCGATCTTTTTGCTCATGATCGAGCTGGCGATGAGCGGCAGGCTGTCCACCGTGGCTGTCACATCCCGCAGGGCATACAGTTTGCCGTCGGCCGGCACCAGCTCGGCCGACTGGCCGACCACGGCGATGCCCACCGACTTGAGCTGGGCGCGGAACTGATCGACCGTCAGCCCGGCCTGAAAGCCGGGGATCGATTCCAGCTTGTCGAGGGTGCCGCCGGTAAAGCCCAGGCCCCGTCCCGACACCTTGCCGACATACACCCCGGCGGCGGCTACCAGTGGGGCGACAACCAGGGTTGTTTTGTCCCCCACGCCGCCGGTCGAATGCTTATCGGCTACAAACGGAGCCACATCTTGCAGGTCCAGTTGTGTCCCTGAACGGACAATGGCCTTGGTCAGGTCAATCGTCTCCTGACGGTCCATGCCCCGCAGCAGGACCGCCATCAGCCAGGCAGCGATCTGATAGTCAGGGATCGTCCCCTGGGTAAACCCCTGGACGAGAAAATCAATCTCTTCCGCGCTGAGCGCCATGCCATCTCGCTTGCGGGCGATAATGTCCACCGTTCGCATTTCACCCTCCTGCTTCCAGTATAACACAATCTGCAAGAAAAGTCGAGCCGTGCCACGAGGGGAAAGCCGGTGGTGATTGGGACACGGATGACGCTGATTTCCAGGAGTTTACCCCTTACCCCCCTTATCCTTGCTCCCTTATCCCCTATTTGTGGTATAATGGGGAGTACAGGCTCAAGCCTGAGCCGTGTCTTTGGAGGGGGCAATGGAGGATCTGATCGTCATCGGCGGTGGGCTGGCAGGCAGTGAGGCGGCCTGGCAGGCAGCCGAATCGGGTCTGGAGGTGACGCTCTATGAGATGCGTCCGGAGCGGATGACGCCGGCCCACACCTCGGCCCGGCTGGCCGAGCTGGTGTGCTCCAATTCCCTGGGGTCCAATCTCCTCGACCGGGCACCCGGCCTGTTGAAGGAAGAATTGCGTCGCCTGAAGTCGCTGATCCTGACCTGTGCGGATGCCACGGCTGTGCCGGCCGGCGGGGCGCTGGCCGTGGACCGGGAGGCCTTTGCCCAGATGGTGACCGATCGGTTGACCGCCCATCCGCGCATCACCCTCCGCCGTCAGGAGGTGACGGCCATCCCTGAAGGCCAACCGGTGGTGATCGCCACCGGTCCTCTCACTTCTCCGGCGCTGGCCGGACAGATTGCCGCTCTGACCGGTTCCGACCACCTCTATTTTTACGACGCCATGGCCCCCATTGTCACCGCCGAGTCGGTGGATATGACCATCGCCTTCCGCGCCAGCCGTTACGAGCGCGGTGAAGAGGAAGGGGGGGACTATTTGAACTGTCCCATGAACCAGGCCGAGTATGAGCGGTTTGTCCGGGAGCTGGTGAGCGCCGAGACGATCCCCCTGCACGACTTTGAACGGCAGGACCCCCATTTTTTTGAAGCCTGCCTGCCGGTGGAAGTGCTGGCCCGGCGCGGTTTACAGGCCCTGGCCTTTGGCCCGCTCAAACCGGTGGGCCTGATCGATCCGCGCACCGGCAGGCGCCCCTACGCTGTGGTCCAACTGCGGCAGGACAACCGGGCGGGCACCCTCTACAACCTGGTGGGCTTTCAGACCAATCTCAGGTGGAGTGAGCAGGAACGGGTCTTACGCCTCATCCCCGGCCTGGAACAGGCAGAGTTCGTCCGTTTCGGCCAGATGCACCGCAACACCTTCCTCAACTCGCCGGCCTTGCTCCGCCCGACGATGCAGTTCCGAAAGCGGGATGACCTGTTTTTCGCCGGCCAGATCACCGGCACGGAAGGGTATATCGGCTCGGTGGCCAGCGGGTGTGTGGCCGGCTTGAACGCGGCCCGGCTGGTAAAAGGACAGCCCCTCCTTATCTTTCCGCCGACGACCATGATCGGGGCCCTGTGTGGCTACATCAGCAGCGCTGCACCCAACGAGGCCGTGGGGCGGGATCCCTTTCAACCGATGAAGGCCAACTTTGGCCTGTTGCCGCCTCTTGAGCCGCCGGTGCGCAATAAACGGGCGCGCTATGCCGCTTATGCTCATCGTGCTCTGGCAGACCTGGAGCGGTTCATGGCCGGGCTGATGGCATTGCCGTCGGCACCCAACTTTGCAAAATTTGCTGATTACGGGTATAATTGGTGATGCATTTGCCTGGTTGACAATATAGAAAAATGTGGTATAATGATACTACATATTGTGGATCATTTTGTCCGAAGCACTAGAAGCAGGGATATGGCCGGGGTATCTCTTGCCAGACAGCACCGCTGTTGGCCTGGGGTGTTCTTACTGCTCCTGTTGTTGATCGCCTGCCAGGGGGATGAAGGGGGGAACCGGCCGCCTGAACCGGCCACAACGACGGGGGCGATCGTTTCCACGGTCGAGCCCTCGCGGGGGGGGGCGGCCTCCCGGCCGACGGAGGCTCTGCCGACTGTCACCCCTGCCCCCACACTGACCCCTACGCCGCCGGCTCCGTTGGCGGCGATGGTGAACGGCCAATATCTCTTTCTGGCCGATTATGAACGGCAGGTGTCTCAGCTCGAACAGGCTTTGGTGGCGCAAGGACTTGATCCGGACACTGAAGAGGGGCAGGTCCAGCTTGCCGAGAGGCGGCAACAGGTGCTCGACAGCCTGATTGACTACCTGTTGATCGAGCAGGGGGCTGCCAGTTTGGGGGTGACCCTCAGCCAGGCTGAGCTGGAAGCCCAGATGGAGGCGGACATCGCGGCCGGCGGAGGGGAAGCCGCCTTTGAGCAGTGGCTCCAGGCAACCGGCCAGACGCGGGAGGGCTACAAAGAGAGCCTGCGGCAGGCTATGCTCTCGCAACGGGTGTTTGAAGCGGTCACCGCCGGCGTGTCCGATGTGGCGGAGCAGGTCCATGCCCGGCACATTGTGCTGGGCAGCGAGGAAGCGGGCCGCCAGGTGCTGGCCAGGTTGCGCGAGGGGGCCGACTTTGCCGCTCTGGCCAGGGAGCAATCCCTGGACCTGGCCACAAAGGACAACGGGGGCGACCTGGGCTGGTTTCCCCGTGGGCTGGTGGCCCCGGAACTGGAGAATGCTGCTTTTGCCCTGCAACCGGGTGGGATCAGTGACCTGATCCTGCTGGGCGATGGATACCATATCCTTCAGGTGGTGGAGCGGGAAGCGGCCCGACCTTTATCATCTGAGATGCAAATGGACCTGAAACTGGCCCTTTTTGAGCGGTGGCTGGCGGAGCGGCGGAACGCGGCGACCATTGAGCGCTTTGTCGGCGAGTAGACAAACCGGATATTCTCTGGTATACTACATGGCAACCGGAGGGTGAATGCGCTCGCGTCGAAACAGACCTGTCCTGTTCCTGCTGGTCGGCGTGGTGCTGCTGCTGATCGTGGCCGTGGCAGCGACGATGCTCTATCTGTTGCTGCGGCCCAAACCGACCGTCACCGTGGCCTGGCGGGATCCGGTTGCTGCGGCAGCTCCTGACAAAATTGTCCCTGAGCTGGCCCTGTACCCCCTGGCCGGAGCGTTGGAGTTGGATGCCATTGACCGGGCCATTGATGTCGGTGAGCTGGAAACAGCCTATGCCCTCCTGGTCTTTAGCCTGGATCCCTCAGATGCACAGCGGATCGGTCGGCTGATCCTGATGGGGGAGCGGTTCGTCGCAGCCGGACAGCCGGACCGGGCGGCGCTCTGTTATCAGCAGATTTATGATCTGGCGATTCTCAGCCCTGACCTGAGTGATGCGGCGCGGGCCGATGCGTTGCTGGCTGTCGGAAAGGGCTGGACAGCTTTGGACCAGCCCGCCCAGGCGCTCAACGCCTGGGACCAGGTGTACACCCTGGCCATCCATAGCCCCTATCTGCAAAAGGCGGTCCGTCGTGACTTGCTCAGTGCCCTGACAGTTGCCTATCGCGATCTGGGCCAGGCGGACAGGTCCCAGCTCTGCCGTCAGCAGATTGACGATCTGGATCGGGAAGCTTCCCGGCCGGCAGGGTCGCCAGACCAATGGCCCGAATTGCTGGCGGAAGGAGAGCCGGTCTCCTCTGCCGAGGTGGGGGCAGCAGAGGAGAGCCGCCGGCAGGCTGCCTATGCCCTGCGCGAAGCGACTGAGGGGGGTCGGCAGCCGCCGCCCGATCTGGTGAACAACCTGGCCCAGGCCCTGTTGGCCGAGGATGAGGTCAAGCTGGCTTTCTATGCGCAGGAGTTGGAAGGGACCAGCCAGCCTGGCAGGCGCCTCAGCGTACATCGGCAGAGGATCCGCTGGCTGACGCTCAAATATCAGGTGGCCAGCCGGGGTCTGGGCCTGTCGGTCGTACCGGCGTGGGAGGCAGACGAGGCCGGCATCCGTTCGGCATTGAGCAAAGCATATGAAGATCTGCTGTTTGAGTATGAGGATCTGGTCACAGCCCTGCCCCAGGTTTCTCTCATCGGCCCGGCTCGTTACCAGGTGCGCTGTCGGATCGCCCTGGCCGGCCGGTTAGGGCAGTATCCCAATTTTGGGGTGCAGCAGATGGCAGATAAAGTCCGGGATGCAGCCAACGCCCTGATCGCCACCGCGACGGTAGATCGGCCGTATGTGGATGTGATGGCGGAGGAGGGCGGCCTGCGTTTTGTTCTCAGCCCCGCCGACCAGTATGGTCTGCCGGCCCGGTCGCCCTGACCGACCGACTGTGTCGGGGCCGATTGCACTCTCTGCCACCTTCGTTCAGAGGACTGCCTTGAATGGTTCCCGGAGCGGACGGGACAAAGGAGCGGTGTCATGCTCGATCGGTTTAGCGACAGGACTCTCGAAATCGCCACCGTGGTTGTAGTCGTGTTGATCGCCCTGGTCATCTTGTGCTATGCGGTCATTTACTTCAATCCGCAATTCCCCCTCAACCCTCTGAAACCGCCTACACCCACACGCCTGGTCCAGGTGACCCCACCCTTTGCGGTGCCCACCTGGACGCCGACGCCGACGCCGACGGCCACGAATACCCCCACCCCTACCCCCACCTGGACGCCGACGCCGTCGCCGACGGCCACCAACACGCCGACCGACACCCCTACCTGGACCCCTACCCCTTCGCCCACACCGACGGCCACCAACACGCCCAAACCTCCTCCGCCGCCCCGCCCTACTGCCACACCCACCCCCTGGCCGTATGAATACAGCATCGCCGAGGCCGGCCCCGATTGTACCAGGACGTGGATCTGGGGATATGTGGTTGGGGCTGACGGGTTGGGAGAGGCTGGTGTGCAGGTGCGGGTAGGCAACGATCAGGGCTGGCGAGCCGACACCTGGACCGACGCGAACGGCTATTATCAATTCGATTTTGCCGCTGAACCCAAAGCAGGCATGTGGTTTGTCCGGGTTTTCAAGGGTGGGCAACCTCGATCCATGCAATTCTGGTTCAAATCCAGCGCCGGCTGCGATGGCCCATACAGTTTACAGCAGTTCCACATTGATTGGAGACATCGATAGATCTGCCGGGCCTGGCTCCCTGATCTGGAGAGGACCCTGGTTAGGGCCGGGGTACTATTGACCGGAATGTCGAGTGGTGATATAATCGGGATGCCGTGAGCCTGACAGGATCTCGTGAGCCAGGCTCCCGCTGCTTCTTCTTGGGTCAGAAGAGCCTTGAAACGGAGCGCCTTGGCCGGTAAAAGCCCGTCAGAGGCGATCAGGTAGAGGGAACGATGAACAGAATTTCAGGTCGAATCATGAGCGTGGCCGGGGTGGTTGCACTCCTGGCCCTGGCCCTGGCCGGCCCGGTGGCCGCACTCCCCCTGTTTCAGATCACGCCGGAACCTACCCCGCGCTTCACTCCAACCCCTGCGCCCTATCTGGAACTGAATCCGGTCCAGGGAATAGCGGGGAACCCGACGCCGGTGACGGCCAGAGGAGGCTCCTGGGCAGCCGGCCATACCGTCCGGCTCTACTGGGATGACACCACGATGTTTCTCGCCCAGGGCCAGATCCGGGGAGATGGCACATTTGAGATCGGCTTTACGACGCCGACCGACCCGACCCATGCCACCGTGGGGGTACATACCGTTCTGGCCATTGCCACCAACGGCGATCAGGCCCAGGCCGGTTTTGAGTTGATCATGCCCACGCCGACCGATACCCCGACCCTGACCCCGATCCCGACCAACACCCCTCTCCCACCGACGGCCACACCGGTCAGCCCGACACCGACCCGAACGGCGACAC
>DAOTYI010000100.1:0-16648 GCA_034434895.1 Anaerolineae bacterium
CCCCACCCCCGTTCAGGAGGCACCCGAAACGGGATCGGGGTGGGGGACCATTTTCCTGTGGGGCTTTGTCCTGGCCGGGCTGCTGGTGGTCTTTCGTCTGTTGCGCGTGCGGAGCGTGCACAGTTGATCCTGTCCAGGCACCCTCCCGCAGGCCTGGAAGAAATTCCAGCCTGAAATCGCTTGAAATATCCAACGGGCTGGCCGATTTCAATTGGTTTGTCGGCCTGCGGGGGGTCTGAGTCCAGCGATCGGGATGTGGAGGTAAGAAATGCAGACCAAACGCCTGCTGATCCTTGCTCTGGTGCTGGCCGGGGCGTGGGCCTTTGCGGCCTCGGCCTCGGGGAGTGGGCCGGCCGATAGCACCCCGACCGGTCCGCGCCCAACCCCGACGGCTGCCCTGCTGCCCCCCGATTATGCTCCTTCCTCCCCGGCACAACCTGAGGCGCTGCCCGACCTGGTGGTGACAGGCATTGCCCTCTCCCCGGCCGATCCCTATGTGGACCAGGAGACCAAAGTCTTTGTAACCATCAAAAATATCGGCGCTGCCGATGTCCGGCCGGGCAACAACTTTTACCTCGATTTCTATATCAACCCGCCGACCGATGACCTGCGGGGTTTGCGTGGCGACTATTACTGGCCGGTGCAGGGGTATACCATGAAGGCCGGCCAGAGCGCGGTCTTTCAGGTCACGCTGCTGTTCACCGACAGCGTTTCCTACAACCTGTGGGCCCAGGTGGACACCCCCACGCCGCCGTCGCACCCGGTGGGCGACGTGGTGGAAGCGAATGAGGACAACAATATCCGGGGGCCGGAATATGTCACGGTCCGCACCCACTATGCCTGGGTGCAAAAAGACCATGTGGACTTTTTTCGCAACATGGCTTCCACCCTGGATGTGGTGCCGGTGCTGGGGACCGTCGGCATCATCACCAACGCCCCAGGGCTGGAGATCAACGGCGACAGCGCCCTGGTCCTGGGCATCTTTGACGAACCCCCCAAAGCCTCATGGGGCCTGTCGCCCACCATCCCCTATTCCGACATGTTGGACTATAACATGATCTATCCCGACACCCGGGTCAACCTCACCACCACCAACGATCAGCGTTACCCGTTCATCCATGCCAGTGGCAACCTGGTGGTGGTGGTCTGGGAAGATGGGCAGAACGCCCCGATCTATGGCAAGGATGTCTTTTTGCGCTGGTCGGATGATGAAGGGGAGACCTGGCATGAGCCGATCCAGGTCAACGAGACGTTCGGGAACCATGACCGCAACGACCAGAAGAGCCCGGCTGTGGGGGTGGCACCCAGCGGCCTGATCGTCGTCGCCTGGCAGGACCATCGGGGGAGCAGTTTTGACATCTACACCCAGGTCTTTACCTACACCGGCACCACCCTGTATCCCTGCCATGCCAACGGCGACTGTTCTTCGCCCTGTGACCTGGCGGCCGAGGCGTGCAACTATCGGGTGGATACCGATGCCAACAACCGGGATCAGATCATGCCCGACATTGCCGTGGACCAGAACAATATCTTTTACATCGTCTGGCAGGATCGGCGCAACAACAACGATGATATCTTTGCCGTGCGCTCCTACACCTCGACCGTCCCCTGCCCATTGAATCGGAAGGGGTTGGGTTTTCGGCCCCACCTGCCGGCCGGGCAACCTGCCTCGCCCGATCAGGTCTATCTGTGCTGGGGGGACGACACCCGGATTCACGACGACCCCACCCTGACCAAACAATCGTCGCCCTCTGTGGCCGCCGTGAAAGCGCTTGAGGTCACCGGTATTGAGTATATCGTCATCCCGCCGCCGAACCCCGGCGAACCGCCCCAACTGGTCGTCACCCACATCTATTCAGAAGAGGTCACTTACGTGACGGTGGTCTGGGAGGACTGGCGTGAAGGGGATGCGGACATCTACACGACCTACTCACGGGATGCCGGGGAGACCTTTGGGATGGATTGGCGCCTGAACAATGACAAGGCGGAGAATTCGACCAACGGCATTGCTCAACTGGCGCCGGCGGTGGCGCTCAATTCGTGGCTGAAACAGATCACCCTTGTTGCACCGACGCCCTATGGGGATGCCCAGGGGGAAGCCATAGTGCCGGTGACGACGATCCACATTGTCTGGCAGGACTTTCGGCACAGCACCGACCTGTCGCTGAGCAACAACCCTGACATCTATTACGCCGCCTTCACTATCGAGCCGGATCCCATGTGTCCCTGGCCGATTATCTGGACGGAACAGACCGAGCAGGTGCAGCTCAACAAAAATGACACCCGGAGCTGGCAGACCGGGCCGGTGTGGCAGGGGGAGCCGGATGTGGCTGCCACCGCTAGCTGTGGGCCGTTGGGAGAATCGGCAGGATACAACGCCTATGTGGTCTGGGCCGATGGCCGTAACTATGGGGGTGAGCTTGAGAACCTGGACATCTATTTCCAACTTTTCAGCAGCGTGGGGGCGCCTTCCGAATTTGTGGGGGAGAACAATATCGTGGTGAACGACCATGCCCGCCTGCACGACTTTCACACCGGCCAGTACACGACCTACCGCCGGGACCTGCCGCCCCACGCCCGGCAACGGAACCCTTCCATTGCGGCGACTATGGTGGTTGACTGTTTCAATCTCTCTGGCTACCTTTATGTGGTCTGGGATGATGACCGCCTGGCCGACCCGTTTGTCAATCGCAACATCTATTTCGCCCGCTCGAACCTGATGTTTGGGGGGCACTATCGTGTGTACACGGCGCCTTCAGGCGCCCCTCCCGACACACCGGGGCAGGGAGAACGGTATGGCTCCGGGGCGTTCATCTCCGAGATCTTTGACAGCGGGTCGCCCGACACGATCTGGTATGTGGCCGACTGGCACGCTGTGACCGATGACGGGACTTATATCACCCTGCAGACGCGGCTGGGCAATACCCGCCAGCAGGTGTTGAACAGCGACTGGTATCCCAAGCGTTTCCCCTACCCGGATGATCCCATCAGCAAGGGGGCGCCGCTGCAGGGCTATGATGCCCCCGGACAGCACATCGAGGATGCGGCCGGCCACTATTTCCCGCAGGCCCGCTTCATCCAGTATCGGATCAACTTCTGGGCGCGCGATATGGCGCCCTCGCCATCTGCTGTTGAGCTGCATACCCCGGCCCTGTTCGATGTCATCCTGCACTACGAGCGTCCGCCGGTCATCTATCTGCCGGCCATCTACAAGAAATATTGACGAGGGGGAGATATGTTGAAACTGGCCATCACCGGCAAAGGGGGCGTGGGCAAGACGACCCTGGCTGCCCTGCTGGCTTATCTGTTTGCCGAGCGCGGCCACAAGGTCCTGGCCATTGATGCCGATCCGGCCACCGGCCTGGCGGTTGCCTGCGGCGTGCCGCCAGAACAGGCAGCCCAGATCACCCCTGTCGCTGAGATGGAGGATCTGATCTACGAGCGCACCGGGGCACGCAAAGGGGAGGTCGGCGGCTTTTTCAAGCTGAACCCGCGCGTGGATGACATCCCCGACCGCTTTGCGGTGACGGTGGATGGCATTCGCATCCTGACGATGGGCACGGTCAAGACCGGCGGCACAGGCTGCCTGTGCCCGGAGAATGCGCTGCTGCGCAGCCTGGTCACCCATCTGCTGCTGCGCCGCGATGAGGTGCTGATTATGGACATGGAGGCCGGGGTGGAACATCTGGGGCGCGGCACGGCCAGCGCTGTGGATGCTTTGATCGTCGTCGTTGAGCCGGGCTACCGCAGCCTCCAGACGGCCCATACCATCCGCGCCCTGGCCCGCGATCTCGGCATCGGGCGCATCTATGCCGTGGGCAACAAGGTGACCTCAGAAGCGGACCGGGCCTTTATCAGCAGCCAGTTGTCCGGGTTCCACCTGCTCGGCTTCCTGTCCAGCGACCCTCAGGCCCTGGAAGCCGACCGCCGGGGCCAGGCGGTGTTTGCCCTCGCCCCCCAGCTCCTGGTCGAGGCGCGGGCGATTGTTGACCGTTTGGCCGCTCTGTGAGATAATAAGCCCGGTGGGGGGCTGGGACCATTGACATCAAGTGAAGGCGCGGGCGATTGGAAATCGCACCGGGTAGCCGAAGGCATTGCCTTCGGCTCCGGATTGAAGTGTGCCGCAATGGGCTGCTCGCCCTGTTGCCGGCCATTTTCTAACCTGTGGGAGGGTAGCGGGTAGGTAGTTACCGGCGGGAGCAGAAAGAGAAGGGAGAATGGGGTATGGTTGAAAAGCAACGGGTGTCACTGGGTATCCCCGGCCTGGATGAGATGCTGGGGGGTGGGTTGCTCCCCGGCGCGGTGGCCTTGATCCAGGGAGCGCCAGGCACGGGCAAAACCACGTTGGGGATGCAGTTCCTGCACCACGGAGTGACCCAGGCTGATGAGGCCGGCCTGTTGATCACCTTCGAGCAGTTTCCACACACCCTGTACCGTGATGCTCTGGCCCACGGCTGGAATCTGCGCGAGCTGGAACAGGCGGGCAAACTGCGGGTGGTGTTCACCTCCCCTCAGGTGTTCCTGTCCAGCCTGCAATCACCCATCAGCCCTATCAACAACGCCATCCAGGAGATGGATGTCAGGCGGGCGGTGATTGATAGCGTCACCCACTTTCAGGCCCTTTCTCCTGACCCTGTGGAACTGCGGGCGTTTTACAACCATCTGATCAACGGCCTGCGCCGCGAAGGGATCACCTCGCTGCTGTTGAGTGAAGATGGCGGCCCCGATTTTGTGCGCAGCGATCGGGGACGGCTGGCCTTTATCGTGGACTCGGTGATCCTCCTGCGCTATGTGGAGATTGACAGCGTCATGCAACGGGCGGTAGCGGTGCTCAAGACCAGGGGGAGCGGTCACGACAACTCCATCCGCCGCTTTGAAATCAGGCGGGGTGGATTGGCCGTCTATGAGACCTTCAAGGGGCGGGAGGGGTTGCTCAGCGGCATCCCACGGCGCGCGGCCATCTGAGCACAAACGCTCCGCCTGGCTGACAGGCGGAGCGTTTTGATTGGTAGAGTCCGCGTCAGGCGTTCAGCACCTGGTCAATCGGATAGGCGTGCATGACACGGGTGGTCTGGCGAAAGTTCATCTTTTTCCAAAAGTCAGCATCGCCCGGCACAATGACCGAGATGCTGCTTGCGTTCCGCTCTTTGAACCGCCGCGCAATTTCCAACACCAATGCCCGACCGATCCCCCGCCGTTGATAGGCTGGATGCACTGAGGCCAAGTAGATCACTGCCCGCGAACCATCATAAGTCCCCCGGATCATGCCCACCACTTTGCCCTCCTCCTCGGCGACGAGGAACTCGGCTGCGGCGCACTGATGGACGCGCAACATCGCCTCTGGCCTGTCCATGTCCGGGTGACCGTACTGCTGATTTGCCTTCAGGATGTCAACCAGGGCTTCTACATCGTCCGGCCGAAAGTCACGGATCTGCATCTTCTTGCCACCTCCCTCAGGCCAGCCCACGCTGATGGGTCAGCGGTCAGCGGTTATGAAGCTGTCCCCTCGGCTTCTTTTTCTATCCTGGACAACAGCTCTTCCTTCTTCTTACTGGCAGCCGTTTTGCCCTCTTCGACCGCCTGCCTGACCTTGGTCTGAAGCCTTTCCACCTTCTCCCTGGCCTGGGTTGAAATGACCCCGGCTCGCTCTCTGGCCTGGCCCTGCACCTCCTCCGCCCGCTTTCGAGCTTCTACGGTCAGGGTATCGGCTCGCTCTTTGAGCTCGATCCCCTTGTCGCGGATCAGGGTTCGTGTCTGCTCGCCCGATTGCGGCGCCAGCAGAAGGGCCGCCGCCGCGCCCACCAGTGCGCCCACCAGGAATCCAGCAATAAAGTCTCCGCTACAACTGTTTTCTGCCATCTGATCTTCCTCCTCGTACAATCTGTTTGCTCAGGGAACGCGGAGTTGATTCCGCGTTATTCCTCTCCTGCTTCCTGAGATATAGCCTGCTGCCGCCCCTCTTTGCCCGCGCGGCCGACCAACACCTTGAACATCTGGCGCACAGCCGAGGCGTAGCTGGCAGCCGTGACCACCGGCGTCACCAGGGTGTGGCTGACAAAGGAGGTGGTGCCGCGCACTGTGCTGACCGTCTGATTGGCCGACTCCAGGATCGGCCTGACCTCGTCCCGCAGCAGAGCGATGAGGCTCTGGAGCTGAAGGATCAGAATGCCCAGGAACAGGCCGATGACGATGGTCATCAACGCCAGAACGATGATCAAGATGTCGCGCAATACGGCTGTGAACCTGGGATGGGTGGCCAGGCCATAGCCGGCCGCACCGACGGCGGTCAGAATCAGGAGGACGGCCAACGCGATCACCAGGGTCCTGCCGACCTTGTGGGGCGGCTTGTTCTCTGTCTCTGTTTCCATCAAATTGCTCCGACTTTGTGGCTCAGGGTTGAATCATCCCCAGGCAATGATCTCGACAATGTAAAAACAGGCCCCCCAACCCCTGGGGTCGCCGACGGCAACGCCGTCGGATGGTGGAAGAGGTCGAGTCAAACAAGATTATTATAGCACTAATCAGAAAGGGGGTCAAATTAGACACGGACGGACACGGACGGACACCGATTTTGCCTTCGATCACAGGAGGTACGCCGTTGACCCGGCAGGTTTACCACAAAGGCACCAGGACACGAAGAATTTGCCTTCGTGTCCTGGTGGTGAGCATGTCATCCATTGTACAGGCCCTGTTCGATCATCCGTGTTCATCCATGAAATCTGTGTCATCCGTGTCCTATAAAAGTTGCGGTGTGGCCTGGGAACGGCTATAATGATTGACGACGACGGAGGAGAGGGGGCGGCGATGGGAGTCGCTCATGAAAACGATCTGGTCCTGATCCTCGGCCAGGATGGCAGGCAGTTCCTGGTCCGGCTCCGGTCTGGCGGCCAGCTCCAGACCCATCGGGGTTGCATCCAGCACGACGATCTGATCGGCCAGCCTGTGGGGCGAGAGGTCCATTCCCACCTGGGCTACCCCTTTGTCGTCCTGGAACCGGGCACCTGCGATCTGGTCCGGCAGCTCAAACGCATCACCCAGATCATGTACCCCAAAGACATCGGCTATACGCTGCTGAAGCTCAATATCATCCCCGGCAGCCGGGTCATTGAGGCGGGGACCGGCAGCGGCGGTCTGACGCTGGCAGTGGCCCGCGCCATAGGGGCCGAGGGCCGCCTCTATTCCTACGAACTCCGCCCCGATGTCCTGCACCTGGCCCGGAAGAACCTGGAAGCTCTGGGCCTGGCCGATCAGGTCGAGTTCAAGCTGCGGGACATCGCCGAGGGGTTCGATGAGACCGATGTGGATGCCCTCTTTCTCGACGTGCGGACCCCCTGGGCCTATCTGCCCCAGACGCTGGCGGCGCTCAAGGAGGGCGGATTCTTTGGCGCCATCCTGCCAACCACCAATCAGGTGAGCGATCTGATCCAGGCCCTCGAAGAGCAACAGGCCTTTGGCCAGATCGAGGTCGAGGAGATCCTGGTGCGGCCCTACAAGCCGGTGCCCGGCCGCCTGCGCCCGGCCGATCGGATGATCGCTCACACCGGCTATCTG
This sequence comes from Anaerolineae bacterium, assembly GCA_034434895.1. Lineage (GTDB taxonomy): Bacteria > Chloroflexota > Anaerolineae > JAAYZQ01 > JAAYZQ01 > DAOTXL01. Next base: position 7,552 of record DAOTYI010000100.1, read on the forward strand.
ATCTTTGCCCGCAAGGTGAGCCGCGATGTCATCCAGACCGGCTATTGGCTGGACCGCCGGCGGCGCAAGTTCGAGGGGTTGCGGGCCGAGGAAGAGTGAACCCCAAAGGACATGGTGGGCTGCTATTTCCAGGTGAGCACGATCTCCCGGTCCTGAGCCAGGTCCCCCTGCCACACGCCCCGCCCATCCACCCATACCAGGCCGGGCGACGATCCGGCTGCAGGTTGCGCCCCGGCCGGTGGAGTGATGCTGACACGCAGCGGCAGCGCCCCGGTCCCCGCCTGCTTCTGGATGAACACGACATAACGGTTTGATTGCACCGGCAGGCCGGGCCGGTAGAGAAGCTGGATCTGCCGCGCCTGGCCGCTCTCCAGCAGGAAAGAGGTAGCGACTACTGTGCGCCCACTCTCCTGGTAGACCTCCGCCGGCTCGTCGGCGCCGCTGAGCCGGACAGGCTGGCTGCCCGGGGGCAGGTAGATCCGCAGCCAGTCCCAGTAGCACCGTTCCAGCAGATCGGCGTAGCGGTCACCATAGCGCGATTCGTGAACACAGGCGGGCATGGGCTGTTGAACACGGTGGCGGTAGGTCAGGGTCAGTTGGACCGTTGCCGCCCCATCCGGGTCCACGACCGCCTGGTAGTCTATCGTCTGCTCGATGTTGGGGTTGACCTTGTTAAAGCCGACGTTGCTGTCCACCACCAGCAAATAGTCCCCCGGCGAGTCGCGCAAGGCCCCATCCCAGCCCAACTGCCGGAGAAAAGCCTGGCCCTGCGGATCGGTGACATAGAGCAGCAGATGGCGCTGGCGCAAGGCTGTGCCTGCTGCCTGTGCCAGAGCGGCCAGTTCCTGCGGGCCGGCCTGGGACGACAGCCGGGAGAGGATCGCAGCCAGCAGGTCGGTGGCAAAATCTTTGCGGTGTTGCCACCAATCGCTCCTTTCCCAGCCCGGCGCACCAACCCTGGGCGCTTCCCAATAAGAGATCAACATCGTTTGCATGTTGTCGCTGTCCACCGGCTGGTCATAACCCGGCACCTGAACCGGGCCGATGGCCTGGAGGAGCAGCCGCAGGGTGGTCAGGTCCACAGCCACGACGCCGTCCACAACCCGGTCCTGATCCTGTCGGTACAGGTCGGCGATCCTCTGCGCCGAGGTGGGGAAATCGGGCCACCAGTTGGCATCGCGCAGCAGCAGCATCCCGGCCCCCATCTGGCGGCGGAGCGGGTCTGGCGGCGGGGGATGTGGCCGGGTCAGGTCGTCCACGGCATAACTGTCCTGGAAATGGAGCTCCCCGATCTGCCCGTCCGCGATCTGCACCAGCCCAACGCCGCTGATGAATCCACCGGTGGCACGCAGTTCCTGATTGTTCTGGGCCAGGAGCAGATAGGTGCGCAGCCCATCGGCTCCCAGCAGCCCCGGCAGGGCGACCAGGATGGCTGGGGCTTCCTCCAGGAGCGGCAGGACGCGGTCGAAACGGCCGATCAATGCCCCCAGCCTGGGCGACAGTCGCCCATCGTCCACAGCAGCGCGCGACGTGGCGGCGCGGGCCAGAGCGGCCTGGGCGGCCTCGATCTGAGGCCGGGCGGCCACCAGGCCCTGTACCAGCTCTGGCCCCAGCCGGCCCAGGCCCCCTTCAGCCTGGCCCAAACGCCCCGCCAGGGGAGCCAGGCCGTCGGCCAGGGCCAGCCCCGCCCCGGTTGTATGGCGGGCCATGGTCAGCAGATGGGGCGCAGCCTGCAGGTCGCCGCCGACGCCCGGCAGCCAGCCCAGATGGGGACAGAGGGGCAGGATGGGCCAGGCCAGCTTTTCCACGGCTGCCAGGTCGGCATCCAGAGTGGCCAGGTTGTTCCGTAGCTCCTCCACCTGCTCCGGATCGCGCACAAGCTGGATCAACCCTGCCTGCCCGCCGGATAGCCCGGCCTCCAACCGGCCAAGGGCCATCTGGGCCGAGGTCAGGTGCTGCCGCGCCTGCTGAAGGCGGGTTGTCGCCAGCAGGATCACCCCCAGCAGCAGCAACAGCACCAGCAGGCCCAGGGCGCGGGCCCGGTTCCCTGTCCGTTGTGTCTTCATCCCCCTGTCTCCCATCGGCTTTTGACCTGCACGCGGAAAACGGGAGCTCCTTCCACCTGGACAAAGTCGAACCATTCCCCCCACGAGTCGCCGGGGTCGGTGGCGTAGACCGGCCGCCGGGTGGAATTGACCGCCATCAGGTCGCGCACCAGGTCATCGGTGGTGACATCGGCCGCAGTGGGTTCGTTGAGGATCAGGTCAGGGTAGAGGTGGCGGATCTGCTGCCGGTACCAGATGAAAGCCAGCATCGGCCCGTTGACCACGGCCAGGTCGGGCCGCTGATTCTCGACATACACAGCATACCACAGGGCAAAGGTAGCCCGGTCACCCCGGACGACGACCAGGCTGTTGGGGGCGACCGCTTCCAGCACCTGCTGGCTGTAGAGCTGGGCAGCCCGATCATCGCTCAGGTCGGCTGCCTGCCAGTGCAGGGCCAGGGAGGCAAAGGGCAACAGCAGCAGGGTTGCCAGTGCCATCCGCTGCCGGGCCGGCCGCCACCGCCGTGCCAGGTGGAGCAGGTAGCATCCCCCTGCACCCCAGCCCAACGCCAACAACATCACGGCCGGCAGCAGGTAGATGTAAGAGTCGCCGGTGTAGTAAAAGAAGGCGTACACGGCCAGCGGCAGCGACCAGGTCAGGGCAAAGAGGAGGAAGCGGCGCCGGCGCTGCCGCGCCCAGGCAACCCCCGCCAGGGCGATGGCCAGCCCCCACCAACCGAACTGATCGCCCAGCAGCAACGCCCACGAACCCAGCCGGGTCCAGATCTGCTCTGCCGGCAGGCCGAACACAAACGGCTGGTACTGCCTGCCGGTGACCACCCACAGGAACTGCCGCCAGGTCTGGGGGTTCCCCCAGTTGACCGGCGGGCGGCGGGCGGCAGCCAGCGGCAGATAGGCGTAGATGCTCAGGCCCAGGATGAACAGGCCGGCCGCCGGCACCAGGAGCGAGGGCCGCAGCCAGCGCCGCCGTTCCGGCCAGAGCAGGATCGGCACCGCCGGGGCCAGGAAGGCCAGGGTCAGGTGGTTGCCCAGCCCCAGCCCGAAGAGGAGCGCCGCTGCCCACAACAGCCGGTCGCTGCCACCCTGCTGCCAGCGCACCAGCAGCCACAGCAGCAGCGCAGCAAAGAGGCTCAGCAGCGCATAGACTTCGCCGATCACCGCCTGTGACCAGAGCAGCGAGGAGAAGGCAAAGGTCAGAGCCGTGGCAGCGGCCAGCGGCCAGCGCCTGCCCTGCGCAGGCAGCAAGGCCTCCGCCGTCCTGCACAACAGGCCCGCCGCAGCCGCAGCACAGACCGCCGACAACAGGTTCACGCGGTAGGCGACCGTACCGACCGGGATGTGGCTGAACAGCCAGGCCAGCAGAATATAGGTGGGGTAGCCGGTGGGATGGGGCACTCCCAGCGTGTAGGCTGCGGTGCTCAGGTCGCCGCTGTCGGCTCCCCAGTGTTCGAAGGTCAGGCCGGGCGCCAGGGTGAGCAGATAGACGGCCAGGCTCAGCCCTGTCACCGCCAGGGCCGGCCCCAGACCCCCCTGGCCAGGCTCTGCACCTGGCATCGGGCCGATGGCAGACAGCCTCTTCCGCCCTTTTCTGCTGGATTTCGCGATTATGGCCTCCTCCACTCAGCGCCGGTGGCCGGTAGCTCGTCGGGGGGCAGGCCGGCGGCGACCACGTTGGACGCGATCTGGCCGCCGTCAAAGTAGGCTGTGACCTGGTTCAGGATGACCTGGCCAGGCCGGGCCTGGTTGCTCAGCCGGGTGCGGAGCAGGACCAGCGCCCTCTGTCCGGCGTCGAGGGTGCCCAGGTCGAGGGTCAGCAGGTGGTCCTGCACCTCAGCCGCGCCCTGGGTGGCCCTCACCTCCACCAGCTCCAGCGCCGGGTCGAGGGGATCGGCCACGATCAGGCCGGTGACGGCGACGGCCGAGGTGTTGGTCAGCCACAGTTGGAAGCGCAGCTCCTCACCTGGCAGCAGGTCATGGGGGGTGGCGGTCAGGCTCAGGGCCAGCGCAGCCGCAGCGCCGGCCGGTTGCTCCTCCGCTTGCGGCGGGCGGCCGGTCACGGGCGCTGTGGGTGTGGGAACTGTGCGCGGTGTGGGGGTGGGCACCGTCTGGAACAGGCGATCGGTCGCCTGGGCGTGCGGCCCCAACCCCAGCCCCAGCGCCAGGGCCACAAGCAGGCCAGCCACGGCCAGCCACAGGGGTCTCCACTCCGGGTCCAACAGGCGGCGCATGGGACACCTCCGGCTCTATTTGCGGATCAGGGGCAGGTAGACGGCAATATCCGTGGCCAGCAACGGGGCGGTCAGGCGGTTGTTGGAGGGGTCGCATTCGACGATCTGGCCGTCGGGGTTGACTGTGACGGTCACCTGGTAGAGATGCCGCCGTGTCAGGCCGGGCCAGACCACGCCTGCCACCCGCGATTCGCCGGCAGGGATGTCGGGCAGGATGACCTGGCCGGCCGGCTGCCCATCCCGCTCGAAACGGACCAGGACATTCCCGGCCGTGGCCCCGCCGCCGTTGTGGATGTCGGCCAGGACCGTGATGGTCACCAGGCTGCCGGATTCCGGTTCGGGTGGGGTATGCCGCAGGGAGGTGGGGGACAGGTCAATGCTGCCGGGGAAGGGGGCGGTCAGAGAGGCGGTGTAGGCGGCAAAGTCCTGGCCCAGGGCGGTCATGGTCCTGGTGGTCGGGTCGAACAGGTGGTTCCAACTGGGCCAGCCTTCAAAGGCCGGGTCGTTGAGGCTGTACCAGGACCAGGCCTGCACCAGCCGGTTGCCGTCGGCCGGGTAGCCGGTATCGGGGTTGGTGGTGCTCCGCATCCAGTCAAAGGTGGCCAGCATCATCCGCCGCACGCGGGAGTAGTCGTAGCCGTACATCTCTGGCATCAGGATGCCGAATTCGGAGATGATCAGCGGCCGGTCGCGGTAGCCCCGGTCGCGCATCCACTGCCGCATCAGGATGATGTGCCAGGTCCAGTAGCCCATGTTGTCATGGTCCTGGATGTCGTAGAGCTGGCCGGTGTCGGCCGGGATGTCGGGGGGGATGCCGCAGCCCCAGCAGTCGGGACAGCCTTCATACCAGCGCTTTTCCCGCAGCACATAGTTGTGCACATTCCACACCTCCACCGGCATGGCCTGGCCGTACTGATCGGCATAGGCGGTCAGGATCAGGTCCAGGTATTGCAGCCGGATGGGGGTGGGTTGCACCACCCCTCCGATCCCCACCAGGCCGGTCGGGTCCTCTGCTTTCAGAAAGGTGTAAAAGTCGTGGTAAAGCCGGGCATAGTGGGCGGCTCCGACATAGTCCTGGCGGTCCTGCTCGTTGCCGACAAGCCACAGGCTGCCGGGGTTGGCCTGCGCCATCTGCTGCAACGCCTGCCAGGTGGGGCAGGCTGAACAGGCCTGGTCGGCAAAGGGACCGTCGTCGGAAATGCGGATGGTCTGCACATATCTCATCGCGGCCGGGTGGGGTGGGGAGGTGGAGGTGGTAAAGTTGTGGTACCAGCCGGCGTGCAGCGGCTCCACGTCATAGCCGCCGATCCAGCCGGCCACCGCCACGCCGAACCGGTCGCTTTCGGAGCAGATGCCGGGCAGGGGGGGAGGGGTGCCGTCCGCGCGGGCCAGGGGCAGGCTGCTCAGGCTCAGGCTCCACAGCACCATCAGCCCGAGCAACCTGCCCGGCAGTCTGAATCGGGACAAAGGTCAGCCCCTCTTGCGGCGGCTGGTCCGGACCCGCAGGCCGACATAGCCCGCCAGGGCGGTGGCGCCGCTCCCCAACAGGATCAGGGTCGAAGCTTCGGGGATCACCGGTGGCGTGCAGGGCACAATCTTCACCGGCACGGCGACCTCAATCGGCCCCCACGGACGTCCGTCAGGATCGGTATATTCCACCGAAGCGGTGTTGTACAGCTCTTCCGAGGGTGGATAGCTGAGCACTGTACAGACAATGGTGATGACGAACGACTCGCCAGGGCCCAGGGTGATGGTCCCGTTCACCACGACCGTGTTGCCGGTGATGGTGACAGTCCCCCGGCTGGTGGTCACCGCATCAATGCGCAGGTGGGGATCGATCTGGTCGGTGACGCGCACGTTGGACCAGGTGGCTGCACCCGGGTTGGTCACGGTGATGGTGAACCTCACCTGGCCGTTGGGGTCGCAGCAACTGACGTCAGCGTACTTGTAGATCGTGGGCGGCGTCCAGGTGGGAGGGGTGGGCGTCGGCTCCTGAGCGATGGCGATGGGAGGCAGCGTCAGCAGCAAGGCCGCCAGCAAGAGCAGGATCGTCCATACACGCAATCTGTTGAATTTCATCTTCTTCTCTCCTTTCTGTGGATCAAATTCTTGAGTTCGATCAGGCCCCATCCCAGGCCAACGACCAGAGCCAGGGCCCGGAGCAGCGCCAGGAACGGCGTCACGGCTACCACCAGCCAGCCCTGTCGGGCTGCTCTGAGCAGCAGCGGCAGGGTGGTGGCCCATCCCAACCCGGCCAGCAACAGGGCCGGCACCCAGGGCACCAGGCCCAGGGCGGCGGCCAGCGCCGCCACACCGGTCAGCGGCAGCAGCAGGAGCTGCGCCTTTTGCGTCCAGGGGGTGTACGAGTCGCGCACCGCCTGGGCCGGGTGCCGGACATGGACCTGCACTTTCCAGCGGCCCAGGTGCACTTTGCGCCGGACATAGCTCCACACTGTGGCCGGATGCCGGTGATAGACGACTGCCGCCGGGGCAAAGACCAGCTTACAACCGGCCCTGGCCAGCCGGAAGGAAAATTCCTGGTCCTCGTCCAGCAGGAAGGCCGGGTCAAAGCCGCCGTGGGCCAGAAAGAGGTCGCGGCGGTAGGCAGCGGCGTAGGTGTCCACAAAGTCAATCTGTTCCCGCCGGGCCAGCCGGGCATACTTTTCCTCATACTCGGCCTGGGCGAAACGGGCCACCGGCGATCTCTGCCGGGTGCGATAGGCCCCCTTGACGCCGGCCACCTCCGGGTCGGCGAACGGGGCCAGCATCTGCTCGATCCAGTCGTGTTCCGGCTGGCAGTCGGCGTCGGTGAAGAGCAGGACCTGGCCCCGCGCCTGCTGTGCTCCCCGGTTGCGGGCCGGGCCTGCTCCGGCGTGCTCCTGGCGGATGACCGGCACGCCCATCCGGGCGGCCACCTGGGCTGAGGGGTCGGTTGAGCCGTCGTCCACAACCAGGACCTCATACCGTTCTGCTCCGATGGTCTGGTGGGCCAGGGCTGCCAGGCAGTCGCCCAGGGTGTCGGCGCCGTTGAACACCGGTATGATCACCGAGGCATACACCGGTCTGGCTTCAGGCAGTGCCATCTGTGTCCTCCAGAGGACCAGACCAGAGCCGTCCCCAGCTCAACCCCTCGGCGGCCATGCTCACCGGTCCAAGGAGCGCCGGCGGCCCGCTGACCAGCAGGTGGAGCACCAGCCCGAAGGCCAGCGCTGGCTCGCGGCCCACACCGGCGGCTGCCAGGGCCAGGATGCAGGCATACTCGAACAGGCCGATCTGGGCCGGGACTGTGGGCAAAAAGTTGACGGCGTAGCCGGTGACCAACACCAGCCAGGTACTCCAGCCAGGCGTCTGGATGTCCAGCGCGGCCAGGGTCACCACGTTGGTCAGCGCCGCCAGGCCCCAGACGATGGCCGAGCAGGCCAGCGCCTGCCAGGCGTCCCCCGGTCGGCGGAGCAGGCTCAACCCCAGCCCAAGCCCGGCCAGCCAGCGCCGCAACCGTTCCTGGAACCGGGTTGGCAGTGGCCGGGTGAGGGCGGCCAGGAGCCGGTCAGCCGGCCGGCCTGGGATCGCGGCCAGCCCCAGCAACGCCAGCAGCCCGCCGGTCAACGCGGCCAGCCCCACCAGAGGACCGCGCAACCAGCCCGGCAGCGGTTCATCTCCGCTCACCCCAGGCAGCGTCCACAAGGCCAGACCGATCAGGATCAGCAGCCCCAACGCCCCGTCCAGCGCCTTTTCGGCCAGGAGTGTGCCCATCGCGGCCAGGAATCCGCCCCCTGTCTGGGGGCCGACCAGCGCTGCCCTGGCCACATCGCCCAGGCGGGCCGGCAACAGGCTGTTGCCCATCTGGCCGATGAAGATCAGGCGCAGCATGCGCCCCAGACCCGGCGGGGGTCCGCACACCCGCAGCAATGCCTGCCAGCGGAGCGCCTTGGCGATGGTGGTGGCCAGGACGGTGCTCAGGGCCAGGACCAGAAGGGGCAGGCTGGCCCCGGCCAGGATGGTTTGCACAGAGGGCCAGCGCACCTGCCGCAGGCTGAGCCAGGCGGCCAGAGCTGCCAGCAGCAGGGCAACTACCCAGCGGAGGGCTGCCCAAGGTCTGACTCGCATCCGGCCCATCCAGTTCATTTGTGAAAGTGCAAATTCCGTCGCCCCAGCAAATCTTCAACCAGCACCTTGCTCATTGCCCATTGTGCATTGCTCATTATTTGAGCCGGGCGACGACCACCACCCGGTGCGAGTTGCCCTCGTATGGCCAGCAGGTGACCAGAGTCAGGGTAGCCTCGGCGGTAGGGTCCAGGTAGCGGGCATGGGCGCGGCGCTCCGCTGCCGGCACCCCCTCTTCCGCAAACCGTTCCCAGGCGGTAACCTGGTAGGTGTATTGCCGACCGTCGGCTGCCACCAGGATCACCTGGTCCCCAATGCCGAATTGAGCGCCCGGCAACCCGATTTCGCTCACCTGGCGGAACACCTGCCCCCGGGTGTTATGGTGACCGGAGATCACCACATTGCCCGCCTCGCCGGGGTTGGCGCTGTTGCGATGGTGTCCGGCTGCGCCGTCGGCCGTCTGCCACACACTGTGCCAGGTTCCCCCTTCCAGGATAATGTCCCAGCTTACCTCCACTACCGGCACATCCAGCCCCAGGTTGGGGATGAGCAACCGCACGGCCGGCGGGTTCGACCCGGCAGGAGGCAGAGCGGCGGCAGTCGGCCTGGCCGGCGTGGCCACCGGCGTCGCTGTTGGCAGCGATCCGCCGCTGACCGTGGGCGACGCGGTCCACAGGGGGCGAGGGGCAAGGGTGGGGGT
>DAOTYI010000101.1:0-3056 GCA_034434895.1 Anaerolineae bacterium
GGACAGACCTGGCTGGTCATGCTTTACCAGGATGCCGACGACAAGATCCTGGAGCAGGATATCTATGTGGACCTGAACGAAGCCGAGCGCGTCGGCTCCACCGACCGGGTGCAGATCGTCGCCCAGGTGGACCGTTTCGTGGCCGGTTACCAGGGCGACGGTAACTGGACCACCACCAAACGCTTCTACATCACCCAGGATGACGACCTGACACGGGTCAACTCCGAGCTGGTGGCTGAGGTGGGCGAGATGAACATGTCGGCGGGCGACACGCTGGTTGATTTTGTCACCTGGGCAGTCCAGACCTATCCCGCCGACAGGCATGTGCTCATCCTTTCCGACCACGGCATGGGCTGGCCCGGCGGCTGGAGCGACCCCGCGCCGGGGGGTCGGGGCGACCCCAACATCCCTCTGGCCTCTCACCTGGGCGATGAGCTGTACCTGATGGAGATTGATGAAGCATTACAAACCATCCGCGACCGCACCGGCCTGGCCCGGTTTGAGCTGATCGGCATGGATGCCTGCCTGATGGGCCACCTGGAGGTCCTGGCCGCGCTGGCGCCCCACGCTCGCTATGCCGTCGTCTCGCAGGAAACCGAGCCGGCCCTGGGTTGGGCCTACACCGGCTTCCTGGAGCGGTTGGCCAGCAACCCCGACATGGACGGTGCTGAACTGAGCCGACTCATCGTCGAGAGCTACATCCAGGATGACCAGCGCATCGTGGATGAGCAGGCCCGCGCCGAACTGCTCAAGAGCGGTTCACCGATGGGCGGGCTGTTCGGCATGTGGGGCCTGCCGGGCGCCGAAGAGGTGGCGGAGCAGATGGGCCGGAACAGCACCCTCAGCGCCATAGACCTGACGGCCATTCCGGCGCTGGTGGACAGCGTCAACGAACTGGCCTACGCCCTGCAAAACGCGAATCAGTCCCAGGTGGCCCGGGCGCGGACCTATGCCCAGACCTTTACCAGCGTGTGGGGGCAGCAGGTGCCACCCTCCTACCTTGACCTGGGCAATTTTGTGCAGTTGTTGAAACGGGAAATGGGCGGTGATGTATCCAGGGCCGCCGACCAGGTGCTGGCCGCCCTGCACCAGGCGGTCATTGCCGAAAAACATGGTGTCCAAAAGCCGGGCGCGACCGGCATCTCCATCTACTTTCCCAACTCCCAACTCTTCGGCTCCCCTCTGGCCGGCCCGCAATCCTACACGGCCATCGCCAGCCGCTTTGCCGACGTCTCGCTGTGGGATGACTTCCTGGCCTTCCACTACACCGGCCGTTCCTTCCAGCGCACGGCCAGGGAGCTGGCCATCCCCGAACCGGGGGCCGCCGTCCGTGGCCCAGGCGCCGGTCGGATCACCCTGTCGCCCCTCCGCCTGTCGGACGATGTGGCCGCGCCGGGCCGCCCGGTGGTGCTGAGCACCGACGTCCAGGGCCAAAACATCGGCTACGCCTACCTGTTTGTCGGCTTTTACGACCAGGAGGCGAACTCGATCTTTGTAGCCGACCAGGACTATCTGGAGAGCGCCGACACCCGCGAGATTGACGGCATCTACTATCCGGTCTGGCCGGCAAATGGCAACTTTACCCTGGAGTTCGAGTGGGAGCCGGTCGTCTTTGCCATTGACGACGGGGTGGACCAGGTGGTGGCCCTGTTTACGCCCCAGAGCTACGGGGCCACGTTTGAGGAAGCGGTCTATACCGTGGACGGCATCTACACCTACGCCGACGGCGGCGAATCGCGGTACGCCCGGCTCTACTTCAGCAACGGCTCCCTGCGCCAGGTGTACGGCTTTACCGGCGAGGGAGGGACCGGTTCGCCGCGCGAGATCATCCCCCAGACCGGGGACCGGTTCACCGTCCTGGAAAGGTGGCTCGACCTGGACAGCAGTGGCCGGGTTGTCCGGGCAGCGACCCAGGAGGGCAAGACCCTGACCTTTGGCGATCAGATGTTTGCCTGGAAGACGCTGGACGCCGCGCCAGGCCCGTACATTGTCGGCTTTGTCGTCAAGGACCTGGACGGCAATGCCTTTGAGGTCTATGGGCAGATCAGGGTCGAATAGGGGCAGGCGATTGGAAATCGCACCGGGTAGCCGAAGGCAATGCCTTCGGCTGCCCGGCCGTCCGGCTGCGCGGACGGAGGCGTCCACGCAGGTGGACGCCCGGACGCAGGCCCCTGAGTAGGGGCAGAGCGGCGCTCTGCCCCTACTTGAGTCGCTTACCTTGACGCCTATGGGACCGCCGTGGAAAAGAGGGAACGACCATGGATGAACTTGACCGCATCCGTGCCGAATATGCCCGCCGGGCGCAAGACCCTCGTCTGCGGGGACTGTACAGCCTCTTCCGGCCGGATGTCCTGTTCACCGTGCAGACCCGGGAGCGAACCGCCCTGCGGCTGTTACGGCAGGCCGGCTTTGAGCCGCTCGACCGCTTTGACATCCTGGAGGTGGGCTGTGGCGAGGGGGGCGTGCTGCTGGACCTGCTCCGCTGGGGGGCCGACCCGGCCCGGTTGCACGGCTGTGACCTGCTGCCTGACCGGGTAGTCCAGGCGCGGCAGCGGCTCCCGGCTGCGACCCCCCTGGCTGTGGCCGACGCCGGTGCCCTCCCCTACCCATCCGCCTGCTTTGACCTGGTGCTCCAGTTCACCGTCCTGACCTCGGTACTGGATGAGGGGCTGCGACAGCGGATCGCCCGGGAGATGTGGCGTGTGTTGCGGCCGGGTGGGGCGGTCCTGTCCTACGACTTTCGTTTCCAGGGGTTTGACAACCCGGCGGTGCGGGCCATCCACCCTCGCCAGTTGCGGCAGCTCTTCCCCCACGGCGAGTTCACCGCCCGGCGGGTGACGCTGGCCCCGCCCATCGCCCGGCGGCTGGCCTGGTGGAGCTGGTCATGCTGCGAGCTGCTGGCACACCTGCCCTGGCTGCGCACTCACGATCTGATCCTGATCCGCAAAGAATGACCAAAGACGAATGACTGCCTCGACCATGTTCGATTCGACCTCACCCCTACCCCCCGGCCCCCTTCCCCTCTCCGCCACGGAGAGGGGAAGGGGGTTGGGGGA